>DASXVR010000346.1:0-15121 GCA_036504175.1 Actinotalea sp. | reverse complement strand
CTCAGACCGCGGGAACGACCGGCTGGGCCTCGATCCAGGTCGCGAGCCGGTGCACGCCCTCACGCAGGGACACCTGAGGCGTCCAGTCGAGCAGCTGCGCCGCGCGCTCGACGTCCGCCCAGGCGTGCCGCACGTCCCCGTCACGGAACTGGCCCGTCACGTGGGGCTCCGGCGCCCCGTAGTGCTCCGCGATGAGCTGCGCCGCCAGCGCGATGGTCTGGTCCTCACCCGAGCCGATGTCGACGGGCTCGCCGATCCGCGCAGTGCCGACGACGGCGGCGTGCACCGCGCGCGCGACGTCGTCGATCAGGATGAAGTCGCGGCGCACCTGGCCGTCCTCGTAGAGCGGGATGGACCGGCCCTCGCGGGCGAGACGGCAGAAGAGCGACATGATGCCCGTGTAGGGGTTGATCAAGGACTGGCCGGGGCCGTAGACGTTCTGCAGGCGCAGGACGACGGTGTCGACGCCCAGGGCGTTCCCCCAGGCCCGCAGCACGTGCTCCTGAGCGAGCTTGGTCGCGCCGTAGACGCTGACCGGCGCCGGGAAGACCGTCCGCGCAGACATCGGCAGCGGGTCGGCGCCCGGCACGTCCCACTGGCCGCCCTCGAGGGACTCCTGGGTGCGCTGGGACGGGTAGAAGACCTCGCCCGTGTCGCGGCGGCGCCAGGCACCCTCGCCGTACACGGCACGCGAGCTCGTCAGCACCACCCGACGCGGAAGCGCGTCGTGGCGCAGCAGGCCGTCGAGCAGCTCGCTCGTGCCGACCACGTTCGCGGAGGTGTGCCGGGTGGACTCGGCCAGCGACTGGGCGGTGCCCGTCTCCGCCGCGAGGTGGACGACCACGTCGGGGCGCACACGGGGGATGACGTCGTCCCACGTCGCCGCGTCGCGCACGTCACCCACGACGAGCTCCACCCGGGGGTCGAGGCCCTCGGGTCGGCGTCCGCTCTCGTGGATCTGCGGGTGCAGGTTGTCCACCGCGACCACGCGCTCGAACGAGTCGGCGAGGGCAGGGGCGACCGCTGAGCCGATGAAGCCGGCGCCGCCGGTGACCAGGCAGACGCCGCCTCGAGCCGGGACGCCCCTGGTGTCGGACTCGCTCACGTGTCGCACTCCCATCGGATCGCCTGAGCCGCCACCAGGTCCGGCGCGGCGGGCCACGGAGGCCGCAGGCAGTCTCTCACGATCGATCCGGCGCCCTCGGGATCCCCGGCGCGCCCGGACTCAGTCGACCGGGATCCGGCCCGAGACGTGCCCGAGGAGGACGCCCGCGGCACTCCGGTTCCCGGTGACGACAGCCCTGGGGACGAGCGTCAAGGCGTGGGCGCGGGACGTCAGGTGCCACCGGGCGGCGCGGGCCGCACGCTTCCAGCCGAGGGCCTCCATCTGGGCCGCGGCGAGGGTGAAGTACTCGAGCTCACCGGCGAACCGGCTGCCGTCGAGCAGCTTGGCCGACGACGCGCTGGCCGTGTGGCGGCGGTAGGAGAAGCAGACCTCGGGCTCGATCAGCAGGCTCCCGCCCGCGGCGACGACGTCGATCACCAGGGCCAGGTCCTGGATGATCGGCAGCCCGTCCCGGAACGGCGTCTGCGCCAGCGCCTCCCGCTTGAACACGAGCGATGGCCAGTAGAGCCAGTCCGCGCGGAGCAGGCTCGCCGCGAGGGCTTCCCCTCGGACCACCCTGCGGCCACGCCCCCGCGGCATGGTGACCCGCTGCTTCACGGTGTCGACGAGGGTCGTCACCACCCGGCCACGCTCGTCGATGACCTGGACCCCTGGCTGGATGATCGTCGCGTCAGGGCGCGCTCGGTGCGCAGCGAGCACGACCTCGACGTAGTGCGGCAGCAGGACGTCGTCGCAGCCGAGGATGACGACGAGGTCCTCGCGGGCCAGCTCGACGCAGCGGCGGTAGTTGTCCGTGATCCCCAGGTTCACCTCGTTGCGCAGGTAGGTGATCCGTGGGTCGGTGAGCGTGGCGAAGAACTCGGCCACCGCCGGGTCCGGGTAGCCGTCGTCGACCACCGTCAGCGTCCAGTCGTCGGAGGTCTGGTCCAGCACGCTGTGCACGGTCTCGCGCAGCATCGCCGGGTCGCCCCAGAACGGGACGAGGATCTCGAGCGGCATGGAGCGACCTCTCACGGGTTCGGCGGACTCGGGGCCCTGTCGAGTTCGGCCCCGCGATGGGCCAGACTACGACCTCGTGCAGACTTCAGAGCCCCCGCAGAGGACGATCTCCGGGCAGGGCGCGACGAGCGTGGGGGTGGCATCGCTCCTCGGTGGTCTGTCCGGGTACCTGGTCCTGCTCGTGGCGAGCCACGTCCTCGACACGGAGCGCAACGCGGACTTCCTGACCTTCTGGTCCCTGCTCTTCTGGTCCTTCGGGACGATCGGCGGGCTGCAGAACGAGACCACCCGGGCGGTGAGCAGCGCAGCGGGCGACAACCGGGAGCCCGGGACGTCCGGTGCCGCGGTCCTGCCGGTCGGTGCCCTCGTCGGTGCCGCCGTGGGGGCGGTGGGAGCGGCCACCTCGTTCCTGTGGGGCCCGCGCATCCTCGGTCCGTCCTGGCCGGTCCTGACGGTCGTCCTGTGCCTCGCCGTGGTGGCCTACGCGGGCCAGAGCGCCCTCCTCGGTGCGCTCGCCGGCTCGCGCGCCTGGTCCGGCTACGCACGCCTGGTGAGCAGCGAGGCCGCCATCCGCGTGGCCCTCGTCGGGGTGGCGGGCCTGGTGGGGGCCCGGACCGTGGGGCTCGAGGCAGCAGCGGCCGCCGCGGCCGCCACCTGGGTCCTCATGCTGGCACTGGACCCTGCTGCTCGCCGGGCAGCCCGCAGCCACGCCGACGTCGGGGTCCGCGGGCTGCTCCGCAACGTCGGGCACTCGCTCCTGGCCTCCACCGCCAGCGCGGCCCTCGTCGTCGGGTTCACCGTCCTGGTGCGCGCCACCACGCCTGCCGACGAGTTCTCGACGGCCGCGCCGTTCATCCTCGCCATCGCCGTCACGAGGGCGCCCCTGCTGGTCCCCCTGACCGCCTACCAGGGCGTGGCGATCACGTACTTCCTCGCTCACCGCTCCGAAGGCGTGGGTGCGCTGCGGCGCTTCGCCGGGCTCATCGCCGCGTTCGGTGCCGTCGCGGCCGTCGCGGCAGCGCTCGTCGGTCCGTGGCTCATGCGTACGCTCTTCGGCCCGGGCTACGGCGTGGCGGGGGCCTACCTCGCCGGGCTCACGCTCGCCGGTGCGGGGCTGGCACTGCTGACCCTCACCGGGGCCGCCGTCCTGGCGCTCGGCGACCACCGCCGGTACTCGGCCGGTTGGGTGGTGGCCACCCTGGTCGCCCTGGTCATCCTGCTGCTGCCCCTCCCGCTGGAGCCGCGGGTCATCGTCACGCTGATCGTGGGGCCCCTCGTCGGCGCCGCGCTGCACGCGGTCGCCATTGCCCGGCTCGCGCGCACGACTCGCTAGAGTCGCTCGCATGCCAGAGCCGTCACTCCTCATCATCGTCCCGGCCTGGAACGAGGAAGAGACCATCGAGGCCGTCATCGCCGAGGTGCGGGGGGCCCTGCCCGAGGCTGACGTCCTGGTGGTCAACGACGGCTCGACGGACCGGACCTCCGAGGCGGCCGGCCGCGCGACGGACCTGGTGATCGACCTCCCGATCAACCTCGGCGTGGGGGGCGCGATGCGGGCGGGCTACAAGTTCGCGCTGCGCAACGGCTACGACAGGACGGTCCAGCTCGACGCCGACGGTCAGCACGACCCCGCGGCGGTCCGCGACCTGCTCGCGACCATGGAGGCCGACGGGGCGGACATCGTGATCGGGGCACGCTTCGCCGGCGTCGGTACGTACAAGGTCCGCGGACCGCGCATGTGGTCGATGCGGGCGCTGTCCTTCGTGCTGTCCCGGGTCTCGCGGACACGGCTCACCGACACGACCTCGGGGTTCAAGGCGTGCAACCGCGCAGCCATCCGGCTGTTCGCGGCGAACTACCCGGCGGAGTACCTCGGCGACACCATCGAGGCCCTGGTCATCGCCTCGCGCGCCGGACTCACCGTGCGGCAGGTCGGCGTCCAGATGCGCGAGCGTGCCGGTGGCCGCCCGTCGCACGGTCCGATCAAGGCGGGGGTGTTCCTCGTCCGCGCGATCCTGGCGCTGGCGATCGCGCTGTCCCGCCCGAGCGAACCTCTGGCAGCGGACGGGGGTCCCGCATGAGCGGCTACGTGTTCGCGATCGCCCTGTGCCTGGCCGTCGTCGCGCTCCTGTTCTTCCTGCTCCGCACCCGGCGCATCCGGGAGAAGTACGCGGGCATCTGGATCGCGCTCTCCGTGGCCGTCCTGGCCCTGGGACTGTTCCCGCGCCTGGCGTTCTGGCTCTCGGACCTGGTCGGGGTCGAGACGCCCGTCAACCTGCTGTTCGCACTGGCGTTCGTCGTCCTGCTGGCGGTGTGCATCCAGCTGAGCTCGGAGGTCTCGAACCTCGAGGAGGAGACGCGCACCCTGGCGGAGGAGGTCGCCCTGCTGCGCCTGGAGGTCCGGCGCGGAACGGTCCGGCGTGCCCTCCCCGCACCCGACGACGCGACGAGCGGTCAGCCCACGACGAGCGGTCAGCCCACCACGTCCGGCCCCGGCGAGTAGCTCAGGCCCGCACCGTCGGGCCGGCCAGGACGCCCGGCGCCGCGAGGGACCAGCGCTCGCGCCAGTCGCCGATCGGCTCGATCCCTGCGGCCAGCAGGGAGTCGTGCGAGAGCACCGAGTACGACGGGCGCGGGGCCGGCCGGACGAAGTCGGCTGAGGTGGTCGGCTGGATCACCTGCTCGTCGATGCCCGCGGCCGCCACGGCTGCACGGGCGAACTCGAACCACGACGCCTGGCCCTGCGAGGTCGCGTGGTACGTGCCGCTGGGCACGGCGCCGGTCACCAGGCGGTGCACCAGGTCGGCCACGTCCCAGGTCCAGGTGGGCTGCCCCACCTGGTCGTCGACGACCGTGACGCGGTCGCGATCGGCGGCAAGGCGGGCCATCGTCCGCGGGAAGCAGGGCCCCTCGGCCCCGTACAGCCAGGCCGTGCGCACGACGAGGTGGTCGGGAGCCTCGGCGCGGACGCCCCACTCCCCTGCTGCCTTGGTTCGCCCGTAGGCCGAACGGGGCGACGGGGCGCCGTCGGCCGGGTAGGGCGTCGACGCGTCGCCCGCGAACACGTAGTCGGTAGAGATCTGCACCATGCGGGCACCCGTCAGGCGGGCTCCCCTCGCGAGGTTCGCGGCGCCGACGGCGTTGACCATGAAGGCCGGGCCCTCGTGCGTCTCGGCGTCGTCAACGGCGGTCCACGCGGCGCAGTTGACGACCACGTCGTGCCCGGCAGGCGCCTCGGCCGCTGCACGGGCGTCGGTGATGTCCGCCTCGTCCTTGTCGATCGCCGTCACGTCGTGCCCGGCGTCACGCAGCAGGACCACCAGGTCCTTGCCCAGCATCCCGTTCGCTCCTGCGACCAACCAGCGCACGGCAGTCCTCCCTCGTCGACGTCGCGGCCACTCTAGCCAGCGCACTCGCCGGCGGCGGTGTCGCCTCGCGGCCCGGCAGGCCCGGCTCCCGGCGGGCCGCCGGGTAGCATGCTGGCGAACCATGCCCGGCTGCCGCGCGCCCAGAGCGCGGTCCCACCATGCCGCGAGCGCCCGACCGGCCACACGGAGCCCCGATGTCGTCACCTCGTCGCACCAGCGACGGAGCCTCATGACCGTCGACGACACGGCCGTGAGCACCGCGCCGCGCACGACCACGGAACCCCGCCGTGGACGGCTGCCGCGCCTGTCGCGCAGCTACGTCGCACCGGCCGTCGCCGTCCTCGTCCTGCTGCTCACCTTCGTGGTCTGGCTCACGCGGCCCGGTGGCGACATCCAGGGGGCACAGACCCAGTCGATCACCGTCACCGGGACGTCCGGGCCCATCGAGGCGGGCACGGAGATCGTCCAGAAGGTCACCGCGACCCAGGACGGCCTCAAGGGCTTCATGGCGACGTTCGGCACCTACGGCGGCGTGACCGACTGCGCCCTCGACGTCACGGTGACCGACGAGGCGGGGTCGACCGTCGACGACGAGACCGTCCCCTGCGCGGGCCTGACCGACACCTCCAACGCCTCGCAGGTGGCCGACTTCCCACCCGTGGCCGACAGCGCCGGCCGGACCTACACGATCACCTACACGGCCGCACCGGGGACGTGGAGCCAGGCTGTCGTCCTCTGGGTCGGCACGCCCCGCGGTGCCGCCGTGCCCGCCGAGGCCCACGGCAGCAGCAAGGTCGAGGCCGCGTTCGGCCCGCACACCGCGACCGCGACGGTCGCCGAGTACACCGGACCCTCGACCTGGGACCAGGTCTGGCGGGCCTTCGGGCTCGCGGCGCTCGAAGGGCCCTGGTGGGCCCAGCCCGCGGCCATGGCCGTGTGGGTGCTCGGTGCGCTGGTCGCGATCGTCGGCGCGCTCGCCCTGAGCGGCCACCGCCGGGCGGCCACCGGGCTGATCATCGCGCTCGCCATCTTCCGCGGCCTCATCTGGGGTGCCGTGATCCCGCCTCTCGAGGGGATGGACGAGGGCGCCCACGTCGGGTACGCGCAGTTCCTCGCCGAGGCCCACCAGATCCCCATCCGCGGGACGGCCTACCACGGCATCGCCGGGACCCTGTCGGAGCAGCTCGGGGTGCTCGACCAGTACCAGCACCGTGACGCCCTGCCGCCCGGAGACCGCGCCGCGCACGACCCGGCGGACGTGCGGACCATGGAGGCGGCCCTCGCTGCGGCGTCCCCCGAGGCCAACGGGTCGAGCTCGGCGTCCGGCTACCCGCCGCTGTACTACGCCCCCGCGGCGGTCTTCTACGACCTGACGCCCGGCACGCTCGCGGACAAGATCTACGGCATGCGGCTGTGGAGCATCCTGCTCGGCGGTCTGGCGGCCTGGGCCACCATCGCCGTCGGCCGTCGCCTCTTCCCGAGCCGCCCGCTCGCGGCGACCCTGCTGGCCCTGGCCGTGACGCTCCAGCCGATGATGGCCCACCAGTTCGCCATCGTGAACAACGACGCCCTGGTGATCGCAGCGGGCATCGCCGCCTTCGCGGCGGCCCTGCGCATGGCCACCGGAGCCGTGCGCTGGCGCGACGCGCTGCTCGCCGGGCTGGCGGTCGGCGCGGCCCTCCTCGCCAAGCCGTACGGCATCGGCGCCCTGCCCGTCGTCGGCATCGGTCTGCTGGTCGGCGCGGTGCGTGCGGCCCCGCGGCTGCGCCGGTTCCTCGTCGCGTGCTTCTGGCTCGCCGTAGGCCTCGCGGTGACGTACGGACCCTGGGTCCTCGCCCAGAAGCTGCTGCACATCCCCTCCACCGACCTCCCGGTGTACGCCGACGGCGACCAGTCGCGAGGCATGCGTCACTACATCGAGCTCCAGCTCCAGGACGGTGCCAGTGCGATGCGCTGGCGGTGGGCCGAGCAGCTCTTCGGCATGTTCTCGTGGCTCGACATCCACCTGCCGAAGACGGCCTACGACCTCGCCTGGAAGGGCGTACGCATCATCGTCGCGCTCGCCGTCCTGTGGTTCGTGTGGCAGGTCGTCGAGCTCGTCGTCCGCCTGGTGCGGCGCCCCGGGCCGGGACGGACCCGGCTCTCCCCGGTCGCCGACCTCGTCGCGCTCGAGGACGGCGGCCTCACCAGCGTCACCCGGACGAGCCTCGCGGTGATCGACGTGGTCGGCCTGATGATCACGCTCTTCGCGGCGGGGTACCTCTACTTCAGGTCCTCCGGCCGGGACGAGCTGCTCCAGGGCAGGTACGCCCTCATGGCGCTGCCTGCGTTCCTGGCGCTGCCGGCGCTCACCCTCCAGGCCTTCGCGCGCCCGTTGCCCGAGCGCTGGCGCGCGATCGTGCCGACGGCCGTGCTGGCACTGGTCGCCGGAGCCATGTGGACGCTCCAGGTGATCAGCATCGCGACCATCGCCGACCGGTTCTACCTGTGACGCTCGACTAGGGTGGTCGCGCCGAGCGCCCCGCCGGGCAGCGACAGGCATCTCACCGGACCCGGCACGACGCACGACCAGGAGGACCTGGCATGGAGTTCCGCGAGCTGAAGGTCCCAGGTGCCTGGGAGATCACGCCCAAGCAGTTCGGCGACCCCCGCGGGGTGTTCCTGGAGTGGTTCAAGGACGAGCGGTTCACCGAGGCCGTCGGGCACCGGCTCGACCTCCAGCAGGCCAACTGCTCGGTCTCGGCGGCCGGCGTGCTGCGCGGCATCCACTTCGCCGACGTCCCTCCCGGCCAGGCGAAGTACGTCACCTGCGCCCGCGGCGCCGTGCTGGACGTGGCCATCGACGTCCGCGTCGGGTCACCGACCTTCGGGCAGTGGGACGCGGTGCTCCTCGACGACGTCGACCGGCGCGCGATCTACCTCTCGGAGGGCCTGGGACACGCGTTCTGCTCGCTCGAGGACAGCTCCACGGTGCTCTACCTGTGCTCGACGGGCTACGCCGCCGGTCGTGAGCACGGCATCCACCCCCTCGACCCCGCCCTCGGGATCGCCTGGCCGACGACGGCGCGCGACGGCAGCCCGCTGACGCCGCTGCTGTCCGACAAGGACCGGGCAGCGCCCACCCTTGCCGAGGCCGCGAGCCAGGGGCTCCTCCCCCAGCAGGCCGACGTCGACGCCTACCTCGCCGGGCTCCGAGCCTGAGCCGGTGACAGCCACGCCCGACCCGACCGACCCCGGCACGGCGACCGGTCCCGGCACGCCCACCAGCCCCGGGACGCCCACCAGCCCCGGCACGCCCACCAGCCCCGCCACGCCGGCCGACGCCGCCCACCGGCCCGCAGGGCGCACCGCGAGGGTCACCGCCGTGGTGGTGACCTTCCGTCCTGAGACCGCGGCGACGCTGGCGCTGCTGGCGGCCCTGCGACCGCAGGTCGAGCACGTGGTGGTGGTGGACAACGGGAGCGGACAGGCCACCGTGGACGCGCTCGGACCGGGCCTCGGTGACACCGACGCGCTCCTCGCGCTGGCGGAGAACCAGGGGATCGGCGCGGCGCAGAACCTCGGGATCGCGTGGGCGCGCGAGCACGGAGCCGAGCTCGTGCTGCTCTCCGACCAGGACTCCCTGCCCGCACCGGACATGGTCGAACGCCTGGTGGCGGGGCTCGACCGGGCCCGCCGCGAGCACCCTCGGGTGGGTGGTGTGGGACCGGTCACCGTCGACCACCGCAACGCCGGGGCGACGCTGCTCTTCCGCGCCGAGCGGTGGGGACCTCGCCGGGCGCCCGTCCCGACCGAGGACGGCGCCCTCGTACCTGTCGTGTTCCTCCTCGCGTCGGGCTGCCTGATCCCGCTGGACGTCCTGGACGCCGTCGGCCCCCTCAACGAGCCGTGGTTCATCGACCACGTCGACCTGGAGTGGGGGCTCCGGGCGGGGCGGCTCGGCTACCGGCTGTTCGGGGTCGCCGGTGCAGAGCTCGCCCACTCGTTGGGCGACCGGACGGTGCGGATCCCGGGCCGGGAGCGCGACGTGCACGTCCACTCCCCGGTGCGCAACTACTACATGGTCCGCAACACCGTGCACCTGGTCCGCTCCGGCCTGCTCTCGCCCGCCTGGCGACTGGGCTACCTCGCGTGGATCACCAAGTACACGGTGTTCTACGCGATCGCCCAACGTCCGCGGGCCCGGCGACTCGGCCTCATGCTCCGGGCGTTCGCGCACGGGATCGCGGGGCGCACCGGCCCGCTCCGCCCCCCGCGCTGAGCGGTCGGCGGCATCTCGTCGTGCACCGAGCGGCCGCCCGAAGGTGCGGCCACGATCGTTCGCCCAGGGTCAGCCGCTCGCCCGGGTGGGCCCGGCGTCAGCTGCGGCGGGTGAGCGCGGTCCTGGTCTTGGCCACGACGCCACGGGCCCCGGCCGAGCGGTACACCCGACGGACCGCCGCTGCCTGCGCCCTGACCCGCGCCACGGTGGCGCTCGACGGCGCAGACGTCTCGAGGGGTCCGGGGTAGGGGTCCACCCACGCGTCAGCGGCGCTCAGGGGCTCGTCGTCTGAGACGGGTTCCCAGGACGAGGTCCGCCCGCGCGCTCCGCCGCGGACGAGCTCGGCGGCGTCCCGCAGGATCTGCTGGTAGACCCGCGCCTGCAGGTGCGGGGAGAGGGTGAGCAGCGCCTCGCGGCGCGCCTGGCTGCCGATGCGAGCCCGTTCCACCTCGTCGTCGAGCAGCAGGGTCAGTGCGGCGGACCACTCCTCGACCGTCGTCGCGAGGATGCCTGTGCGGCCGGACTCGATGACCTCCCGGAACGGCGCCGTCGGGGTGGCGATCGTGGGCGTCTCCACCAGCGCGGCCTCCAGCCACTTGATCGCCGACTTGGCCTCGTTGAAGATCCCGCCCGGGATGAGCGGCGCGAGGTTGACGTCCACGTCGCGCAGGCGTGCCGGCAGGGCGGCCCAGGGCAGCATCGGCAGCCGGTGGACCCGGTCGGCCACGGCGTCGATCGCAGGGGTGGGGGTGAGGTGTCCGCCGAGCCACAGCTCGACGTCGGGATGGTCGGTCATGGCCCGCAGCACGGCCGGTTCGATGAGGGCCCAGTCGGCGTCGTGGGTGGTGGTCCCGCTGAAGTAGCCGATGCGCAGCGGGCCGGGCCTGCGTGGCCGCCCCAGGGCGCGGTCGCTGACCGCGGCGAGAGCCTCACCCACCCCGTTGCTGAACCGGCGGACAGGCAGGCCCGTCGTGGCCGCCGCGTGGGCACAGAGCGCGTCGGTGCTCCCGACGTAGAGGTCGGCGAGCTCCATCGTGGTCCGGTAGCGGGCGACGCCCTTCCACCACAGCTGGTGCTCCTCCTCGGTCAGCGACGCCAGGCCGTGCACCTCCCCCTCGAGCTCGGGGTCGAAGATGAGGTCGTCCACGTCGAAGACCACCGGCACGGCACGCGGCCGCCGACGGACCTCGGCCACCAGCTCCAGCACCTGGTCCGTGGCGGGTACGCGGTAGAGGACCACCGCGTCGGCGGCGGCGGCGAGGTCGGGCAGCTCGGGGTCGCGGTAGTGGCGCACGTCGGTGTGCACGCCGAGAAGACCGAGCGCCTCCGCCGGAAGGTGCGCCCGGTAGCGCAGCGGAGCGCCCTGGATCCCGACGACGAACAGGACGCGACGCAGGAGACCGTCCTCCGCGAGCCCGACAGGACCGTCCAGCAGGGCCTCCGCCGGGACCGGCGCGGCGACCTCGGCGTACAGCTGCTCCAGCCCGGCGACCTGGTCGTCCACGTCGCGCAGCGGGGAGCGGGAGGGCTCGGCCTGCATCGACCGGACCATCGCGCGGTCGTCGACGAACCGTTCGACCGCAGCGGCAAGGCTGTGCGGGTCGCCGGCAGGCACGACCAGGCCGTTGCGACCGTGGTCGACCGCCTCCTCCGGCCCGAGGGTGTCCGTGCAGATGACCGCCAGCCCGGCGGCCAGCGCCTCCCGGGTGAGGATCGAGTGCGACTCGCGCATGACCGACGGCAGGACGAGCACGTCGTGCGCGGCCAGGACGTCGGCGAGCTCGGTCGGCAGGTAGGGGGGCAGCGACCGGACGGTCGGCGGGAGGCCGGGCGGCAGCGAGCCTGCACCGTAGAGGTCGATCTCCCAGGGCTGCGCCGCCCGCACCAGCCGGACGGCGTCGAGAAGCACCGGCAGCCCCTTCATCGGGTCTGCGCCGCCGGCGAACATGAACCTCAGCGATGCGGTCGCTGGGGCGGGCTCCGGCTCGCCCTCAGCAACGTCGGGCTGCACGGGACGTGGCTCGGCAGCGTCGGCCCTCGCGGCATCAGCCTCGTCGGCAGCCTCCGCAGGGACCACGCCCGGGACGCCGTTCTCGTCGACCCGGAGCTTGGCCACGTCCACACCGTTCGCGGCCAGCACCCGGGCCGCGGAGCGCGACGGGGCGAGCACGAGGTCCGCATCGGCGACGTGCTCGGCCAGCAGGGCGTTGCGGCGCAGCAGCCAGGCATGGTCGACCTGGCACTCGCACGCGCCGCAGTCGACGACGAGCGAGCAGGGCGTCATGTCCCTGGCGACGAGGAACTGGCGTGCGCACATCCACCAGAAGTCGTGCATGGTCACGACGACCGCCGCCCCGGCCGCCTTGGCGGCGGAGACCAGGCCGCCGCCGAGGGTCTGGACCGAGTGGAGGTGGACGACGTCCGGCTGCACCTGCGCGAGCCAGGCGGCGAAGTCGGCTGTGACGTCGGGGTTGTCGTAGTTGCGCTCGTCCGCCCAGCCGGTCCACGGGGTGGTGGTGATCCAGCGGACCTGCACCCCGGCCTCGTCCACCTCGTCCCAGGTGCTCAGCGGAGGGCGCGTCGGCGCCAGATGACCTGCGTAGACGTGGACGTCGTGGCCGCGCGCGGCCAGACCACGGGCGATGCGCTGAGGGACGAGGGTGCCGCCGCTCACGAAGTCGGGTGGGTAGTGGGCCGACACCTGGACGACGCGCATCGGTCCATCGTAGGTGGCTCGCCTGAGGGCCTCCGATCCGGGTCCGCAGGTGCGATAACCTCGCGCCATGCCTGCCGATGATCGGTCGACGGAGTCCGCCACCTGGCATGCCGCGCTGCGGCTCAACGACGACGCTGCCCATGCCCGCGAGGACGAGTGGATGCGCGCCGAAGCCGTGCGCGTGCTCGAGCTGAGGCTCACCCAGGCCAACGCGGACCGCCACGCGCTCCGTGCCGGGCTGCACCTGCGCAACACCCTGCTCGACGAGCAGCGCGTGGCCCTCGCGGAGCGGGACAGCGTCATCAGCAGGCAGGCCCGTGCCCTGGAGGCGGCGGGCGGCCCCGGCATCCTGCGGCGGGCCCGCGCAGCGGCGGGACGGACGTTCATCGGCGACATCTACCGGTCTGCGGCGCGCGCGGTGCGCCGGCAGGGATGAACGTCTCCCTCATCGTCGGCTGGGCCACCTCCGCAGCGGACCTGCGCAGGACCCTGCGATCGCTCCAGCGGCAGGACGTCAAGGGCTGGGAGCTCGTGGTCCCGCGGGTGGCCCTGAAGGAGCCCTCCGAGGGCACCGAAGCCTTTCCCGAGGACAAGCGGATCCGGTACGTCGAGCTCCCCGGGCCGCTCGACGACGACGCCGGGGCATCGCTGGAGGCTGCGCGGCGCGCGGCCACCGGCACGCTCATCGGGGTGCTCGCGGCCGGTGACGAGATCGAGCCGGGCGGCCTGGCCGCGGCCCTCATGCTCGTGGAGGGCGACAGCGAGGGCGGGGCCGCAGCAGACCTCGACCTCGTCTACACCGACGAGCAGTGGCCGGGGCAGGGCGCCGACGGCATCGCCACCAAGCCCGACTGGCTGCCGCACTACCTGCAGAGCTACCCCTACACCGGCCGGCTGTGCCTGGTGCGTGCCGAGGTGGCCGAGCGGGCCGGCGGGTTCCGGCCGGGCTTCCCCGGGGCCGAGGAGTGGGACCTCGCTCTGCGCGTGACCGAGCTGACCGATCGCATCGGGCACGTGCCGGTGGTGGCCGTCTCCCGTGCCGCAGCCCCGCGGCAGGACGACGTGGCGATCGCCTCCGGCCTGCGCGCCGTGCAGGGCCGCATCGACCGCTCAGGCCGGGCCGGGTACGCCGAGCAGGCGGACGTCCCGCGGGGCGTGCGGCTCTGGTGGACGGTGGACGAGCCGCCGCTGGTCTCGGTCGTCGTGCCGACGGCCGGGGGCCGACGCGAGATCCGCGGGGAGCCGGACGTGCTGCTCGTCGAGCGCGCTGTGCGGTCGCTCCTCGAGCGCACCACGTACCAGCGCTGGGAGCTCGTGCTCGTCGGCGGGCCGCCTCCGCAGGACCTCATCCCCGAGCTGCTGCCCGCCCTGGGTGACCGCGTGCGGCATGCGCCGATCGACGGCCCGTTCAACTTCTCGACGTCCGTCAACGAGGGTGCCCGGGTCTCGCGCGGTGAGCTGCTCCTGCTCCTGAACGACGACACCGAGGCCATCGAGCCGCGGTGGCTCGAACGCATGGTCTCCGTCGCCCTCGATCCGGCGGTGGGGGCCGTGGGAGCCCGCCTGATGTTCGAGAACGGCACCATCCAGCACGTCGGGGTCATCTTCGACAACGGGATGAGCCCCATCCACGCCCTGGGCTCCGAGGTCGACGACGCGGGACGCTTCGGCAGCAAGGTGCTCGACCTCGACTACCCGGCCGTCACCGGGGCGTGCCTGCTGACCCCGGCGAGCCTGTTCCGCGAGGTGGGCGGCTTCTGCGTCGACCTGCCTCTCAACTTCAACGACATCGACTACTGCCTGAAGGTCGCGGCGAGCGGGCATGCCGTCGTCACGGCCGGCTTCGCCACGCTCTTCCACTACGAGAGCTCGACCCGGGGCCATGCCACCGAGCCGGAGGAGTTCACGTTCCTGGACCGGCACTGGGGCCTGCGCCGGCGCCTCGACCAGCACGTGCACTACCGCTCCGTCCTCTGAGCTCCCCCGCCGCAGCGGGTTACGAGGTCCGGCGGTTCGGGACCTGGTGACGTGATGTGGTTGGCTTGTCCGGTGTTCAAGCGACAGCGCCCCGAGGTGGCCGCCAACCCCCTGACCGAGTACTTCCAGAAGAACCACGACGGTCGGCTGATCCACAAGTGGTGGCACTACTTCGACATCTACCACCGCCACTTCGCCCCGTTCCGCGGACGCCCCATCACCGTGGTCGAGTTCGGCGTCTTCCATGGCGGCTCGCTGCAGATGTGGCGCGACTACTTCGGCCCGCAGGCGCACATCATCGGGGTCGACATCGACCCCCGCTGCGCCGAGCTCACCGGCCCCGGCATCGACGTGGTCATCGGCGACCAGGCCGACCCGGAGTTCCTGCGGTCGCTGGTGGCCAAGGTCGGGCCGGTTGACGTCCTCATCGAGGACGGCGGTCACACGATGGAGCAGCAGCTCACCACGCTGCGCGAGATGTGGCCGGCCATCCGCGACGGCGGCGTCTACCTCGTCGAGGACCTGCACACGAGCTACTGGGGCGAGTACGGCGGCGGCTACCGGCGGCAGGGGACGTTCATCGAGTACGCCAAGACCCTCGTAGACTCCCTGCACGCGTGGCACTCACGCGACGAGGGGTCCTTCACGGTCGACGACTACACGCGCACCGTCAC
>DASXVR010000345.1:0-7303 GCA_036504175.1 Actinotalea sp. | reverse complement strand
GTCACGCTCCGGATCCCAGCCATCGGCGTCGACTCGAGGCTCATCGAGCTCGGCCTGCTCGCGGACGGCTCCATGGCGGTCCCCCCCGACGGCGCCTCGGCGGGCTGGTTCGACGGTGCACCGACACCGGGAGAGCTCGGTCCCGCGATCCTGGCCGGGCACGTGGACTGGGCCACCGGTCCCGGGGTGTTCTACGACCTGGCGCGCCTGGTGGCCGGCGACGAGGTCCTCGTCACGAGGGCCGACGGGACGATCGCGGTGTTCGCGGTCACCTCCGTCGAGCGGTACGCGAAGAGCCAGTTCCCGACGGACCAGGTCTACGGCGACATCGACCACGCCGGGCTCCGCCTGATCACCTGCGGCGGTACCTGGAACGCCGCGACGCATCACTACGAGTCGAACACGGTCGTCTACGCCGACCTCATCCGGTCCGAGCAGCCGTAGCCCTCCGCCGGGTCCACCCTTTTACCCCGCGCTGACCGGTCTTACTGTGCGATGAGGTGGTCCGACCCGGACTGCCGCAACCTCGGGAGGGATCGTGCGGAAGACTCTTCTGGCGCTGGCAACGATGCTGGCGTTCGTGATCAGCCCGGCCGGACCGGCCACCGCCATCACCGGCAACTACGTCCAGGACTTCGAGCACCCGTTCGTCGGCCTCGTCGTGCTCTACGACGCGAACGGCGAGTTCGTCCACCGCTGCTCGGGCTCGCTGCTGACGCCGACGGTGTTCTTGACCGCCGGCCACTGCACCGCCACGGACACCGGCGTCGTCACCGCCCGCGTCTACTTCCAGCAGGACGCAGGCGTGCACTACGACCCGGCCACCCAGCTCGACCCGGTGACGGGCTACCCCGACTTCTGCGCTGACGGCACCCTGGGCGTCACGTGCGCCACGTCGGACCAGCTCTACGGCTACGGGTTCACGAACTTCGCCGGCTTCCCCCGCCAGGCGGACCTCCACGACATCGGGCTCGTGATCCTCGACCAGCCGATCATGCTCCCCGAGTACGGCGCCCTGGCCGCGCCCGGGACCCTGGACGCCCTCGCGACGCGGCGCGGTCTCCAGGACCTCGTCTTCACCTCGAGCGGCTACGGCCTGTCCTACAGCAGCCCGGTCACCGTCACCTCGTTCCGCGAGCGGCTCATGGCCGAGTCGCACCTGACCAACCTCAACAGCGGCATCACGCAGGGCTTCACGCTGCAGACCAGCGGAAACGGCCTCGGCCGTGGTGGCACCTGCTCCGGCGACTCGGGCGGGCCCGTCTTCTACGGGCCGTACTCGTCCAACCTCATCGTCGCGGTGACCTCGTTCGGCCTGAACTCGTACTGCCGTGGGCAGGACTTCGCGTACCGCACCGACACCGCGGCAGCCCTCGCGTGGATCCTCGCGACGGTGGCGGCGAGCGGGACCACCTACACCGACATCCAGGTGGTGCAGGTCTAGCTCACGGCCGGCCGGCGGCGCTCGGGTTGTCGTCGAGCGCCGCCCCGGCCGTGCGGGCGACGTCGCCCAGCCAGGCGAGGCTCGGCTTGGGTCGGCGTTCGAACGTCTCCCGGTCCACGGCGACGAGGCCGAAGGTCGGCTCCCAGCGCCCCCACTCGTAGTTGTCGAGCGCGCTCCAGTGCAGGTAGCCGCGGACGTCCACCCCGTCGTCGATCGCGGCGAGGAGGCCGCGCAGGGCATCGCGCGTGTACGCGATCCGACGCGGGTCGTCGGCCGTCGCGATCCCGTTCTCGGTGACCAGGACAGGGACGCCGCCGGTCACGTCCCACGCGTGGCGCACCGCCATGCCGAGGGCGTCGGGCCGGTACGCCCACCCGGCCAGCGTGTTGTCGGGGTGGGGCGGATGCGGGATCACGCCCTCAGGCCCGACCGCCTGGGAGGTGTACGCCTGCACCCCGACGAAGTCGTCGTCGCGCGCCGCCTCCAGGTACAGGTCTTCCCACATGTACTGCAGCTCGGCGTGCTTGGCCTCGTTGCCCGGTGTCGGGGTCAAGGCCTGGGACGCGACGGTCCACCCCACCTTGGCCGAGGTGCGAGCCCGGACGACCGCGGCAGCCTCGTGGTGGATCTCTGCAAGACGCCGGCCGATCGCGGCGTCCGGCGTGGGCATGACGACAGCCGACAGGTCGCGCTCGGCGGCCTCGAGCGCGTCCTGGGTGAAGTGGCCCATCAGCGCGAGGATGTTCGGCTCGTTGATCGTGCAGACCCACTCCACTCCCCCGAGGATCGGGGTCACCTGCTCGACGAAGCGGGTGAACAGCCGCGGCCCGTCGTCGCTCATCCACCCGCCGGCAGCGGCGAACCACTGCGGCACGGTGAAGTGGTGCAGCGTCACGACGGGGGTCAGACCGAGGTGGAGTGCCGTGTCGATCATCCGGCGGTAGTGAGCCAGCGCAGCTCGGGAGACGTGACCCTCGACCGGCTCGATGCGAGCCCACTCGACGCCGAAGCGGTAGGCGTTCAGCCCCGCTCGGGCGAGCAGCTCCATGTCCTCGGCGTACCGGTGGTAGCTGTCGTCGGCGTCGCCGCTCAGCTGCAGCCGGCCCTGCGACCGGTGCTCGTTCGTCCACCAGTCGCTGGCGAGGTTGTTCCCCTCGGTCTGGTGGGGGGACGTCGCGGCGCCCCAGAGGAAGCCGGATGGCAGGGCGGTCATGGTGTCTCCCTCGAGAGTGGTCGCCGCAACCCGGGTCGGGGGCCGCGGGCGAGGTCCTCCCATGGTGGACTCGCGGGGGCCGTGGCGCGTGGTGTGCGGACGGCCCCGGTCCGGCCGGACGCGTCGGGGGTGGCCGTCACGCCGTCTCCTGCGCCCACTGACGCACGACGTCCACCACATCCGCGACGTCCCAGTCGTGCCCGCTCCGCTGGATCTCCGCCCTGCGTTCGTAGAGGCGGTAGCGCAGGTCGTCCCAGTCGAGGAACCCGGCGTTCATGGCTCGCACCGAGGCGTGGGCCCCGAGGACGGCTGCGAGATCCCCGAGGCGATTCGAGTCGACCTCGCCCCGAGCCCTCGGGTCACCGGAGGTCCCCCACGACGAGGACGACGAAGACCACCGCGATCACGCCGAGGACGAGGGCGGGAGCCAGGTCACGCAGCCCATCACCGGTACGGACGTGAGCGGCGACGGCCCCACCCAGCAGCAGGACCAGTCCGGTCGCTGCCAGGACGCCGATCACGGGGACGGCTGCACCGACCAGGATCCCGAGGGCGGCGAGGATCTCCAGCAACCCGATCCGGCGGTAGGTGCCGACGCTGTGACCCACGTGCTCAGCGCGGCTGCGCATCGCCGGGACCGCGGCGAGCTTCGCCGAGCCAAGGACGCCGAAGGCGATGACGAGGACTCCTGCGAGGACAGGCGTTGCGTTCATGAAGTCTCCATTCGAGGGGCGATCGCCGGGCGATCGAGGGCGCTGCTCATGGGCTTGGTCCGAGCCGCCCGACGGCTCCTGGCGCGTGTTCGGGCGGGGCCTGCCGGCCACCCGGCCGGCAGGCCCCGACAACCGGAGGATCACGTCACGTGCGTGCCCCCGCGGGCGCTGGGCCGCAGATCACCGATCACGCGACGTGCAGCTTCTCCTTGAGCTTCCCGACGCGTGCGTCGAAGCTCGTGCTCAGCTCCACCTTCCGCTTCTTGCGGAGCTCGCGACGCGCCTCGTGCGCTGCCGCCTCCGCGGCGTCCTCGGCCGCCTCGAGCTCGTCCATCACCTCGACGACCGGCCGCCGCGTGACCTCGCCTCCGAGCTTGGCCATCTCCCCGTTGATCACCTCGACGGCCGGCTCGGCCACGGTCGCCAGCACAGCGGTGGCGCCGGGCGGGATCGCCCGGCCCAGCTCGCTGAGCGCCTCCTCGGACTTCACGACGCGGCCGATGTCGAACACCCCGCCCATGAGCGCACCGGCGCCCCAGCCCACGAGCGCTCCGACCGGCCCACCCAGGACGCCGATGAGCATCCCGAGCAGCGAGCCGCTGACCGTCCCGAAGAGGCCGACGTTGTCGGTCGCCTCAGGGGTGCGCAGCAATCCCTCCGGGGTGCGCTCGACGACGGCCGCCGACCTGAGCGCGATCCGGCTGTCGGCATCGCAGCCCTTCAGCACGCTCAGGGCCTCGTAGGCCTTGCTCCGGTCCAGGAATCGGACGACTACCACGTTCTCGATCGCACTCACGTGCTCTTCCTTCCACGATGGTTACTGCTGACGAACGACACGCTGCCTTGCGTCGCTGCAACGCCCCTGCCACGCCGCTGCCTCGCCGGAGCCGCCTCTCGCCGGCCCGTGCCAGGTCCGATCGCGGGCCTCCTGGGAGCCCGGCTCTCCTGGACCCCTGAGCCACCAGCGTGGAAGACTGATGCGTCCAGCCGACCCTGGTGCGCACATGACCCAGCCCTTGGAAGTCCGGCTTCTCGGCACGTTCGAGGTGCTCGCCGAAGGGCGACCGACGAAGGTCAGCGGCGGCAAGCGCGGCGCTCTCCTCGCCCTCCTCGCTCTGCGCTGCGGTCGGCTCGTACCCGTCGACTCGCTGATCGACATCCTCTGGACGGAGGACCTGCCCGCCGCTCCGCGGAACGCTGTCCAGCACCACATCGCGCGGCTGCGCGCCGCGCTGGGGCCCGAGGCGATCACCGCGACTCCTGACGGCTACACACTCGTGGACGCGACAGTGGACGCCCACCGCTTCGAGGAGCTGCTGCAGGAGGCACGCGATGCGCTGCGGGCAGGTGATGCTGTCGAGGCGGCCGACCAGCTCGCGCGTGCCCGCGAGCTGTGGCGAGGCCCGGCGCTCCTCGGCCTGACCGGCAGCCCCTGGCTGGACGCAGAGGCCCGGCGTCTCGAGTCCCTCCGCGTCGACGCGCTCGAGGAGCAGTTCGAGGCGTCGCTCGCCCTCGGGGAGGACCGCGAGGTCCTGCCAGCTCTCCGGGCCGCATTGGACGACAACCCGTTCCGGGAGCGCCTGTGGGGGCAGCTGATGCTCGCTCTCTACCGCAGCGGGCGCCAACCTGACGCCCTCGACGCCTACCGCGAGGCGCGGCGCACGTTCGCCGAAGAGCTGGGTCTCGAACCCGGTCCGGACCTGCGGCGGCTCCAGGAGGCGATCCTCTCCCACGACCCGGCGATCGCGCCGGTGCGGCCCTCGCGGCGACGTCGAGGGACTCTTCCGACGCCGTCGACCTCCTTCGTCGACCGCGTGGACGCACTCGCCCACGTGAGCACGCTCGTGCGCGAGCACCGCCTGGTGACGCTGACCGGACCGCCCGGTGTGGGCAAGAGCCGGCTCGCACTGGAGGTCGCTCGCTCCGTGGAGCGCGAGCTCGTCGACGGGGCGTGGTTCGTCGACCTGGAGCGTGCCGGTGGGGAGGACGACGTCGTCCGCCTGGTAGCGCACGCCGTGGATGTCCGCGGCCCGGACCCGCTGGCCCGGGTCGTGGGCCGGCTCCGGGACGCGGATGCGCTCCTGGTGCTAGACGGCTGCAGTCGCGTGGTCCAGGAGGCAGGGCGCATCGTCTCGGTCGTCGTCGCCGGCTGCCCCGACGTCCGGGTGCTGGCGACGAGCCGCGAGGTGCTGCACTTGCCCGGCGAGGCGCGGGTGACGGTGGAGCCGCTGCCGATGCCGGATGCGCGCGCGAGCGACGACCTCGGCTCCCCGGCGGTGCAGCTCTTCGTGGACCGGGCCCGGGCCGCACGACCGGGGTTCCAGCTCACGACGGACACGGCGCCGCTCGTTGCGACCATCAGCCGCCGGCTCGACGGCCTCCCGCTCGCCATCGAGCTCGCTGCCGCTCGGGCCCACGCGCTGGAGCCGGCGGACATCCTGTCCCTCGTCGACCACCGCCTCGAGCTCCTCGCCGACCGGTCGGGGTCCGACGCCCAGCGTGCGGCCCTCGGGACGCTGGTCGAGTGGAGCTACGACACCCTGCAGGACGGGGAGAAGGCGCTGCTCCACCGGGTCGCCGTGCACCGCGGCGGAGCCTCCTTGCCGTCCTTGGTCGCCACCGCGACGGACGACGGACTCGACCGACCGACCGTCGCGTACCTGCTGGGTGTGCTCGTCGACAAGTCGATCCTGTCGGTCTCGTTCGGCTCGGACGGGGCGCGGTACGACATGCTCGAGACCGTCCGGGAGTACGCGCTCGACCGTCTCGCGGCGACGGGTCAGCTGGCTGCCGCACGCGAGGCGCACGTGGAGTCCTTCGCCGTGCTCGCGGAGGCAGCCCGCCCGGAGCTCCGCGGGGCCGGCTGGCGGCCCTGGGTCGGCCGGCTCGAGCTGGAGAACGACAACCTCTGGGCCGCGCTCACCTTCGCCCGGGACGGCCACCACAGCCGCCACGCCGCACGCCTGGCGCCGCTGGTCTGGTACTTCGTCCTCGCCGAACGGGTCTCCGAGGGCCGGCGGTTCCTCGAGATCGCCCTCGCCGCCGCGTCAGGAGCGCTGCCGCTCCCCCAGCGGCTCGAGCTCGACGCGCTCCTCTGCTACCTCGCGACCGAGGAGCTCGACGTCAGTACCGCGATCGAGATCGGCGAAGGCGCGCTCACGCCCGAGAGCCTCGCAGCGGCACTGCCGGAGGTCGGCCTGGTGGAGGCGGCCCTCGGTCTCGCGTTCGCCGAGGCCGGAGACCTGGACCACGCGACCGTGCTGGCGGCTCGGGGGTGTGCCCGCCTCGACGAGTGCGACGACCCCTGGGCACGCGCGGCCGGCAGCCTCCTGCGTGCGCAGGTGGCGGCCACCGCGGACGACGTCGACACCGTTGCGGCGAGGGCGGCAGACGCCCACCGTCATGCGCAGCTCACGGGCTTCGACGTGTTCCTCGTGCCCGCTCTGCTGCTCGAGGCGTGGGTCGCCGAGCGCAGGCACGACGGGCACGCCGCCACCGCCGGATACCGACGCGCGCTCGACATGGCGGCGCGCACAGGCTTCGGCGACCACGCCGCGTTCGCGCTGTCCGGGCTTGCGGCGGCGGCCCTGACCGAGGGCGACCTCACCAGGGCGGAGGAGCTCGCGCGACGTGCCCTGGCATCGGCCGAGACAGCAGGTGCGGCGTGGGCCGCGGCCCACGCCCGCGTGGGACTCGGCCGGGTCCTGGAGGCAGGCGGTGACACCGGTTCGGCGGCGAGGCTCTATCGGACCGTGCTCGCCTGGTCGGCGACGGCGCGCGTGCACGGACCCCGCGAGAGTCTTTTCGCCGTCCTGGCGGAGGACCCCGGCGCGACCGCCGCGAGCGGGCTGGTCGCCCTCGGCGAGGGACGGCCGCGGGCGGCTGCGGCGGCTGCGGGCGCCTGAACGGCGTGGCGCGAGTCGCCCCGCCGTT
>DASXVR010000344.1:0-9907 GCA_036504175.1 Actinotalea sp. | reverse complement strand
ACGCCGCAGCCGCCGAGCGCGCGGCGCAGGCGCGGGCCGCCACCGCCCCACCCTCGACCCGCACACCGTCGTCTGCGCCTCGGCTGGGCGGCCCGCCGAGCGTGGGTGCCGGGCCGGACTGCGGTGGCCCCGGCTCCTACGAGCCGCCCAAGAACGACGGCAGCCCGTCCTTCTACACCTCGACCCCCACGGCCGAGGGTGACGGCAGCAACGGCAAGGTCCCTGCCTCGGCGATGAGCCGCCTCGGCTGGTGCACCGACTCCCAGGGCAACGGCCAGTGGCTGCGCACCGCTGCCGCTACCGCGCTCACCCGGCTGAACGAGGCGTTCCGTGCGCAGTTCGGGGAGAACATCGCCGTGGACCTCTCCTACCGCTCCTACGCCGACCAGGTCGCGATGCGTGAGTACTACGGGACCGTCGCAGCCGTGCCGGGCACGTCGAACCACGGCCTGGGCCTCGCGTTCGACGTGTGGGAGTGGTCGGCGTACTCCTTCGGGTCGGCCCGGTACGACTGGCTCGTGGCCAACGGCCCCGACTACGGCTGGGTCGCGCCGGGCTGGGCGCGCGCGAGTGGCTCGAACCCCGAGTACTGGCACTACGAGTACGTCGGCTGACCGAATGCGCGTCCCCGGTGGGACTCCGGGCGCCGCGGTGGCAGAGTGACGGTGGGCCCGACGTCGTACCCGTCGCGGGCCTGCATGCTCCCGAACCCAGGAGGCCGTCCGCGATGTCCCACACCACCCTTCCTGCCGTCACCGGCATCCCGAGCACCGACGCCGAGGCCCCGGCGGTCGCCGACACCTTCGTCGACAGCGTCCCCGGGACAGCCCCTGACCTCGCCCGGCCCACCCATGCCGGGCCGCTCGAGACGGCCCAGACCCAGCTGGCCAGGGCCATCGCCGAGCTGGGCTACGACGAGGGCATGCACGCGATGCTCGCCACCCCACGGCGCGAGATCAACGTCGCCATCCCGCTGCGCCGCGACGACGGGTCGACGGTGCTCTTCCACGGCTTCCGCGTGCAGCACAACGTCTCGCGCGGGCCCGGCAAGGGCGGGCTGCGCTACCACCCGAGCGTCGACGTCGACGAGGTGCGTGCCCTGGCGATGTGGATGACCTGGAAGTGTGCGGTCGTCGAGTTGCCGTACGGCGGCGCCAAGGGCGGCGTGGCGATCGACCCGCGCAACTACTCCCAGGGCGAGCTGGAGCGGGTGACCCGCCGGTACACCAGCGAGATCATGCCGATGATCGGCCCGGAGCGGGACATCATGGCGCCCGACATGGGCACCGACGCCCAGACGATGGCCTGGGTGATGGACACGTACTCGGTGAACCGCGGGTACACGATCCCCGGCGTCGTCACCGGCAAGCCGCTCGAGGTGGGCGGCTCGCTCGGGCGGGCAACAGCCACGTCCCGCGGCGTGGTCCACAGCACCCGGGCAGCGCTCGCCGAGCACGGCACCCGGCTCGACCAGGTGAGCGCCGCGGTCCAGGGCTTCGGCAAGGTCGGCTCGCACGCGGCCGAGTTCCTCGCCCAGGCCGGCACCCGCGTGGAGGCGGTCAGCGACCAGTACGGCGGGCTGCACCGCAGCGGCGGCCTCGACCTGCCCGCCGTGCTCGCCCACGTGCGGCGGACCGGTTCGGTCGTGGAGTTCGCCGAGGCCGACGCGATCAGCAACGACGAGCTGCTGGCGCTCGACGTCGACGTGCTCATCCCCGCTGCCGTGGAGGGCGTGATCAACTCGACGACCGCGCCCCAGGTCCAGGCACGGTGGGTCGTCGAGGGCGCCAACGGCCCGACCACCGACCACGGCGACCACATCCTGGCCGACAAGGGTGTCGTCGTGGTCCCGGACATCCTCGCCAACGCGGGCGGCGTCGTCGTCTCGTACTTCGAGTGGGTGCAGGCGCAGCAGGCGTACTGGTGGAGCGAGGCGGAGATCGAGCAGCGGCTCGAGGAGCGCATGCTCCACGCGTTCGAGAGCGTCTCCGCCACGGCGCGGGAGCGGGACCTGCCGCTGCGTGACGCGGCCCTGCTGCTCGGCGTCCAGCGCGTGGCACAGGCTCACACGATCCGCGGCCTGTACCCCTGACGGGAGCGGGCGGTCGGGCTGCCGACCCGGGGATCCGCCTCGACCCTGGCAGCGCCTCACCCCTGGGGTCGGCTCAACCCTGGGGGGCGACGACCGCCTGGTTGCGGCCTGCGTCCTTGGCCGCGTAGAGGGCCCTGTCCGCGTCGCGGCACAGGCTCGACGGCCCTGCGTGGTGCGGGGTCCGTTGAGCGACGCCCGCGCTCACGGTGAGCCGGACGACGTCGTCAGGGCACGGCACCCGCAGGTCCGCGACGCGTTCGACGAGCTCGGTCGCCCGGGTCGCTGCGGTGTGCAGGTCGTGGCCGGGCAGGGCGAGGGCGAACTCCTCGCCGCCCGTCCGTCCGACGGCCTCGTCGTCGCGGGCCCCCGCCCGCAGGACCCGCGCGAAGGCCTTGAGGACCTGGTCGCCGGCGTCGTGACCGTGCGTGTCGTTGATGCGCTTGAAGTGGTCGAGGTCGAAGAAGACGACCGCGAGAGGACGGTGCTCGTCGGCCTCCCAGAGGGCCTCGAGCGTCTCGTCGAAGCCGCGCCGGTTCAGCAGCCCGGTGACCACGTCGCGGCGGGCACGCTCGTCCAGACGCTGCATCCGCGCATCGGCCTGCTCGGACACCAGCCGCACGGCGAAGCCGAGGACCGTGCCGAAGGCGACGGTGCTCGCCGCAGCGAGGAGACGGCTCAGGCTGGCCTGGCTCCCGGCCGTGCCGGAGACGGCGACGCCCAGGAGCGGCGCAGCGACGACCGCGACCGCGGCGACCAGCTCGAGGCGGCTCCCGTACTGGGCGACCAGCACCACCGGCGGGGCGACGAGCACCACGAACGGGCCAGGGTGCGGCGCCTGCACGATGAGCACGACGACGACCAGAAGGTCCGGCCAGACCGCGAGCGGCCGCAGCAGGTGCGCGGGGCACGACCGGACCCCGGCCACAGCACCCGCCTGGAGGAGGAGTGCGACGGCGAGGGCGACGAGCACCGGGACGTGCGCCTCACCGGCTGACCCGATGCGTACGGCGAGCAGGATCGTCAGGCCCGTCACCGTGCTCATCAGGACGGCGACCTGTCGCAGCACACTCGGCTCGTGGACCGGCAGGGACGTCAGCCACCGTCGCGAGACGGCCTCGTCCGCACGCACCATCGCCCCCTGTCGTCCGGGTGCGCGCTCCGTCCCGCCGCGCGAGGGACGTCATCAGCTCCTGCCACCCGATCATGGGTCACGGTAGCGGCCCCAGGGCGCGAGCGGGGAGGTCCTCCACAGAGGACGTGCTCTTCCCTGGCCGGCGACTCGCCCGCGGCCGACGGTTTCGCGGGCCTACGCTGCCGGGGTGACCTCCATCACCCAGCAGGGCGGCTCCCGCACCACGTACGTCCTCGTCGACGGGGAGAACATCGACGCCACCCTCGGGGGCTCGATCCTCGGCACCCGTCCGACGCCGGAGGAGCGCCCGCGATGGGAGCGCATCCTGGAGTTCGCGCGGGGCGTGTGGGGCGGCGACGAGGTCAAGGGCCTCTTCTTCCTCAACGCGTCCAACGGCACCATGCCGATGTCGTTCGTCCAGGCGCTCCTGGCGATCGGGTTCCAGCCGATCCCGCTGTCCGGTCAGGCGCACGAGAAGGTCGTCGACATCGGCATCCAGCGCACGCTGGACGCCCTCGCCGACAGGTCCGGCGACGTCCTGCTCGCGAGCCACGACGGCGACTTCGCCCCTCAGCTGGCGGCGCTGCTCGGTACCGACCGCAATGTCGGCATGCTGGCCTTCAAGGAGTTCACCAGTGGCGCGCTGCAGGCGCTCACCGAGGGTGGCCTGGAGATCTACGACCTCGAGTCGGACGTGCACGCCTTCAACGTGCGCCTCCCCCGGCTGCGGATCATCCCGCTGGACGACTTCGACCCGACGTTCTTCCTCTGAGGAGCGGCGCTCCGACTCTCCTCGCCGAGGCACCGGGTTCGATCGATGACCACCCACATGACCGGATCTTGAACTGGCTACGACCACCATGCGGGACGAACCGTTCCACAGCATCGCCATCGGCCATCCCGGCACACCCTCGGCCCGACGAATTCTGTCGAAAGTGGTGCGCCGATGGTCACGAGAGCGTTACGGTCAGGCCAAGTCGTCAGTGTCATCGCGAGAGCGACGGCCCGGCCTCACGGCCGCTGGTGCACCGCCACACCTTGTGCGGGTGAGACGTCACCGCTCCGCCCCCGTTCGTTCCTGTCGCGAGCGGGGGCGCACCATGTCCGGGCACGATGGGTCCATGAACACTCCCGCGAGCGCCGACGACGCACAGGAGGACGGGCGTCATGAGACGCCGATGGAGAAGCTCGACCGGAACTGGAACGAGATCCTCCAAGAGCTCCGCGTCACCCAGACCGGCATCCAGATCCTCACCGGCTTCCTCCTCACGGTGCCGTTCCAGCAGCGCTTCACCCAGCTCACCGATCAGCAGCGCGTCTTCTACCTCGTCCTGGTGCTCCTCGCTGCCGTCACGACGGGGCTGCTCGTCGCGCCCGTCGCGCTGCACCGGTGGCTCTTCCGCCGCCGCGCCAAGTCCGCCCTCGTCGGTGCCGCCGACAGGCTGATGCGCATCGGGCTCGTCTGCCTGGCCCTGGTGGTGAGCGGGGTCGTGCTGCTGGTCTTCGACGTGGCGGCCGGCCGGACGGCCGCGCTGATCGCTGCAGGCGGGCTGCTGATGATGCTCGTCGGGACGTGGTTCGTGCTGCCGGCGGTGCTCGGTCACCGCGCGCACCTCCTGGGGCACGACGTCCCTGTCGGCTGACCCGACCGACTACCCGGCCGGGACCTCGGCGAGCCGGGCCTCCAGCCGGTCGAGCTGCTCGGTCATCGCGGGCGGGAGCCTGTCGCCGAAGATCGTGAACCAGGCGCGGGTCAGCTCGACCTCGTGGCGCCAGGCGTCGCCGTCGACGCGCAGCAGCTCAGCGAGGTCCTCCGGCTCCAGGCCCAGCCCGTCGACGTCGAGCGAGGCGGGTGCCGGGACCAGGCCGACGGGTGTGTCGACCGCGTCGGTCGTGCCCTCGACCCTGCCGAGCAGCCACGCCAGGACGCGCGAGTTCTCCCGGAAGCCGGGCCACAGGAACGCGCCGTCGGCACCCTTGCGGAACCAGTTGACCTGGAAGATCTTGGGCGCGGCGTCCCCGAGCACCTCGCCGATCCGCAGCCAGTGCGCCCAGTGGTCGGCCATGTTGTAGCCGCAGAACGGCAGCATCGCGAAGGGGTCACGACGCAGTGCGCCGACGGTGCCCTCGGCAGCAGCAGTCTGCTCGGAGGAGATCGTCGCGCCCAGGAACACCCCGTGCGCCCAGTCGCGCGCCTCGGTGACCAGGGGGACGTTGCTCGCCCGCCTGCCACCGAACAGGATCGCGTCGATCGGGACGCCTGCCGGGTCGTCCCAGGCCGGGTCGATCGTCGGGCACCGGACGGCCGCAACCGTGAACCGCGAGTTCGGGTGCGCGGCCGGACGTCCCGAGGCGGGGGTCCAGTCCTGCCCCTGCCAGTCGATCAGGTGGTCGGGCGGGGTCTCGGTGAGCCCTTCCCACCACACGTCCCCGTCGTCGGTGAGCGCGACGTTCGTGAAGATGGTGTCGCTCGCGATCATCCGCACGGCGGTGGGGTTGGTCGACTCACCCGTCCCCGGCGCCACGCCGAAGAAGCCCGCCTCGGCGTTGATCGCGCGGAGCCGGCCGTCGGTGCCCGGCCCTCCGGGCGACATCCAGGCGATGTCGTCGCCCAGCGTCCGCGCGGTCCAGCCGGGCAGGGTGGGCTCGAGCATCGCGAGGTTCGTCTTGCCGCAGGCAGAGGGGAACGCGGCGGCCACGTGGAAGGCGCGTCCGGTCGGCGACGTGAGGCGAAGGATGAGCATGTGCTCGGCGAGCCAGCCCTCGTCGCGCGCCAGGACCGAGGCGATCCGCAGGGCGAAGCACTTCTTGCCCAGCAGTGCGTTGCCGCCGTAGCCGGACCCGTAGGACCAGATCTCGCGGGTCTCGGGGAAGTGGCTGATGTACTTCGTGGCGCTGCAGGGCCACGGGACGTCGGGGCGCCGTCGCCCCTGCGCGTCGACGAGCGGGTAGCCGACGCTGTGCACGGCGGGGACGTAGACCCCGTCGTCGCCGAGGTGGCGCAGCACGGCCGTGCCGACCCGTGTCGTGATGTGCATGCTGACCACCACGTACGGGGAGTCGGTGAGCTCCACGCCGTACCGGGCCATCGGGGATCCCACCGGGCCCATGGAGAACGGGACGACGTACATGGTCCGGCCGGCCATCGAACCGCGGAACACCTGCGTCAGCTCGGCGCGCATCTCCTGCGGCTCACGCCAGTTGTTGGTCGGGCCGGCGTCGTCGGGGTCCTGCGAGCAGATGAACGTGCGGCCCTCGACCCGTGCGACGTCGTCCGCGGTGGAGCGGGCCAGGAAGCTGCGCGGTCGCCTGTCGGGGGCGAGGCGCACGAACGTCCCGGACTCGACCAGGCGGTCGCACAGCCGGTCGTACTCCTGCGGCGACCCGTCGCACCAGACGACCTCGTCCGGCCGGGTGAGCTCGGCGATCGCGGCGACCCAGGTGAGCAGTCCCTCGTGCCGCGTGGGCGCCTCGTCCTGGGCGGCCGCGTGTGCGGCGTCCTGGACGGCACGCGCGACGGCGCCGACGGGTTGCTCCTGGAGGTTGGTCATCGTCAGCCCCTTCGGGGTCGGCAACGTGCCGACCGGCCACGGCGGCGGGCATCACCGCCCGGCCCCGGACCGATCGTGACACGCGGCGCCGTCTCGCGCCATGAGATGGCACGCGCCGGCGGCCTCAGACCGCCGCGCCTCCGTGCACCTGCGACGGACGGGTGCGCTCCCCCGGCGGCGTCAGGTCGAGCATCGGCGCCGGGCGGCCCAGCAGGTAGCCCTGCACGAGGTCGCACCCGGCGTCCCGCAGGATCGCGAGCTGCTCGGCCTCCTCGACGCCCTCGGCGATGACGTCGATGCCGAGCTCGCGGGCCAGGGCGAGGACGCCGCGCACCACGGCGAGCGACGGGCCGTGGTCGGCCAGCCGCATGATGAAGCTGCGGTCGATCTTGATCTGGTCCACGGGCAGCGCCTGGAGCCAGGAGAGGGTCGAGTACCCCGTGCCGAAGTCGTCCAGCGAGATGCGCACCCCCATCTGCCGCAGCTCGACGAGGCGTTCGATCACGCCGGGCAGGTCGATCAGCGACCGGCTCTCGACGACCTCCAGGTGCAGCCGCTCCGGGCCCAGACCGTGCCGGGTCAGCGCTGCCCGCACCGCGGGGATCAGGCGCGGGTCGACGAGCGTCTGGCTCGCCAGGTTGACGGCGACCTGGAGCGGGCCGGAGGTCGACTCGGGCCAGGTGGCGAGCTCGGCGCAGGCCGCCTCCACCGCCCAGAGGTCCAGGTCGCTGACCAGGCCCGACTCCTCCGCCAGCGGCAGGAAGGCACCCGGGGCGAGCAGCCCCAGACGCGGGTGCGCCCAGCGCAGGAGCGCCTCGGCGCCGATCACCACGCCGGCGCCCGAGTCGGGTGCGACGTTGACCAGCGGCTGGAAGAACAGCCGCAGCTGTCCGGACGCCACCGCCTGGCCGAGCTCGGCCTCGAGCGACGGCACGACCCGGCGGTTCAGCACCTCGCCCGCGAGTGACACCTGGCTGCGGCCGTCCTGCTTGGCCGAGTACATCGCGGAGTCTGCGGCGGCCAGGAGCCGCTCGCCGCGCCCGTCGGGCCCGCTGTGGACGGCGACGCCGACGCTCGCGGTGATCCTGATCTCGTGCCCGGCGATGCGGAACGGCTCGTCCAGCCGCTCGACCAGCCTGTCGGCCACGGCCATGGGCTGCCGCTCGTCCAGCACGCCGCAGAGCAGGATGCCGAACTCGTCGCCGCCGAGCCGCCCGACGACGTCACCGGGCCGCAGCTCGCCGCGGAGGCGGGCGGCGGCCTGGCGCAGCAGCTCGTCGCCGACCGCGTGGCCGTGCCCGTCGTTGACGTACTTGAACCTGTCGAGGTCGCAGAAGAGCACGGCGGTGCCGGAGTCCGGGGCTGCCGAGCGCAGGGCGTCGTCCAGGGTCCGGCCGAACAGCACGCGGTTGGGCAGCCCGGTGAGCGCGTCGTGCAACGACTGATGGCGGACCGTCGCGAGCAGGCGTGCGTTGTCGAGGGCTGTCGCCGCCTGGTCGGTGACACCGGCGATCCGGGCCAGGGCCTCGGCATGCAGCGGCGTCCCGGTGATCCTGCGGGTCCAGCTGGCCGTGGCGACGCCGATGAGGGTGTCGCCGCTCAGCAGCGGCATGGCGAGCACCGTGTGGGTGCCCAGGGTCGAGAGCATCTCCCGCAGCTCGCTGCTCGCGGTGGCGATCTCGACGGTGACCGGCTCGTGGTGGGCCAGCAGGCCGATCAGCTCGGGGGTCTGGTCCGCACGCACGGGCGTCGCACGCATGAAGGTGTCTTCCTGGAGGTCGCGCCCCGAGGTCGCAGCGGTCAGCAAGGCACCCGCCGACGCATCCCACAGCATGACCGACGCTGCGCGGCACCCGACGATGCGCGGGATCGCAGCGGCGACGATCTCCGCGACGGCCGTCGTGTCCGTGGCTCCCGCGAGCTCGTGCGCGAGGGCCAGGAGGGCCGTGGCGCGACGGGCCTCGAGGCGGCTCGCCTCCAGCGCGGAGATCAGGTCGAGCGCTGCAGCCGCGTGCTGGGCGTAGGCCGCGAGCAGCGGCTGGTCCTCGGTCAGGGCATCCTGCCCGGGGGCGAAGATCGCAGCGAGGGTGCCGTGGCGACGCCGGGTGGAGGCGACGTCGACGACGATCGCCCGCGAGCCCAGGCTCTCGCCGCGTGCGAGGCGGCCCGAGAGCTCGGTGACCTCGTCGTCGTCCAGCCCGCTCGAGCGGACCAGGGGCGGCGCACCGCCCTCGTCGCCGTCCACGACCAGCAGGTACGCCGGGGCGAGGACGGCGGCGGCCGCACGTTCGGTGATCCGGTCCAGCACGGCCTCGACGTCGTCGCTGCCGACCAGGTCGGACGCGGCGAGCTGGAGCTCGGCCAGCTGGGCCCGCAGGGCGCTGACCTCGACACCGGCAGCGGCGTCGCGTCCACGGCGCCCGAACCTGCGGCGGCGCTGCCAGGTGAGCCGGTACACGCACGAGGGGTGGCCGTCGGCCTGGCACCTGTCGTGGACCATGGTCGCCGGCGGCAGGCCGAAGACCTGCGGGATCGCCGTGAGCAGGCCCTGCGCGTAGTCGCAGTCGAGGCGGGAGTGCACGTAGTCGTCGTGCAGGCGAAGCTCTGCGGTCGCCGAGGTGCTGGTCACGTCACGGACCGTCATGGTCGACGTCGTGGTGAACTTCGCGACGGCGCGCGGCAGCTTGCGGAAGACCTCGCGGGGGGTGCCGAGACCCCGCAGCAGGAGCAGCAGGGCGTGGTCGATCCCGGTCGTCATCACGGCCGCCCCGACCTTGCGCATCGCGTGGGGGTCGCCCAGGACGGCAGTTGCGGCGTCGAAGAGCCGCAGGCGGGTGTCGTAGCTGACCCAGCACGCCATGTCCTCGAGCTGACGGCGGCTCTGGGACACGCCTGCTCGGCGCAGGAGGTCGTCGACGGCAGCGTCGCCACCCTCGGCGCTCACGTAGCGCAGGAGCAGCGTCGTCGTCGCCCCCGACGTCTCGCGGGGTTCTGCTAGATCAGTGGTCACCATGGCCTCGGTACCTACTTCGGCATGTTCTGGCTGGTCGTGAGCATCCGGTGCGGGCCAGTTCGGGACGAATGGTCCCCGCGGGGCGGCGTGGCGGCCAATTAACCTGGGCTGAACCGTCC
>DASXVR010000343.1:0-2983 GCA_036504175.1 Actinotalea sp. | reverse complement strand
CACTACACCGTGCGGGCCGCGCGGATGATCCCCGGGCCGGTCCAGCAGCCGCGGGTCCCCTTCGTCGTCGCCGCCAACGGGCCGCGGGCGCTGCGGGTCGCGGCGCGGCACGGGCAGGGCTGGGCGACGTACGGCCCGGTGCTCGACGACGACGCCGGCGACGGTTCGCGCGGGAGTGCGCAGGAGGCCTGGTGGGACGGGGTCGGCGGCCTGGTGCAGCGGTTCGAGGCGGCTGCGGCGGAGGTCGGCCGGTCCGCGGCCGTGGACCGGTACCTGAGCCTGGACGGTGCGCCGGTGTTCTCGATGGAGTCGTTCGACGTGCTCGCCGAGGGGGTGGAGCGAGCCGCCGCGCTCGGGTTCACCGACGTGGTGATCCACTGGCCGCGCGCCAAGGGTGTGTACGCGGGGTCTGCTGACGTGCTCGAGGAGGTCGCCGCCCGGCTGCCCGAGCTGCAGCGGTTGGGTGGGTCGCCGGCCGCGGGGTGACTACCTGGCGTGGGTCACTCGCCGGCGGACCGGCGGGCGTCCCAGGCGCTGCGGACCATGTCGTTCAGGGAGAAGCGCATCTGCCAGTCGAGGTCGCGCGCGGCCAGCTCGCCCGACGCGACGATCCGCGCCGGGTCGCCCGGGCGGCGGGGTGCGACCTCGGGCTCGAACGCGATGCCGGTGACCTCGGCCATGGCGGTCATGATCTGGCGCACCGAGACGCCGTCGCCGCTGCCAAGGTTGTAGACGGCCTCGAGCGGCGTCCCTGCCTCGAGGGCGCGTGCCGCGGCGACATGCGACGTCGCAAGGTCGGCGACGTGGATGTAGTCGCGCACGCAGGTGCCGTCCGGCGTGGGGTAGTCCTCGCCGTTGATGCGCGGCGTCCGGCCGGCGACGAGGGCGTCCAGGACCAGGGGGAACAGGTTGTGCGGGCTGGTGTCGTACAGCTCGGGGCTGCCCGACCCGACGACGTTGAAGTACCGCAGCGAGGTGTGCCGCAGCGGGGCGTCGCTCGACGCCGTCGCGCGGGCCTGGTCGCGCAGCAGCCACTCGCCGATGAGCTTGCTCTCGCCGTAGGGCGACTCGGGAGCCGTGGGCGTGCGCTCGGTGACGAGGTCGGTGTCCGGGGTGCCGTACACGGCGGCGCTGGAGGAGAAGACGATGTTCGTCACGCCGGTGTCCTGCATGGCGCGCAGGAGGCTCACGGTGCCGGTGACGTTCTGGTCGTAGGTGTGCAGGGGGCAGTCGACGCTCACGCCGGCGTACTTGAAGCCTGCGAGGTGGACCACGCCGGTGACCCCGTGCTCACGCAGAGCCTGGGTGACGGCCTCGGTGTCCAGCAGCGTGGCCTCGACGAAGGGGACCTCTGCCGGGACGAACTCGCGGTGCCCGCTCGACAGGTCGTCGAGGACCACCACCTCCAGGCCCTCGTGCAGGAACGCCTGCACCACGTGCGACCCGATGTACCCCGCCCCGCCTGTCACCAACCATGTCATGGGGCTCAGCGTACCGACAAAGTTCAAAGGAAATCAACAAATCCGAACATCCGAAGCGAACCGGTCCTGGACGCACGTGTGCCCGGCGACCGAAGCCGCCGGGCACACGAGCTGTGCTGTGTGGCAGGTACCTGACGTACCGGCCTTACCTGCGAGAGGTCAGATCCGGCTGCGTCGCGAGCCCAGCATGCGGGCCGCGATGCTGACGCCGATGACCGCGAGGACGACCTGGATGATCAGCTCGATCCAGTCGATGCCCGAGGTGTTCTGCACGTTGAGGGCGCCGGCGATGGCCGAGCCGAGCAGGGCCGCAACGATCCCGACGATGATCGTCACGAGGATCGAGATGTTCTGGCGACCCGGGGCGAACAGCCGACCCAGCAGGCCGATGATGATGCCGACGACGATGGCACTGATGATGCCGCCGATCTCCATGGCGATTCCTTCCGTCGATGGTCCGAGTCGTGGAGTGCCCTGACCTTTGATCACGGACGCTAGCCCCGGAATTGCACCCCTGCATGTCGAGAGAAATGCACCCGCTCACGGGGTGCCGAGCCGGTCGGGCGCTGGTATACGCAGGGAGCTCGAGGTGGTTCGTCCTACTCTGGGCGGGTGCTCCCCCCTCTGAACCTCGCCCTCCCGACGCGTCCCGGCTCCCTCCTCGCACCGGCCGCTGCCGCGGCGACCACCAGCCCCAAGCCGGCCGTCGTCGTGCTTGCGATGGCCGGTGCGCTGATCGCGGCCCTGCTCCTGGCCGAGGTGGTCGCCGCCATCGTGCGGGCAGCCGGCCGTGGCGGATGGCTCTCGCAGGACCTGAGCCACCGGGCGCGCACGCCGCTGCGGGCGGTGCTCATCGTCGTCGGCGTCTGGGTGGCGCTGCGGCTCACCACCCCCGGCGGCTATGCCGGACCACGGGCGCTCCAGGTGTTCGAGCACGTGCTGCTGATCGCTCTCATCGTCGCCGTCGCGTGGCTCATCGGGTCGCTCGCCTTCGTGGTCGAGGACGCCGCGCTGGCCCGCTACCGCACCGACGTCCCGGACAACCTGCGGGCCCGGCGCGTGCGGACGCAGGTGATGGTGCTGCGACGCCTGACCGTCGTGATCCTGGTGGTCGCCGCGACGGCCGGGGTGCTGCTGACCTTCGAGGGTGCGCGGGCTGCCGGAGCCGGGCTGATCGCCTCCGCCGGCCTGCTGTCGGTCGTGGTCGGCGTCGCGGCGCAGGGGAGCCTCGGCAACATCGTCGCCGGGCTCCAGCTGGCGTTCACGGACGCCATCCGGGTGGACGACGTCGTGGTGGTCGACGGCGAGTGGGGACGGATCGAGGAGATCACGATGACCTACGTCGTCGTGCACCTCTGGGACGACAGGCGGCTGATCCTGCCGTCGACCCGCTTCACCACGCAGCCCTTCGAGAACTGGACGCGCCGGGCCGCCGACCTGCTGGGCACCGTCGAGCTCGACGTCGACTGGGCGGTGCCGGTCGAGGCGCTCCGGACGGAGCT
>DASXVR010000342.1:0-1793 GCA_036504175.1 Actinotalea sp. | reverse complement strand
TGACCTTGCGGCCCGGATCCGCGCCGACCTCGTCGGGCGCAACGTGATCCAGAGGCGCTGGACGTTCCAGGTCGTGGAGGACTACGACGACCACTACTGGCAGCCGTTCCGCGACTGGGAGCAGACGGTCCGGGACGAGCTCATGGAGGGGCGGCGCCACGTCTACGAGGCTCAGCTCAAGGAGCGCAACCGCACGCGCGGCCGTCCGGGCCACGAGGCGAGACCGGTCGACGGCGAGTGAGGGCTGACCACCCGCCCGCCGACCGACGACCAGCCGCCGGTGAACCACCCACCCGCCTTCAGCGACGGACGAGCCGCAGCTGAGGCCTCAGGCGGTGGCGAACGCCGCCAGACCCAGCTGCACCGAACGGTCGAAGAGGAGCTCGCGCTCAGCGGCGGGCAGTGATGCGTCACGGAACAGCAGGTCGGAGATGGTGCAGATCGCCAACGCCTGCCCACCCTCGGCGTCGGCCGTGGCGTACAGGGCTGCCGCCTCCATCTCGACGGCGAGGGTCCCGTGCTTGACGAGCAGCTCGTTGGTCGCGGGCCGGTCGGCGTAGAAGGTGTCCGAGGAGAACACGGCGCCCACGTAGACCTGACCGACGCGCGCCCGTGTGCGACGGCGGCCGCTCGGGGTCGGTGACGGTGCGGTGGAGGCGCTGCCCGGGCCGATACCCGCTGCCGCGGCCGCCGCGGCAGTGAGCGCGAAGCTCGGCGCGTGGCTGTAGTGGACACCGGGGATGCGGCCGGCACTCATGGCGGAGTCTGTGTGCGCACTGCTCGCGATCACGACGTCACCGACGTCGAGGTGCGTGGCCATGCCGCCGGCGGTGCCGATGCGGATGATCCGCTTGACCCCGTAGAACCGGAAGAGCTCCGTCGCGTAGATGCTCATCGACGGCATGCCCATGCCGGATGCCAGCACGGAGACCTCGCGTCCCTCGAACGTCCCCGTGTAGCCGAGGATGCCGCGCACCTCGGTCACCAGGCGGGCGTCCTGCAGGACGGTCTCGGCGATGCGCGACGCTCGACGCGGGTCGCCGGGCATGAGGACGTCAGGGGCGAAGTCGCCGGGTTCGGCGCTGATGTGCGGCGTGGCCATGGCTGCGACCCTAACCCGGCCGCAACGCCGACATGCCGAGCGGCGGGCTTGTGGCGTGTGGCGAACGGGTGGAGTTCGCTCAGCCGAAGAGCAGGTGCCAGCCGCCGACGCCGATGATCCCGCCGAGCAGGGGCGCCGCCACCGGCACCCACGCGTAGCGCCAGTCGGAACCACCCTTGCGGCTCAGAGGCCACAGGGCGTGCACGATGCGCGGGCCGAGGTCACGCGCCGGGTTGAGGGCCGGTCCGGTCGGGCCGCCGAGGCCTGCAACCAGGGCCCACACCAGGAACCCGACACCCAGCGCGGCGACGCCCGGGGAGTCCTTCATGCTCGGCGACTCGAGGATCCCGAGCGCGCAGAACGTCAGGACGACCGTCCCGAGCACCTCGTTGGCGAAGCCGTTGCTGCGGCTCTTCACGGCGTTGATGGTCGAGAACGTGCCGAGGATCTCGTCGGTGTCGACCGTCTGGTCGTAGTACGGCTTGTGCGTGAGCACGATGGCTGCCTGGCCGAGCATCGCACCGACCATCTGCGCGGCGATGTACGCGGGCACCTGCGACCACGGGAACATGCCCGAGACCGCCAGCCCGATCGTGAAGGCGGGGTTGATGTGCGACCCGCTCACGTGGTTGAACATGATCACCGGGATCATGACGCCGAAGCCGTAGCCCATCGCGATGAGGCTCCACCC
>DASXVR010000341.1:0-5404 GCA_036504175.1 Actinotalea sp. | reverse complement strand
ACGGCGCCCATCCGACCGGATGGGCGCCTTCGTCAGCCGAGGGCCCACCCCTGGACCCGTCACCCGTTCGGCCCAGTATGCTGCGGCCGAGGCGACGTGCCGCAAGCGGGGCAGCCGCCCTCAGGGTCCCGTCCGGCGGCTCAGCGTCGCCACCCGGCCCCACGACGGAGGTGGTGTCACGGTCGAGCACGGTGCGCGACGTCCCCCAGGCAACGCCCGAAGCGCTGCCGGGAACTCCACGACGCCGCTGCAGGAACCGAGCCGTCGCGCAGGTCGCACTCGTCGCACGCTGGGGCACCGCGTCCTGCGGTGGACGCCCCGGCTCGTCATGCTCCTGGCGGCGGCGCTGCTCGTCGGATCTCCCGTGCCGCCCGCCGTCGGTGGTGTCGCCTCGAGCGCAAGCGGTGACCTCGCGTCCCGCCGAGGCGCAGGCAGCCTCGCCTGGAGCGCCCCGGCCGACGCCCGCTCGGACCCGGCATCGGCGGGTGCGAGCCGCTCAGGTCGCGCCGGGCTCGAGCCGCTCCCGACACCGTTTCCCACCCCGTCGGCGACGCCCTCTCCCGCGCCGACGCAGCCGCCGCCCGCGGCGAGCCCCGCGCCGGCCCCACCGCCCGCCAAGCCTGCCAAGCCCGTCGCCCCCGCGCCGCCTCCACAACCTGCGCCTGCCCCGGCACCGGCCCCCGGGGGCACTCCCGGCGTGGGTGTGCCCGCCGGCACCCCCCTGACCGTCTGGGAGGGCGACCTGACGATCACCACCCCCGGCACGGTGATCGACGCTCTCGACGTCCACGGCTACGTCCGCGTCAAGGCCACCGACGTGACGATCAAGCGGTCGGTCATCCGGGGCCGCCCCGGCCTGAGCAGCTACATGTCCCTGGTCCAGGCCGGAGACGGCGCAGCCCGGCTGACGATCGAGGACTCCGAGCTGGTGGCCGCGGACCCGACCCCGTACGTCGACGGGATCGTCGGCAAGGGCTTCACGCTGCGCCGAGTGGACGTCCACGGGGTGGTCGACTCGGTGAAGATCACCGGTGACGACGTGCTCGTCGAGAGCTCGTGGCTGCACGGCAACCTCTACTACCTGAACGACCCCAACTACGGCGGCGAGCCGACGCACGACGACAACGTGCAGATCCAGCGCGGCAACAACATCACCGTCCGCGGAACTGTCATGTCAGGCACGCACAATGCCGCCATGATGATCACTCAGGATTCGGGAGATGTGTCGAACGTCACATGGTCCGACAACAGGGCCGACGGTGGCGCCTGCACCGTCAACGTGGCCGAGAAGAGCTACGGACCGATCCACGGCCTGACGATCAAGCGCACGACCTTCGGCTTCGCCACGAAGGTGCCACGTTGCTCGATCCTCCTGCCCGACACCACCGCTGCGATCGCGTCGATCTCCGGAAACGTGTACACCGACGGATCCGCTGTGACCGTCTCCCGCGGATGATGCAGCTTTCCCTGTGCTGACCTGCGACGTCGGTTCCCTGCGCGCCCGGGCGGCCTTGCGCATGCCACCCATGTACCAAGATCACAGTTTGTGATGTGATGCACAAGCGTCCCAGCAAATGGACAGGCTTACCGGGTGAAAAGGAAGCCGTTACCCTTCCGTGATATCGCAGAGTCGCGCTCACCTTTCGATCTTCGAATCGCATGGCCGAGCCGACCGACAGTGCTCCGCGGATGACAGGACGTCGTCGATCCCACGCGGGGCGTCAGGCCGGTGGACCACCCCCGTGACGGGGCCACCCGGCTGCCGACCGAGAGAGATCACCCATGCCCCACACGCTTCGTGCTGCCCCCATGCCCGGACGCACCCGACGGCCGCGGCTGCGCGACCGCCGCCTCGTGCGCATCGTGTCCCTCACGGCACTGCTCGCGCTGCTGCTGAGCGGTGCCGTCGAGTCCGCCCAGGCGGCGACCGGCCAGCCGATCGGCAACGTCGACGTCGTCAGGGCCGTCACCGGCGGCGTCCAGGTCAAGGGCTGGGCCTGGGACGGGGACAGCACCTCCTCGGTGACGGTGGTCGTCACCGTCGGCTCCACCACCAAGCAGACCACCGCCAGCACCTACCGCCCGGACGTCGCCAGGGCCTACCCGGCCGCGGGGAGCTACCGAGGCTTCGACACCACGGTCGCCGTCGCGAACGGGACCTACAAGGTGTGCGTGGTGGCCAAGAACCTCGGCGCCGGCACCGACAAGGCGTTCACCTGCAGCACCGTCACCGTCGGCACGGTCACCAGCACGGCCCTCGCGCCGGCTCCGGCCACGGGAGTCGGTGGTTCCACCAACACCGGCGTGCCGGCCGGGACCGCCCTGAAGGTGTGGAACGGCGACCTCACCATCACCACGCCGGGCACCGTCATCGACGGCTACGACGTGCGCGGCTACGTCCGCGTCAAGGCGGGGGGTGTCACGATCAAGAACTCGATCATCCGCGGCCGTTCGGGCCTGACGAGCTACATGTCCCTGATCCAGGCAGATGACGCCGCGGCCGGACTGACGGTGCAGGACTCCGAGCTCGTCGCGGCCTACCCCACGCCCTACGTCGACGGCATCGTCGGCAAGGGCTTCACGCTGCGCCGGGTCGACATCCACGGCGTCGTGGACACGGTGAAGATCACCGGCGACAACGTGCTCGTGGACACCTCGTGGCTGCACGGCAACCTGTACTACCTGAACGACCCGAACTACGGCGGCACCCCGACCCACGACGACAACGTCCAGGTGCAGCGCGGCAACAACATCACCGTCCGCAACAGCACCCTGCAGAACGCGCACAACGCGGGCGTGATGATCACGCAGGACGCGGGCGCCGTGTCGAACTTCGTGTTCACCGGCAACCGGGCCGAGAACGGCTCGTGCACGATGAATGTCGCCGAGAAGAGCTACGGACCCGTCAGCGGGCTGAGGATCACCAGCAACGTCTACGGCCTGAACAGCCAGATCAGCCGGTGCGCGATCCTCATGCGTGACACCTCGAAGGCCGTTGCCACCGTGACGGGCAACCTCTTCACCGACGGCTCGATCGTCACCGTCTCGCGCGGCTGACCACCCGCACTGCCGCCCCCTTGGGGCGATCCTCGACGGCGTCTGCTCCCTGGTGGAGCAGGCGCCGTCGCTGCGTTCCGGGTCCTCGTGGACGGGTTCCCGCGGGAATGCCAGAAGGACTTTGGTCCCGAATTCAATAGCGCGAAATGTTGATCTTGGCAAGCCGATTCCGGGTGAAAGATCGACCGATCCGCCCGCTACGCCCGAAATGTCAGGGCGAATTTCTTGAGAACTTCACCCGGAAAGTCTCATCACACCCCCGAACCGGGCGATGGGGTCTGCGGCGACGCACCTTGCCCCGCTTGCGGCGAGTGCGCTCGACGCCCACTCACCCCACATCTCGGGAGTCATCGTGTTGCGACTGAACAGGACGCGCGGGCGGCTCCCGCGCGTCGTCACCCTGACCGCGGCAGCCGCGGTCCTCGCCCTCGGCGCCGCTGCCACCCCGGCCGGCGCCGCCTCCGGCAGCCCGCTCGGCGCCGTGGAGAGCGTCACCGCGGTCTCCGGCGGCGTCCGCGTCACCGGCTGGGCCTGGGACGGCGACACCACCGCCGCCGTGACGATGTCCCTCACCGCCGGCACCGTCGCGGTCAAGGCGCCGGCGTCGGGCTACCGCGCCGACATCGCCAAGCTCTACCCCGCCGCGGGCAGCTACCGGGGCTTCGACGTGGTCGTCCCGACGGCGCCCGGATCGCAGAGCGTGTGCACCACCGCCCTGAACGTGGGCGCCGGCTCGAACAAGGCCTTCGGCTGCACCACCGTGACCGTCCCGAACAGCTCGCCCGTCGGCAACACCGACGGTGTGACGGTGACCGCGACCGGCGTGCGCATCTGGGGGTGGGCCGCCGACCCCGACATGACGGCCCCGATCACGGTGCGCCTGGCCTTCGCCGGCACCACGCGTGACGTCGTCGCGAACCTCCCGCGGCCGGACGTCCAGAAGGCGTACCCGACCTACGGCGGGTACACGGGCTGGGACAGCACGATCGCGCTGGCTCCCGGCTCCTACCAGGTCTGCCCGACCCTGCTCAACGTCGGGCCTGGCAGCGACCGGAAGTTCACCTGCCGTGCCGTGACCATCGCCGACCACAGCCCGACGGGCTCCCTCGACGGGGTCGCCGAGGCTGCCGGCGGCCTCCAGGTCCGCGGCTGGGCCACCGACCCGGACACCACCGCTCCGCTGTCGGTACGGCTCGCCGTGACCGGGACGTCGGTCGCCCAGACGGTCACCGCTGACAGGGTCGTCTCGGGCCAGGCCACGGCCTCCGGCTTCGACACCGTCCTGCCGCTCACGCCCGGCACCTACGAGGTCTGCGCGACGGCTGTCAACGTCTCCGTCGGCACGGACAAGGCCCTCGGCTGCGCGACCGGCACCGTCCTGGACCACAACCCGTCCGGTGCTCTCCAGTCCGCGACCGACTCCGCGGCCGGCGGCCTCGAGGTCGACGGCTGGGCGTCCGACATCGACGCCACGACGGGCGTCTCCGTGCGGCTCGCGGTCACCGGGACCGCCGTCTCGGCGACCGTCGCCGCGGACACCGTCTCCACGACCTCCCTCACGGCCTCCGCCCTGCCGACGGCCTTCAGCACGGTCCTGGCCCTGGCCCCGGGGACCTACCAGGTCTGCGGCACCGCTGTGAACGTGGGCCTCGGCGCCGACCAGGCGCTCGGCTGCACCACCGGCACGGTCAAGGACCACTCCCCCGTCGGCTCTCTCGACAGCGCCCTCGCCGTGAGCACCGGCGTCCGCGTGCAGGGCTTCGCGGCCGACCCCGACACCACCTCCCCGCTCTCCGTGCGCGTCACGGTCGGTGGGACCACCACGACACTCGCGGCCGGGGTCTCCCGCAGCGACGTGCCGTACACCTACCCCTGGGCCGGTGGCAGCACGGGCTTCGACGGCGTCATCGCCCTCAGCGCCGGCACCTACCAGGTGTGCGCCACGGCCGTGAACTCGGGTCTGGGGACCGACAAGGCCCTCGGCTGCACGTCCGTCACGATCGCCGCCCCCGCGCCTGCTCCGAGCACGCTGCCGGGACCGACCAACACCGGCGTGCCCGCCGGCACCACCCTGACGGTGTGGAACGGCGACTACACGGTCACCACACCCGGCGCGGTCATCAGCAACCTGGACATCCGCGGGTACCTGCGGATCAAGGCCGACAACGTCACGGTCAAGAACACGATCGTGCGCGGCCGTGACGGGCTGACCACCTCGATGTCGCTCGTCCAGTCCACCCAGGTGGGCGTCAAGATCATCGACACCGAGCTCGTCGCCGCCTACCCCTCGTACTGGATCGACGGGTTCGTCGGCAACAACGTCACCTTCACCCGCGTCAACGTCCAC
>DASXVR010000340.1:0-12311 GCA_036504175.1 Actinotalea sp. | reverse complement strand
CGCGAGCGTGTCGGCCGAGTCCCCGTAGCGGGTGAGCAGGTGGTCGCGGTCCTCGGAGTGGGTGATGTTGAGCCCGCCGTGCCCCGCGAGCAGGAACTTGCGGGCCGGCGACGGCATCCGGTCGTACACCGTCACCGCGACACCCACCCTGGCCAGCACCTCCGCGGCGATCAGCCCAGCGGGGCCACCGCCCACCACGGTCGCCGTGCTCACCGGCAGGACCGGACGAGCATCAGGGCGCGGATCGGCACCAGCGGAACGTATCCCACCGCCGACTCGTTGCGACGACATCGCTGGACTCCGCGTCGGGGCCGCAGACCGCGGGGCCTCGCCGGCACTCGCGCCGCCGCAGGTCAGCGACGGTGGCGCATTCGCGGCGCCGTGGTCGTCGTACGCTCACGAACCATGGCCACGTTCTCTTCGGTGACGAGAAACCACGTCCTCCAGGCGCTCGCCGAGTATGACGCCCGCGGTGGCGACGACTTTCTCGCGGCCTACGGTTTCGCACCGTCCCCCGGCTACACGCTGACCCACGAGGGACGCGGCTACGACTCGCGAGCGGTCCTCGGGGTCGCCCACCGGTTCGCGACCGGACGGCTCGCGACGTCCGACGAATTCAGCGGGGGCATGCAGGACGCGCTCGCCATCCTGCGCAAGCGGGGCTTCGAGGTCAGCGAGCCCGCGCCGGCCTTCCGCCCGGTGCAGCCGCGCGCCACCCGTGTCCCGCGCGCGAGCAGCCCGCGTTCGAGCGCCGCTCGGGCCGGCACGTCCCGGTCCAGCGCCGCGCGCGAGATCCCGCCGAGGATCTGCCCGACCTGCTCGCTGACCCTCCCGGCCACAGGCATCTGCGACCAGTGCGCCTGACCGCCTCCGCCTGACCCGGCGCCGCCGACGCGGCCGCACCTGCCGGGATCGTGAAGCGTCTGGCAAAGGGCAGCCATCCGGACCTCTCACCTAGGGCGGAAGTCCGCATCGGGGGCCATTTCGCGTCCCTAGTGTGAGAAGCAGAGCCAGAGTCGACGGGGATGTTCTGGCCGACCCGTGCAGCGCGAACACCTGACGCTGCACCTGAGTCATGCCAATGGAGGTCTGACGTGCGCGAGGTTTCCGGGGGCGCCCGCTTCACCGTGACGGTCAACAACCGGGAGATCGAGGTCCTCGGTGGCCTGACGATCCTCCAGGCGCTGCTCAACGAGGGCATCGAGGTGCCCTCGCTCTGCCACGACATCCGCCTCAAGAGGTCCAACGGGAGCTGCGGCCTGTGCGTCGTCGAGGCCTCGGCGAACGGGGACGAGACGCCCCGGGACGTCAAGGCCTGCCTGACCCCTGTCCGGGACGGCATGCAGATCACCACGCACTCGCCGCGCCTGGAGGCCTACCGCAAGGTGCGTCTCGAGCAGCTGCTCTGCGACCACAACGCCGACTGCGTCGCGCCCTGCGTCGAGACCTGTCCGGCCAACATCGACATCCAGACCTACCTGAGCCACGTCGCCGACGGCAACTACGAGGCAGCCGTCCGCGTGATCAAGGACCGCAACCCGTTCCCGTCCGTGTGCGGCCGCGTGTGCCCCCACCCCTGCGAGGCCGCGTGCCGTCGCAACCTCACCGACGACCCGGTCGCCATCAACTACGTCAAGCGCTTCGCGACCGACTGGGACATGTCGCGCGAGATGCCGTGGATCCCCCGCGTGGCGGAGTCCACCGGCAAGCGGATCGCCGTCGTCGGCGCCGGCCCGTCCGGCCTGTCCGCCGCGTACTACGCCGCCCTCGCCGGCCACGCCGTGACCGTGTTCGAGAAGCAGGCCCACGCGGGCGGCATGACGCGTTACGGCATCCCCGAGTACCGGCTGCCCAAGGACACGCTCGACCACGAGATCGGCGTCATCCAGTCGATGGGCGTCCAGATCGTCACCGGCAAGGCCCTCGGCACGCACCTGCGCCTGGAGGACCTGCAGGGCGACTTCGACGCCGTCTACCTGGCGATCGGCTCCTGGCGGGCCTCGCCGATGCGGATCGACGGCGAGAACCTCGACGGCGTGTGGCTCGGCATCCAGTACCTGGAGCAGGTCACCAAGGGCGTCCAGGTCCCGCTCGGCGACAACGTCGTCGTGCTCGGTGGCGGCAACACCGCGATCGACTGCGTCCGCACCGCCCTGCGTCAGGGCGCCAAGAACGTCAAGCTCGTCTACCGGCGCACCCGCGAGGAGATGCCGGCCGAGCCGTACGAGGTCGAGGAGGCGCTGCACGAGGGCATCGAGATGGTGTTCCTCACCGCGCCGACCAAGATCACCGTCGAGAACGGCGTCAAGCAGCTGCACTGCCTGCGGATGGAGCTCGGCGAGCCCGACCGCTCCGGCCGCCGCCGCCCGGTCGCCGTCGAGGGCAGCGACTTCGTCATCGAGGCCGACACGATCATCGGCGCCATCGGCCAGAGCACGGACACCGGCTTCCTGTTCAACGACCTGCCGGTGCGCCTGAACAAGTGGGGCGACGTCGACGTCGACGGCCAGACCATGCAGACGTCCGAGCCGAAGATCTTCTCCGGCGGCGACTGCGTGACCGGCCCCGCCACGGTCATCCAGGCCGTTGCGGCCGGCCGCCGCGCCGCCACCGCGATGGACGAGTTCGTCACGCGCGGCTACGTCCGGCCCGGCCACGAGGACTACAGCTGCAGCCGCGGCACCCTCGAGGACCTCCCCCGCGCCGAGTTCGAGGACATCCCCAAGCTCGCCCGTGCGGTCATGCCGGCCCTGCTGCCCACGCAGCGGACCAACAGCTTCGTCGAGGTCGAGCTGGGCCTCACCGAGGAGCAGGCCAGGGCCGAGGCGGCACGCTGCCTCAAGTGCGGCTGCGCCAAGCAGAACGACTGCTCGCTGCGGGAGCAGGCCAGCGCCCACGACGTGGTGTTCGCCGCGCCGCTGCACGTGCGGCCGTACTCCCCGGTCATCGAGGACCACCCGTTCATCGTCCGCGACAACAACAAGTGCATCTCGTGCGGTCGCTGCGTGGCGGCGTGCGCCGAGATCGAGGGCCCGGGCGTCCTGGCGTTCCAGTTCCACGAGGGCCGCCTGACCGTCGGGACCCACAACGGCCAGCCGCTCGGCATGACCGACTGCGTCTCCTGCGGTCAGTGCGTGCGCGCCTGCCCGTGCGGCGCCCTGGACTACAAGCGCGAGCGCGGCGACGTGTTCACCGCGATCAACAACCCGAAGAAGACCGTCGTCGGCTTCGTCGCACCGGCCGTCCGCAGCGTCATCGCGGAGGAGTACGGGCTGCCGTTCGCCGAGGCGTCGGCCTTCATCGCGGGCCTCATGCGCAAGATCGGCTTCGACAAGGTCTTCGACTTCACCTTCGCCGCCGACCTCACGATCGTGGAGGAGACCACCGAGTTCCTCGGCCGGGTCTCGTCGGGCGGCGTCATGCCGCACTTCACCTCGTGCTGCCCCGGCTGGGTGAACCTGGTCGAGCGTCGTTACCCCGAGCTCATCCCCCACCTGTCGAGCTGCAAGTCGCCTCAGCAGATGATGGGCGCGACCGTGAAGAACCACTTCGCGCAGCAGGCCGGCATCAGCCTCGACGAGCTGTACGTGGTCTCGATCGTCCCGTGCCTGGCGAAGAAGTACGAGGCCGCCCGCCCGGAGTTCGCTCCCGAGGGCATCCGCGACGTCGACGCCGTGCTGACCACCACCGAGTTCCTCGAGATGGTCAAGATGCTGCGCCTGGAGCCGGGCGACATCGAGCCGGCCGAGTTCGACCCGCCGTACAAGCGGGTCACCGGCGCCGGCATCCTGTTCGGCGCGTCCGGCGGTGTCGCCGAGGCGACCCTGCGCATGGCTGTCGAGAAGCTCACGGGTGAGCCGCTGGTGGACCACCTGGACTTCACCGACGTCCGCGGCTTCGAGGGCATCAAGGAGACCAGCGTCACCGGCGGCGGCGTGACCGTGCGCGTGGCTGTGGTCTCCGGCCTGAACAACATCGAGCCCCTCGCCAAGCGCATCGCCGCCGGCGAGGACATCGGCTACGACCTCATCGAGGTCATGGCCTGCCCCGGCGGCTGCATCAACGGCGCCGGCCACCCGGTGCCCGCGCGGGTCGGCGAGATGCTGGACCGCCAGAAGGTCCTGGTCAACATCGACAAGACCTCCCGGTTCCGCAAGTCGCAGGAGAACCCCGACATCCTGCGGCTGTACGACGACTTCTACGGCGAGCCCAACTCCGAGACCGCCCACCACCTCCTCCACACCAGCTACGCCCCGTTCCGGGACGAGCCGGTCCTGACGAACGGTTCGAACACATGAGGCGACTCACCGGCGTAGCAGCCACCCTGATCCTCACGGGCGCGCTGCTCGCCGGTTGCGGGGGCGTCACGCCCTCCAGCGCCCCCGCAACCACGGAGCCGACCGTCTCGGCGACCCCGACGCCCACGGCCGTCGCGCCGACGACGATCACCATCGCCTCGCTCAAGGGACCCACCACCATGGGTCTGGTCAAGCTGATGGACGACGCCACCGGTGGCACGGCGGCCGAGGACTACCAGGTCACGATGTACGGCACGCCCGACGAGGTCGTCCCGCTGGTCGTCCAGGGCAAGGCCGACATCGCCCTGCTCCCGGCGAACCTCGCGGCCGTGCTCTACAACAAGACCCTCGGCACCGACGGCGCCAAGATCCAGGTCGCCGCGATCAACACCCTCGGGGTGCTCGACATCCTCGAGTCGGGCGACACGGTCCACAGCATCGCCGACCTCAAGGGCAAGACCATCTTCGCGTCGGGCAAGGGCGCCTCCCCGGAGTACGTCCTGAACTACCTGCTCACCAAGAACGGCATCGACCCCGCCAAGGACGTCACGATCGAGTACAAGAGCGAGCACACCGAGGTCGCAGCCCTGCTCGCGGCCACGCCCGGTGCGATCGCGATGCTGCCGCAGCCGTTCGCCACCGTCGTGACGAAGCAGAACCCGGCCGTCCGCTCCGCGCTCAACCTGACGGACGAGTGGACCAAGGTCACCAAGGACTCCCAGCTCATCACCGGCGTCGTCGTGGTGCAGACCGCGTTCGTCAAGGAGCACCCGGAGGCCTTCGCCCAGTTCCTCACCGACTACGAGGCGTCCACGACGTTCACCAACGAGCACGCCGCCGACGCGGCCAAGCTCATCGCCGCCGACGGCATCGTCCCGGCTGCCCCGATCGCCGAGGCTGCCATCCCCGCGTCGCACATCACCTACATCGCCGGCTCGGAGCTCAAGAGCATCTTCAGCGGCTACCTGACGGTGCTGTTCGACGCCGACCCGGCCTCGGTCGGGGGGAGCATGCCGAAGGATGACTTCTACTACAGCCACTGAGCGCACGGCGACCATCGCCCGGGGGGCCGCACGACCACTGCTGGTCGTGGCCTTCTGGGTGGTCGTCTGGCAGGTGGCTGCGCTGGCGGTCGGTCACGAGGTGCTGCTCGCCTCCCCGGCCAAGGCCGTCGGGCGGCTCGGGGAGCTGAGCGTCACCGCCGACTTCTGGGGAACCGTCTGGTACTCGTTCCTGCGGATCGCGGGCGGCTTCGTCGCGGCCTCGGTGGTCGGTGTGCTCGGCGCAGCCGCGGCGGCCGGCTCCCGGGTGGTCGACGCGCTCGTCACCCCGGCGCTCACCGCCGTCCGCAGCACGCCCGTCGTGAGCTTCATCATCCTGGTGCTCATGTGGGCGAGCAGCGGTCAGCTGGCGTTCGTCATCAGCTTCCTCATGGTGCTGCCGATCACGTACACCAACGTGCTCGAGGGGATCCGGCACCGGGACGTGGCGCTGCTCGAGGTCGCCACCGTCTTCCGCGTGCCGTTCTTGCGACGGGTCCCTGCCGTCGACGTGCCGGCGGTGCTGCCCTACTTCACGGCGGCATGCCGGATCGGCGTGGGCCTGGCGTGGAAGAGCGGCATCGCGGCCGAGGTGATCGGCCTGGCCAAGGGGAGCATCGGCGAGCGTCTCTACGAGGCGAAGATCCTGCTCAGCAGCGCCGACCTGTTCGCCTGGACGGCCGTGATCATCGCCGTGAGCTTCGGCTTCGAGAAGCTCGTCCTCGCGCTCCTCCGCCGTGCCGAGCTGCGCCTCTCCCGGGGGAGGTCCGCGTGATCACGCTGCGCGGCATCACCCACCGGTTCGGCGACGAGCTCGTGCTCGACGGGGTCGACCTGGAGCTCGACGAGGGCCACGTCACCGCGCTCACCGGGCCGAACGGGTCCGGCAAGACGACCCTCGCCCGCTTCCTGCTCGGCCTGGCCACGCCGGACGCCGGGGAGATCCGCGGCACCCAGGGCCGGCGCCTCGCGGCGGTCTTCCAGGAGGACCGGCTCTGCGAGCAGCTGTCGGCCGTCCGCAACGTCGGGCTCGTGCTGCACCGTTCCACCCTGCTGAGCGTGGTCGTCGACGAGCTGCGCCGCATCGGCCTCGACGACGAGTCGCTCACCAAGCCCGTGCGCGACCTGTCCGGTGGCCAGCGGCGCCGGGTCACCATCGTGCGGGCCCTGCTGGCGGACGCGGACCTGATCGTCCTCGACGAGCCGTTCAAGGGCCTCGACCCTGACGGCAAGGTCCAGGTGATGACCTGGGTCCGCGAGCGCTGCGCCGGCGTGACGACCCTGCTCATCACCCACGACGTAGCCGAGGCCCAGTGGTTCGACGCGCGCGTCGTCGCGCTGGTGCGGGCGGCGAAGGTCTGACGCCGGCCGGCCGCCGTGCCGCGGACGAGACGGGCGCGCCGCACGAGCCCAGGATCCCGGCTAGATCCCCCGCTCGACCGGCAGGCGACCCGCCCCGACGGCCTTGACCAGGGCGGCGTGGTCGGCCTCGGTCTGGTCCGCGTAGGCAGCGGCGAAGCGGACCATCGCCTCGTCCAGCCGTCCCGACCGTCCCGCGTACCCGGCGATCATCGACGCGCCGCTGGTGCGGGCGTGCCCCTTGGCGAGCAGGTGCCCGACGATGCCGGCGTAGTCGGCGAGCGCGGCGCCGTCGATCGCGTCGAGCGCGACGGTGCCCTTCATGTTGCGCAGCTGGCGCACGTAGAACTCGAGGCCGCCGATCGTCGTCCAGCCGAGCAGCGGGTCGCTCACCGTCTGGAGGGCCTGCTGGTACTCGACCACGCGCTGGCCCTGATGGGTGTGCCACGCGCTGTCGCCGTGGACGTGCGGCGCGAGGACGGACCGCCTCGCCTGCTTGAGCTGCAGGAACACGACGTCGTCCGGGCTGGAGCCCTCGAGGAGCGCGATGTAGGCCCGCAGCCCGACCGACCCGACGCCGACGACCTTGTGGGCGACGTCGACGAGGGTGTAGCCGCCGACGGCTCGGCGCCAGTGCGGGGCCAGGGTCTGCAGGTAGCCGTCGAGGCCCTCGGCGACGAGCTCGGCCTCGGCGTCGTCCAGGCGGGTGATCAGGGGCGGCTGCTCGACGATGCGCCGCAGGCCGGCGCGCTCGCGGGTGAAGCGGGGCAGGGCGCGGTCGCTCGTCCGCTGCCGCGCGCGTCGGGCAGCCCTGTCGATCTCCGCCGCGAGCGCACTGTTGGGCTGGTGCTCGTGGATGCGGTCGACGTCCATGCGCTCGAACGAGCGCGCGAGCAGCGGCTGGTCCGCGAGGTGCCGGATCTCCGCCCGGTAGGCCGCGCTGCACGAGACGACCGCCGACTCGCAGGCCTCCTCCGACGCCCCGTTCTGCCGGCCGGCGACCCAGATGCTCGCGACCAGTCGCCTCAGGTCCCACTCCCACGCACCTGGGTGGGCCTCGTCGAAGTCGTTGAGGTCGATGACGAGGTCGCGCTCCGGTGAGGCGTAGAAGCCGAAGTTGCCCAGGTGGGAGTCGCCGCAGACCACCGGCATGATGCCGGTCGAGGGGAGCGTGGCGACGTCGTTCGCCATGACCACCGCCGACCCGCGCAGGAACCCGTACGGCGACGCGGCCATGCGCCCGACGCGGATGGGGACCAGCCAGTCCAGGCGCCCCTCGTGGCTCTCGATGATCTGAGCGACGGGGTCGCGGCCGGAGCGGAGAGGGGTCCACTCCCCGAGCGCGGAGCGCGGCACCGAGCCGCGCAGCTCGCGTCCGGTGCGGTAGCGCTCCTCGCGCGTCGCGGGCCGACGACGCAGGGACGCGTAGTCCCCGCTGTCGGCGCTGCGGAGCACGGCGTGGCCCGCGATGTGCCGCGGCGGGGGCGACTCCATGACTCACCTCGGATCCTGTCGGCGGTGCCGACACCCCTTACCTCGTCGGAGTCGGGGACCTTTGTCAACTGGTCGGACCCGGTGTGGTCGGCCGGGATCACGGCACCGTTCGGGAGCGCCCCGCCCGATACTGGCCCTCATGACTGCGGAGCGGTGCCCGTGCGGCACGGGCCTGACCTACGCCGAGTGCTGCGGCCCGTTCCACCAGGGCGGCCGAGCCCCGACGGCAGAGCACCTCATGCGGTCCCGCTTCAGCGCCTTCGCCCTCGGTGACACCGACTACCTGCTGCACACCTGGCATGCCACGACGAGGCCGTCCCAGCTCGAGCTGGACCCGGAGGTCGGCTGGTACCGGCTCGACGTGCTGCACACCGAGCGCGGCACGCTCACGGACACCACCGGCGTCGTCGAGTTCCGCGCCCACTACCGCGGGCCGAGTGGGAGGGGTGCGATGCACGAGGTCAGCAGGTTCGTCCGCGAGGCGGGCGTGTGGCTGTACCTGGACGGGACGACGACCTGACGGGTGGAGCGTCCCTAGGATCAGGGCATGGACGGGCCCCGCGTCTCGACGATGGTGGAGGACTACCTCAGCATCATCTGGAAGGGGCAGGAGTGGCCCGGCACGGCCGTGTCCACCAGCGAGATCGCCGCGAGCCTCGCCGTCACGCCGTCGTCGGTCTCGGCCAACCTCAAGAAGCTGGCCCGTGACGGTCTGATCGACTACGAGCCGTACGGGCACATCGACCTGACGCCCGCAGGCACCGCGATCGCCGTGGCCGTGGTCCGGCGCCACCGACTGCTCGAGACCTACCTGGTCACCTGCCTCGGGCTGGGCTGGGACGAGGTCCACCAGGAGGCCCACCGGCTGGAGCACGCGGTCTCCGACCTCGTCCTGGGCCGGATGGACGAGATGCTCGGGCACCCGACGCACGACCCGCACGGCGACGTGATCCCCCGGGTCGACGGCAGCATCCCGCCGCCGGCAGCGGGCGGCCCGGCCGCCCGGCTGACCGAGCTGGCGCCGGGTCACCGCGGTCGCGTGATCCGCATCTCCGACAAGGAGCCGGCGATCCTGCAGTACCTGCAGACCCGCCGGATCAACATCGGCACGCTGGTCCGCGTCGACGCCGTCAACGCCGCGGCCGGCTCGCTGACCGTGACGCGCTCGACCCCGCCCGACGAGCACGCCGACGCCGTCGAGGTGGCTTCGGGCGCCGCCGACGCGACGTGGGTCACCGTCGACGCGTCCTAGGAGCTCAGACGCGCACGTGGCTCGTCAGCGCGTGGCCCGTCAACGAACGGCCCGTCAACGAACGGCTCGTCAGGCGTGCACGTGCTCGTTGTGGTGCGCCGCGCCACCGGGCACCAGGCTGAACGCACCCTCCTCCTCCTGCGCGTTGTGCAGGCGCAGCACGGCGTACAGCCCGTAGAGCAGCCGGCGAAGCTCGACCACGTCCTCCGGCTGGACCGTGTCGTTGTCGAGGTCGTGCAGCAGGCGGCGCAGTCGGCTCACCTGGTGCTCGATCTCCGCGTGCGTGCGGCTCAGCGATGCCGTCGCATCCGTCCCGCCCAGCGCGCGGGCGACGAGCGGGACCAGCAACGCCTCGTCGGCCCGCTCGTGCGGCAGGAGCTCCCGCTCGAGCCGGTCGAGCAGCGCGTGAGCAGGTACCAGGTCGCTGTCGTGCGTCGAGAGGGTGTCGGCAACCGAGCGGATCTGCTCGACCACCACGAGCATCGCGTCGTGCTGCATGCGGAGCTCGTGCGCGGTCGCCACGTCGGACGCGGGCATCGCGATGGTGTGGACCTTGCCGGGGAGCACCGCGCGCAGCGCCAGGCCGATCGCCAGCACGTCGATGACCTCCTGCAACGCCGCGCCGGCAGCCGGCGGGAGCAGACCGGCGGCCGCCGCCAGCATGGCGATGAGCGACAGCCCCATGCCGACGAGCACCGCCTGCAGGGCGATGCCCTTCGAGCGCCGAGCGATGAGGATCGCGTCGGCGAGCGCGTCGATCCGGTCGACGGTGAGGACCACGTCCGCAGCCTCCGACGATGCCGTCGCCCCGCGAGCGGCCAGCGCGACCCCCACCCCCGCAGCGGCCAGGGCCGGGGCGTCGTTGACGCCGTCACCGACCATGATGGTCGGGCCGTGCGAGGTCTCCTCCTCGATCGCTGCGAGCTTGTCCGCCGGGTCGCAGTCCGCCAGGACCGAGTCGACGCCGACGATGCGACCCACCGAGTCGGCGATGTCCGCGCGGTCGCCGGTCACCAGCACCACGCGGCTGATGCCTGCCGTGCGCAGCGTGCGGATCATCCGCGGGGAGTCGGCCCGGATCGGGTCCTCGAGCAGGAACGCGCCGGCCGGCTCACCGTCCACCGCGACGAAGACGGTGAGTGAGCCGTCCAGGTCGGCCCGACGCCGGACCTGGCGCACCCATGGCGGCGGGGTGTCGCCGACGATCCACGCGGCCTTGCCGAGCCGGACCTCGTGGCCGCCGACCCGCCCCCGGAGGCCGTACCCGTGCTCCTCCTGCACGTCCTGCGGCATCTCGAGGGTCAGCCCGCGGCGGGCAGCCGCCGTGACGATCGAGCTCGCGAGCACGTGCCGCGACACCTGGTCGAGCGATGCGGCCAGGCGCAGCAGCTCGTCGGCCCCGAGCCCGTCGCCCGCTGTGACGACGTCGGCGAGCTCGGGCCGGCCCTGCGTGAGGGTCCCGGTCTTGTCGAAGAGCATCACGCGGCCGGCGGCCAGTCGCTCCAGCGCGCTGCCACCCTTGACGACCACCCCGATGCGTGCGGCCCTCGAGAGCCCGGACATGATCGCGATGGGCGCGGCCAGCAGGAGCGGGCAGGGCGTAGCGACGACAAGCACGGCGACGGCCCGCACGGGGTCCCCGCTCAACGCCCACGCGGCTCCGGCGAGGACGAGCGTGAGCGGGACGAAGTAGATGGCGAAGCGGTCCGCGGTCCGCACGAACGGGGCCGACGACGCCTGCGCCTGCTCCACGAGCCGCACCACGCCCGCGTAGGTCGACTCGGCCGCGACCGAGGTCGCCACCAGCTCGACGGGTGGCCCGGCGTTCACGACACCGCTGCGGACCTCGTCGCCCGCGGGCCGCTCGACCGGGAGCGGCTCACCGGTGAGGGCGGACTCGTCGAGGATCGCCTCCGACGCGAGCCGGCCGTCCACCGGGACGACCTCACCCGTACCCACGAGGATGACGTCACCGCGGGCGACGTCGTCCACAGGGATCTCCACGACGCCGCTCGCCGAGCGTCGCCTGGCTGTGCGCGGCGCCCGCTCGACCAGCAGGCTCAGCTCGCGCCGGGCACGCGCCGCGGCGCGGGTCTCGAGCAGCTGGCCCGTGGCGAGCATCACGGTGATCATGGCGCCGGCGAACGGTTCACCGACCCAGAGCGCGCCTCCGAGCGCCAGCAGCGCGACGACGTCGACGCTCATCTGGCCGCTGCGCAGCGCGGTCACCGTCCAGACGACGGAGAACCCGAGACCGAGCACCGTCGCCGCGACCCAGGCGCCGTCCGCCCACCCCTGCTCATCGGCCAGCCACGCCGCACCGCCGCCGAGGAGCAGCACCGTGGAGACGGCGAAGAGTAGGGCGATCGAGCGCTCGCGGAGCCAGGTCATGACCCGATTCTCGGCAGCCCGGCAGCCGGTGTGTCAACGCGTAGGCGAAGGTGTGGGAAGCCCAACTCTCACAGGGTCACCCGCGGTCAGCAGGCTTGCGTCGGACCCTGTGCAGCGTCAGGACCGGGGTGTAGACAGATCGGGTACTGCTCAACCCGTCACGAAGGGGACCTTCCATGGACATCGGCGAGTTCGCAGACAAGGCCCGGGGTGCACTCCACGGTCACGAGGACGAGGCCGAGGCCGCCCTCGAGAAGGCCCGCGACGCCGTGAAGGAGCGCACCGGCGACGACCTGGACGACAAGGTCGACCTCGTCGTGGACAAGGCCAAGGAGTTCCTCGAGCAGGAGAAGCAGGGCTGAGACGCAGTCAGACGGTCGTGAAGACGACCCTGGTCTGCCAGTCCTTCGGCTCGACCCCGCTCTCCGGGCCGACCAGGTACTCCTCCCACATCCGCGGACCGGTGGTGATGTGCTC
>DASXVR010000339.1:0-5720 GCA_036504175.1 Actinotalea sp. | reverse complement strand
ACGCGCCTCGGCGCCGACGGGCAGGCAGCGCACCACCGTGAGAGCCAGGACATCAACGCCGGCCTGGCGGAGCTCCTGGCGCACGGTGCGGACCCTGCGGACGAACGCGTCCAGGCGCTGGTCGCCCGGCACTACGCGCAGGTCGCCGTGTTCTGGACGCCCGACGCTGAGTCCTACCGCGGGCTCGGTCGGATGTACGTGGACGACGAGCGGTTCACCGCCACGTACGACGCGGTGGCACCGGGTCTCGCGGTGTACCTGCGTGACGCGATCGCCGTCTACGCCGCGACCCGGCTGGGGTGAGCGCGCTCGCCCGGGGTGGGGCTCCCGCCCCGGGCGGTGCCGTGCACGGGCGACCGCCCGGGCGGTGCCGGTGTACCGCGGTCAGGTCCGCAGGACGGCGTTCTCCGGCTCGCGACCGGCCAGGAGCAGGGCGACCTGCCGTCGGAGCAGGTCCACCAGGCGTGGCGTGGTCGCGTTCGTGTAGCCGCCCAGGTGGGGCGTGATCAGGGCGCCGGGCGCGCGCCACAGCGGGTGGTCGGCCGGGAGCGGCTCGGGGTCGGTCACGTCCAGGGCAGCCCTGAGCCGGCCCGCCTCGAGCTCGGCCACGAGGGCGTCGGTGTCGACCACCTTGCCGCGACCGACGTTCACCAGGAGCGCCCCGTCCCGCATCCGCGCCAGGAAGGCCGCGTCGACGAGGTGCTCCGACTCCGGGGTCAGGGGCAGCACGACGATCACCACGTCGACCTCGGGCAGCAGGTCGGCCAGCTCGTCGCGCCCGTGCACGTGGCGGCCCGCCTCGTCCCGCGCCGTGGAGGCGACGGGCACGACCGTGACCTCGAAGGCGTCGAGCCGCCTGGCGATGGCCGAGCCGATCGAGCCGTGGCCGAGCACCATCACGCGTCGGTCCGCGAGGGATGACCGGGCCGTGGGGGCCCAGCGGCCCTCACCCATGGCCCGCACCGCGTCGTCGATACCGCGCTGGGAGGCCAGCGTCAGCCCGATCGCCAGCTCGGCCGTCCCGGCGTCGTGGACGCCCCGGCCGTTGCACAGGACCACCCCGGCCGGCACGTGCGGCGCTGCGTGCTCGTACCCGGCGCTCGGGAGCTGGACCACGCGCAGGTTCGGCAAGGCGTGCAGACGCCGGAGCGCGTCGGGCGTCGCCCCGTAGTTGGGGACCACCACGACGTCGACGTCGGCAGCATCGAGGCCGTCCGGCAGCGGCCCGCTCATGTCCCAGTGGGCGAGCCGGACGTCGTGGCCCACGCCGACGTCCAGCAGTCCGCTCAGGATCTCGTCGTGGGCGACTGTCATGGTGAGCACGCGGGGACGTCCTTGGGTCAGTGGGAGGCGCCGAGGGACGACCGGTAGTCGTCCTCGAGCATGGCCATGATGATCGAGTCGCACCAGAAGTCGCCGTCGCGGTGGCTCTCCCGCAGACGGCCCTCGACCACGAACCCGAGGCTTTCGTAGAGCATGCGGGCCCGGGGGTTGATGCTCAGCACGTCCAGGGACACCCGGTGCAGGCCGAGCCCGTCAGGCGCCTCGCTGAACGCGTGCGCCAGGACGAGCGAGATCGCCTCGCCGCCGAAGCCACGGCCGCGCTGACCGGGTCGCAGCACCAGCCGCAGGTTCGCGCTGCGGTCGTGCAGGTCGATCTCGTTCAGGACGATCTCGCCGAGGTACTCGTCCGACCGGTGCGTGATGGCCAGGTCGAGGCGGTCCTGCTCCTCGGAGATGGTCGCGCACCAGGAGTCGATCTCGCCGCGGCTGAAGGTCGAGGTCGTCCCGGTCATCCGCATGCCCTCGGGGTCGTTGACCATCTCCCACATGGCATCCGCGTCGGCTGCCGTGATCGGGCGCAGGATGACCATCTCCCCGCGCAGCACTGGCTTGTCCATCGAGCTCCTCAGGTCGGACGACCGCTGCTCAGCTCTGGGCGATCCGCTCCAGCACGATCTCACGCACGCGCCCGGCATCGGCCTGACCGCGGGTGGACTTCATCACAGCGCCGATGATCGATCCCACCGGGCCGAGGTTCCCACCGCGCACCTTGGCGGCGATGTCCGGCTGGGCGGCGAGGGCGGCGTCGACGGCAGCGATCAGCTCCCCCTCGTCGGAGACCACGCCGAGCCCGCGGGCCGACACGACCTCCTCGGGGGTCCCCTCACCGGCGAGGACGCCGGCGAGGACCTGGCGGGCGAGCTTGTCGTTGATCCGCCCGGAGTCGACGAGCACCTGCAGCTGACCGATCTGCTCGGGCGTGACGGGGAGCGACGCGAGGTCGACGCCGTCGGTCTTGGCCGTGCGGGCCAGCTCGCCCATCCACCACTTGCGGGCAGCGGCCGGCGCGGCTCCGGCGGCCACGGTGGCCTCGATGAGCTCGACGGCGCCGGCGTTGACCACGTCGCGCATCTCGGCGTCGGCGTAGCCCCAGTCCTGCTGGAGGCGACGGCGTCGCAACGAGGGCGACTCGGGCAGCGACGCGCGGATCCGCTCGACCCACTCGCGCGAGGGTGCCACGGGCACCAGGTCCGGCTCGGGGAAGTAGCGGTAGTCCTCGGCGTCGGACTTGATCCGGCCCGACGTCGTGACGCCGGTGTCCTCGTGCCAGTGGCGGGTCTCCTGGACCACGCGCTCCCCGGCGTCGAGCACGGCGGCCTGCCGGGAGATCTCGTACCTGACGGCCCGCTCGATCGAGCGGAAGCTGTTGACGTTCTTGGTCTCGGTGCGCGTGCCCAGCGGGGACTCGGGCGTCGGACGGAGCGAGACGTTGACGTCGGCACGGACGTTGCCGCGCTCCATGCGGGCCTCGGAGACGTCCAGCGCCCGGAAGATCTCCCGCAGGGCCTGGACGTAGGCGCGGGCCACCTCGGGCGCCCGCTCGCCGACGCCGGTGATCGGCTTGGTGACGATCTCCACCAGCGGGATGCCGGCCCGGTTGTAGTCCACCAGGGAGTACTCGGCACCGTGGATGCGCCCGGTGGCGCCGCCGACGTGGGTGTTCTTGCCGGCGTCCTCCTCCATGTGGGCGCGCTCGATCTCGATCCGGACCATGGTGCCGTCCAGGAGCTCGACGTCGAGGTAGCCCTCGTACGCGATCGGCTCGTCGTACTGGGATGTCTGGAAGTTCTTCGGCACGTCCGGGTAGAAGTAGTTCTTGCGCGCGAAGCGGCAGACCTCGGCGATCTGGCAGTTCAGGGCCAGCCCGATCTTGATGGCCGACTCCACCGCGGCCCGGTTGAGCACCGGCAGCGCACCCGGCAGACCGAGCGAGACGGGGCTGACCTGGGTGTTCGGCTCGGCGCCGAAGACCGTGGGCGCGGTGCAGAACATCTTGCTCGCGGTCCCGAGCTCGACGTGCACCTCGATCCCGATGACCGGGTCGAAGCGGGCGATGGCGTCGTCGTAGTCGACCAGGGTCGTGGGCTGGGTCGTCATCGGGCTCCCCCGTCGATGGTCGGCTGGGCGATGGGCAGCTCGGGCGCCTTCGCGAGGAGCGGGCCGCCCCACCGGCGCTGGAGCATCGACTCGAGAGCCGCGCCCACGCGGTAGAGCCTGTCGTCGGCCCGTGCCGGCGCGAGGATCTGGAAGCCGACAGGCAGGCCGTCGTCGGAGAGCCCCGACGGCAGCGACATGCCAGGGACGCCGGCGAGGTTGGCAGGGATCGTCGCGACGTCGTTGAGGTACATCGCGAGCGGGTCGTCGAGCTTCTCGCCCAGCTTGAAGGCGGTGGTCGGCGCGGTGGGTGAGACCAGCACGTCAGCGGCCCCGAAGGCTGCCGCGAAGTCACGCTGGATCAGCGTGCGGACCTTCTGCGCACTGCCGTAGTAGGCGTCGTAGTAGCCGGCCGAGAGGGCGTAGGTGCCCAGGATGATGCGACGCTTGACCTCGTCGCCGAAGCCGGCCCCGCGGGTCGCTCCCATGACGCGCTCGGCCGTGACGGGTCCGTCGGCCGGCTCGACGCGCAGGCCGAACCGCATGCCGTCGAACTTGGCCAGGTTGCTCGACGCCTCGCTGGGCAGGATCAGGTAGTACGCCGCGAGGGCGTAGTCGAAGTGCGGGCAGGAGACCTCGACGATCTCGGCGCCGGCACCACGGAGCAGGTCGAGCGACTCCTCGAACCGCGCACGCACGCCCGGCTGGTAGCCCTCGCCGTTCAGCTCGCGCACCACGCCGACGCGGACGCCGGAGAGGTCGCCCGTCGCACCCCGGCGGGCCGCGTCCACGAGCGCGGGCAGCGGCTCGTCCAGCGAGGTGGAGTCGTGCCGGTCGTGGCCGCCGATCACCTCGTGCAGGAGCGCCGAGTCCAGGACGGTGCGGGTCACCGGACCGGCCTGGTCCAGGCTCGACGCCAGGGCGATGAGCCCGTAGCGGGAGACGCCCCCGTAGGTGGGCTTGACGCCGACGGTGCCGGTGACGGCGGCGGGCTGGCGGATCGAGCCGCCCGTGTCCGTGCCGATGGCCAGCGGAGCCTCGTAGGCGGCGACGGCGGCGGCGCTGCCGCCTCCCGAGCCGCCCGGGATGCGGTCGAGGTCCCAGGGGTTGTGCGTGTTGCCGTACGCGGAGTGCTCGGTCGACGAGCCCATCGCGAACTCGTCCATGTTCGTCTTGCCGAGGATCGGCAGACCGGCCGCGCGCAGACGCGTGACCAGGGTCGCGTCGTACGGAGGGATCCAGCCCTCGAGGATCTTCGAGCCGGCGGTCGTCGGCAGGCCGCGCGTCACGACGACGTCCTTGACCGCGATGGGCACGCCGGCGAGCGGATGCAGGTCCTCCCCGGCGGCGCGCCGGGCGTCGATGTCACGCGCGGTGGCGAGCGCCTCCTCGGAGGCGATGTGCAGGAAGGCGTGGACCGCGGGCTCGACGGCGGCGATCCGGTCCAGGTGCGCCTGCGTCGCCTCGACGCTGGACACCTCCCCGGAGCGCAGCGCGGCCGCGAGGTCCGCGGCGGTCAGGCGGGTCAGGTCGTCGGTGGCCATCAGTCCTCCTCGAGGATCTGCGGGACGGAGAACCGGCCGCCCTCGGCCGCGGGTGCGGCAGCGAGCGCGTCGGCCACCGGCAGCGGCTCCTCCGGGACGTCCTCGCGGAACACGTTCGTCAGCGGGAGCGGGTGACTCGTGGCCGGGACGTCGGCTGTCGCGATCTCGCTGACGCGGGCGACGGACTCGACGATCACGTCCAGCTCGCCGGCGAGGCGGGTCAGCTCGAGGTCGGTGAGATCGATCCTGGCGAGGGCCGCGAGGCGCGCGACCTCCTCGCGGGAGATGGTGGACATGGTCACGGAGTCTAGTGGGCGCTCTGCTGGGCCCGGCCGACCGGGTACGGCCACCGGCGCGGTCGTGAGGCTCGCCCCGGGGGTTGCGAGGGTCGCCGCAGGGTACGGCGGCTCAGGCTGAGCGGCGGGCCCCCAGGAGCTGGGCCAGCAGCGCCAGGGCGTAGGCGTCGGAGGCGGTCAGGGCCTCGTGCTCGGTGAAGGTGCCGTCGGCGCGGACGGTCACGCGGTACGCACCGCCGACGTCCTCGGCCTGGGCGTTGACCAACGAGACGAAGTCGGCGCCGAGGAGCTCGCGGAGCTGGTCCTCGCGGGGCATCCAGAGCACGTCGTCCTTGGCGACGGAGTCGAGCGCCCACTCCGTGGTGCCGTTGAACCCCAGGATCGTGCCGGTGGGGAACTCGCGGGCCTCGATGGTCATCTCGCTCAGCGTGAAGAGCTGACC
>DASXVR010000338.1:0-11076 GCA_036504175.1 Actinotalea sp. | reverse complement strand
TCGGTCCACCCGCGCCGGCCGTCCGTCGAGCGCTTGGCGCAGTCCGGCACCGGCTCGTCGTAGACGGGCCAGACGAGCGCCCCGGATCGCAGCTCGCTACCGGGCTCGAGGCGACCGGTGAGTCGCAGCCGGCGGCGGGCGGCGCGCTTGCCGGGCGGCACGTGCCAGTCCTTCTCGACGCTGACCTCGTCTGTCAGGAAGGTGCTGCGCCGCTCGGTCCAGGAGCCCGGGTCGCTCGTCAGCCGGTCGTAGTGCGCCCACCAGAAGGGCTTCTCCTCACGCCAGTGGTAGCGGAGCGCGGCGGCGAGGAGGGCGAGGCCGTCGCCGTCAGGGGTCCGGCCGAGCGGGTCGCCTGCTGCCGCGACGAGCTCGGCGGCCAGCGCGTCCTCGGGCGACGGGGGTTCGGGAGCCTCAGGGCCAGGGCCAGGGCCACGGTCAGGGCCAGGCGCAGGTTCGGGGGCTGCACCAGCGACGACCGCGCCGTCGGCGGGGAGGCGCCCTGCTGGGCTGACCCCGTGCTCGGCGGCGCGGGCCACGAGCCAGTCCCGCAGAGCGAGCGTGGACAGGCAGTCGTACTCGTTGTACTCACCGATGCGGCCTAGCCGGTCGTGCCAGCCGTCGAGGTCGCCGCTGTCGCGGAGCAGGCAGGCCGTGGCGTACTCGACGATCGAGTCGCCCGCGGTCGTCACCTCGCCGGAGCGGCCGACGTCCATGTACAGCGGCTCGAGCTTCTTGAGGGAGTAGGAGCGCTGGCCCGTGCGCAGGCACGCGCGGACCGTGGCGTACAGGTCGACCAGCACCCCTGCGCGCAGAAGGTCGTCGACGGCCTGCTCACCGACGCCGTGGCGACCGGCCAGACGGAGCAGGGCGGACTTCTCGTACGGCGCGTAGTGGTAGATGTGCAGGTCAGGGAAGCGCTCACGTCGTCGGGCGACGTAGTCGAGGAAGTCGACGAGAGCCTGCTTCTCCTGCTCGCGGTCGTGCGCCCAGAAGGGATGGAACACCGGCCCGTCGTCGCGGGGTCCCGGCCGCTCCACGACCCCGAACAGGTACTCCAGGCCCCAGTCCGGCGACCCGTCCTGCATCCATAGGGGGTCACCCTCGAAGTCGAAGAACAGGTCACCCGGATCCGGTGCGGGCAGCGAGGCGATGACCTGAGGGGCGAAGAGGTCGTAGACGACGGTGGTCCCGGCGGCGGTGCTCGTGGCCGCGGTGCTCGTGGCGGAGGTGCTCGTGGCGGCGACCGTGGTTGCCGCGGGGCCGGTGCTCGGGCCGTTCGCGACCGGCGGGCTCTGCTGCACCTGGAGGCGTGCCTGGGCGCGCAGGGAGGTCAGGGTCGTCGAGGCGATGCCCTCCACCGGTCCGTGGCTCGCGGCCAGGCGGTCGATGGTGGCGATGCCCGCGGAGTTCAGGCGGGAGCGCTGCGTGGTCCGCAGGCCGGCGACGAGCAGCACGTCGCGTCGCGCCTCGACCTCGGGGACGCAGACGTCGCACCGTCCGCAGGCCCGGTACCGCGGATCGCCCCAGGCCACCGGGCCGTCGTCTGCCTGGTGCTCGTCGAGCATCCTCTCGAGGCGGTGGCGGCGCTCGCGGTAGACGGGGAGCAGATCGGCGAGGCCGTGGGAGCTCACGGTCCGGTCTCCGAGAATCAGGTGGACCTCGTCGGCGGCCCGCAGACCCTCGGCGAGCAGCTGGTCGGCGTAGGCGGCGACCTGGAGAAGAGCGGTGATCTTGGCATGCCGCGCCAGCTTCGTGTCGTACACGGCGTAGACCGGCCCGGCGTCGTCGTCGCGATCGACGCCGCGCTCGCGCACGAGGAAGTCGGCCCAGCCACCGAAGCGTCCGTCGAAGAAGCCCGCCTGGAAGACGACGTCAGCGCCGGTGCGTAGCACGTCGAGGGTCTGCGCGTGCTTGGCCAGCAGGGTCGCGCGGTCGGCGTGCAGGCCTCTCTCGGGCCGCTCGATCGTCGCCACGCCCGTCCCGCGCGCGGGGTCCCAGGGGCCGAACCGCGCGAGGTAGGACGCCAGCACCTGCTCCTCGTGGCGGTCGCCCAACCGCGCGGCGCGTTCGAGCATGGCGTCGGCCGGCAGCTCCAGCGGGGCGATGCGGCCGAGCTTGGCGTCGAGGGCGCGCAGCACCGCGAGCTCGCACGCCGCGGCGCTGGCGAGGTCGGTGGCGCTGTAGACCACGGTGCGGTCCTCGAGCAGGAACATGACTGGAGCGTAGGGCCGGCCTCCGACACCCACGGGCGCCCCCGGCGGACCCTTAGGGTTCTGATCACCTCGTCTCACAAGGAGTCCGATGACACCGCTGCCACCGGTCCTGCGCGCACCGGCCGTCGCCCGGCCGTCCGGTCGTGCCGTCGCCCTCCTCCCGCTCGCGGCGGTGCTGGTGGCCCTGGTCGGAGGCGGTCTCGTCGGCCTCGGTGTGTGGGCGGTGACCCCCCACGACGCGACCTCGCGCGACGGCTGGGCGGACCTGGTGGCCGTCGTGGTCGGGATGCTCGTCGGAGCCGTGGCGGCGGCGGTGCTGCTCGCAGTCGGCCTCACTGCGGTCGCGCGACGTCTGCTCGCTCCCGGTCGGCGCCTCCAGCCCGTCCTCCTGGCGCTGGGGCTCGACCTTGCGCTCGCCGCCGTCGGGATCCGGGCGCTGACGTCCGCGGCCGACGGCGCTGCACCGCTGGCGCCGGCCGTGGCCGTGCTGGCGGGGCTGCTGGTCCTCGTTGTCCCGAGCGTCGTCGTCGTGCTCGCCGAGAGGCGCCAGGTGTGACCACGGCACGACGGGACCTCGCGCTGCTTCTCGGCGGTGCGGCGGTCTCCACGATCGGCAGCTCGCTGTCGCTGCTCGCCGTGATGGTGTTCCTCGAGCCTGATGGCGCTCTGTGGGTGGCTTCCGCGATGGGTGCGGAGCTCGTGCCGATGGTGCTGCTCGCGCCCCTGGCCGGGCGGCTGGTCGACCGCCTGCCCAACCGGCAGCTGCTCGTCGGGTCCCTGCTGCTCCAGGCCGCTGCGCTCGTCGTCGGTGCGTTGGTCGGCCTGCGGCCCGGTAACGGGGTCGTGCTCCTGGCAGCCGTGGCGATGCTCGGCGTCGGCGGGGCGGTGGCCAACCCGACGATCGCCGCCCTGCTGCCCCACCTCACCGGTGAGGAGCACGCCACCAAGGCGTACGGCTGGTACTCGGCGATCACGCAGGCGGGCTTCCTCGTGGGCTTCGCCGTCTCGGGCGTCCTCGTCGAGCTCACCTCGGTCGGCACCGCGCTGCTGGCCGACGCCGCGAGCTTCGTCGTCATGGGGGCGGCGGTCCTGGCCCTGCGCACGCAGCGGATCCCGGAACCGCACCCCGAGGGAGCCGAGCAGTCGGCGTGGATCGGGTTCGCGCGGATCCGCCAGGACCAGCTCCTCCTCGTCGGCGTCCTCGGCCTGGCGGCCGCCGTGCTCGCCACCGTCATCGTCAACGTCGCCGAGGTGTTCTTCGTCGTGCACGACATCGGCGCCGGTCCGGCGGCCTACGGCGTGGTCACCGCGTTCTGGCCCGCGGCGGGCATCCTCGGCGGGTGGTGGGCCGGCCGGCTCGTCGGGGAGCACAGCCTGTTCCGCGCGCTGGCGGCAGCGAGCGTCGTGATGGGCGTGGCGCTGGCCCTGGCGGGGGCGGTCGTGTCCCTCGTCGGGGTGGCTGTGGCCTGGGTGATCGGCGGTGCCGCGGCTGCCGTGCAGCGCGTCACCATCAACGCCCTCATCCGCTCGCGCACCGACGACGCCGAGCGCGGCCGGGTGTTCGCTGCTGTCGGCGCGGTTTTCCGCGGGGGCGACCTGCTCGGGCTCGCGCTCGGCGCGGGAGTCGTCGGGCTCATCGGCGCACGGTCGAGCCTGCTGCTGTCCGGTGGGCTCACCCTCACGGTGGGAGTGGTCACGTGGGTGCTCGGGCGCTCACGTGTGGCGGGCCACGCTTCACCCGCTCCTGCGGTCATGGCTGACTCCGCGACGCCGATGGACTGAGTGAGGGCCGCACACGGATGTGTGGCCGAGGTCCAGGGAGGTCGCCGTGGCACAGAGCCTGGTCGCCGAGCACAGCACCGTGCCGTCCGCGGTCCTGCACGGGACGCACCCGCTCCGGGGATACCCCGTGACGTGGCACCTCACCCCCCTGCGCGTGCACACCCGCGACCAGGCGGCCGCCGAGTTCCTGGTGGAGCGGGCGGACGGGCTCATCGACGACCCCGACGTGTGGGACCTCGCCGAGAAGGACACGACGGTCCTGACGACCGCCGAGGCGTCCGCGCTGGTGCGCCGCATCACCCACCCGATGCACTGACCCGAGCAAGCCGCACGCTGGCCCCGCCCGAGGCTCGGCCCACCCGTCGTCGTTCGAGTGGTCAGTCACTCGTCACGCACCCGTCCAGCTGCCGTTCGATCGCGTCGTGCTCGGCCGGCGTCACCCAGAGTCGGTAGGCCGCCTTCACGGTGACCTGGCGCATCACGTAGGCGCAGCGGAAGCCCTTGTTCGGGGGCAGCCAGGTGGCGGCGTCCGCTGCGCCCTTCTCCTGGTTGAGCGGGCCATCGACGGCGAGCAGGTTCGCCGGGTCGTTGGCGAGCGACTGCCGCTGCTCGGCGCTGAGCTGCTGGGCACCCGTCTGCCAGGCCTCGGACAGGGCGACGACATGGTCGATCTGGACGGCGTCGCTGTGCTCACCGCGAGCGAAGCGGATCGCCGTGCCGCTGTACGGGTCGGCCAGCGTCCCGGTGAGCACCACGCACCCGTTGGTCCCGGGTTTGAGGACCACCGCGGTCAGGTCGCGCCGCAGGACGTCGTTGCGGGTGTCGCACCCGTTGCGGTCGACGTCAGCCCAGGCCTGCCCGAACTGCTCGCGGCTGTAGCCCGTGGCGGGCGCGCGGCCCTTGACCGGCAGGCCGTCGAGCGCCGCGCGGGCGACGGTCAGCTCCGCTGCCGGGACGGTGTAGGTCGTCGTCTCGGCGGCGTCGCTCGCCAGCGGGATCCCGACCCCGAGCACGACGAGCCCGAAGAGCGTGAGGGTCAGCCAGGGGAGCGCGCTGGGCGGTCTCCCCTGTCGTCGCCTCATGCCTAGGACGATGTCACCCGGCACCGACACGGCACGGGCCGGGCCCGCGCGACCTGATGACGGGCGTCGACGAGCGCGAGTCTGTGTGCAGCGCCCGCGGATCAGCTCCGCAGCGGGGTCAGCGCCACGTAGTCGTCGATCGTCCCGTCGCGCAGGCAGACCTCGATGATCGCCCGACCCAGCGGGTCCAGGTCCTCGGTGAGGAACTGCGCCAGCTCGCTCTTGAAGAAGTCGGTGAGGATCTTGGCGCCCGCGTCGTACGCCTCGAGGCCGACCTGAGACTGCTGGTCGGGGCGGAGGAACGTCGGGCGGATGAGCTGCCCGTCGATCTTCATCTCCTTGAGCGTGTAGCCGAACAGCGCGCACCGCGACGGCGTCAGGTGCTCGGGCCGGATCGCGCCGCCTCCGCGCCGCGCCAGGTACTCACGCGTGAGCCACTCACCGGCGAAGCCGACGTTGTAGGCGCCGATGTGCTGGTTGGGCGTGAGCACGTAGCGGGTGCGCGGGGCGTCGACCAGCTGGCGGAGCAGCAGGTTCGCGGCGGCGACCTTGGTACCGGTGGAGAACGGCCAGTACGACCCGACGCCCTCGGCGACCATGCCGCCGTGCGCGATGGTCTTCGCGGTGTCGCTGCTCTCGCCGATCGACGGGTTCTTGTCACCGCGCGGGGCGATGAGGCGCCACAGCCATGCCAGCGACGGCGGCACGATGTGCATCATCCCCATGATCCCGTAGCTCGCCTTGAGCCGGGTGCAGGCGGGCATGCGGACACCGAAGGTGCGCAGGTCGACCTCCTGCGGTTCGCCGACCACGCCCTTGACCAGCCGCCTGGGCACCACGACGCGCGGGTTGGGGCACGGCTTGCCGGTCGAGTCGAGCGTGTGCTCCCACGGCAGGCAGGTCGCGTCGGGGATGCCGTTGAGGTTGAAGAAGACCAGCGGCTCGGCCGGGTGGATGAAGACGCGCTCGAGGTGGACGTCCTCGCCGTACTGCGTGAGGTTGTCGACCCGGACGAACCAGCCGTCCTCCGCGTCGGTGACGACGAGCTTGCCGTTGCCCTTCTGGATCGCCGGGTGGCACATCGTCATGTCGTCGGTGACCGGGGCGAGGGCGCTGGTCTCGCTCAGGGTGATGAAGTAGGGCTCCTCGGTGACGACGTTCGTGCCGAGCAGGATGCGGCCGTCCTCCTGGCGCCGGATCTCCTGGCACATCTCGGACTTGCCGCCGCCCGACGCGCCCTCGTGCATGACGATCGTCTCGTTCTCGTACGGGGTGGTGACGCGCACTGAGGAGGCGTGCGCGGTCACCCACCCCTCCTGCTCGCCGATGTCGAGCAGGACCGAGAACACGCCCTTCTTGGCGCTGGGTCCCGGGTACAAGTTGTAGGCGAAGATCTCGTGGAGCGTCTCCGACCGGTTGTGGACGACGACCTGCTTGCCGCCGAAGTGCGTCTGCCGGAACGGCGGTGCGACGTACAGGATCGACCGCGGCGAGAACGGGCCGAGCTCGTCGAGCGTCACGAAGCCCTGCAGGTCCGCCAGTGCGAGGGCGAAGAACGCGGCGTTGACGGGACAGATCGCGAGCGAGGGGTACCCGTAGGTCTTGCCGCCGGCCTTGAACGGCACGACGACGAGGTCCTGCTGGGCGAGCCAGTCGAGCGTCTCGCCCTTGACCGGTGCGAACTCGCTGCCGAACACGTCGCGGTAGCGCGGCTTGTCGGTGGGCAGGTCATCGGCGATGCGCATGCAGTCCGGGTCCCGGCGGCGCAGGTAGTCCTCCGGGTAGTTGACAGCGATGCCGTTCTTGCAGCGGACGACGTCGGCCTCGACGACCGAGGTGCCGTTGACGTCGTACTCGACGACGAAGCGGGGGCCGCCGTCGGGCCCGAGCGCCAGCTGGTAGAGGTCCTCCCGCGACGTCGGGATGACGATGGAGCGGCAGGCGTCCAGCGCGGCACGGACGTCCGCGGGCAGGTTCACGTCGGCCAGGGCTGCGCGCGCGTCGAGCAGGGTTGCGCTCTCCAGTGGTGGGGTCACGTCGACTGCTCCTCGGTCGTGCGCTGAAGGTCCTCTGGGCTGGGACGGGGCGCCGTCGTCGTTGCCGGCTGGGACGGATGTGGCACGTCCTTTGCGCGGACGTTACGACGCCGTGAAGCCGCAGAGGTGGGACCTTTGGAGGTGGCGTGCGGGAGGCGTCCTCAGCCGCGGACAACGAGTCTCAGGATCTGGGCGGACGGGGCGTGGCCGAGGCCTGCGGCCGACCGGGCCGGCGCGCGGCTCGGGCGAGCGGGAGCGTGAAGGGTACGGAACGGAACCCGTGCCGAAGGCTTCACGTTGCGTGCGGGCGGGCGGGCGGGCGCAGGCGGGCCGGTGCAGGTGGGCCGGCGCGCACGCGGGTCGGCGGGCGCCTGTGGCTGTCCTGATACCGCCGCTCAGGCGGGCTGGTGGTCGCGGGGCATCGCCAGGCAGACGAGTGCGGTCACTACGGCGACCCCGGCGACGGCGGTGAACGCCGCCGTGGCGGCACCTTGGAACTCGTGCGGGGCGGCCAGGGCGTCGGCGCCGTGCATGAGGCCGTTGACCAGGGCGCCGAGGGCGGCGATGCCGACGGCGCTGCCCATCGACCGGGCGAACATGTTGGCGCCCGTGACGACGCCGCGCTCGCCCCAGTCGACGCTGGACTGCGCGGCGATGAGGCTGGGCGCAGCGACGAACCCGAGGCCGCCACCGATCACGAAGCAGAACAGGCCGACGAGCAGCACCGACGGCCGGGTCGAGGTGACGGCCAGACCGGCGGTCCCGAGGACCACCACGGCGACGCCGATGAGGACGGTCGTCCGGAAGCCGAACCGCAGGTAGACCCTCCCGGCCTGCGAGGCGGCGATGGGCCAGCCGATGGTGAGCATCGCCAGGGTCAGGCCGGACACCAGCGGCGACGAGCCGACGAGCGCCTCCAGGTAGGTCGGCACGTACGTCGTGACGCCCATGAGGATCGCGCCGACGCCCACGGCGATGAGTGCGGTGACACCGAGGAGGCGACGCGACATGACCCACAACGGCAGGACGGGCTCCTCCGCGCGGCGCTCCACGAGCAGGAACGCGGCCAGCAGGAGGAGTCCGACGACGATGGCGCCCACACTCTGAGGTGAGCTCCAGGCCCAGGCGTTCCCGCCCTCGAGGAGCGCGAGGATCAGCAGGCTGGTCGAGACGGTCAGCAGTGCGCCACCCGCCCAGTCGATGCGGTGCCGACGACGCTCGACCGTCTCCCGGAAGTGGCGGATCAGCAGCCAGGCCGCCGCGAGACCCAGCGGCACGTTGACGAAGAAGATCCACTTCCACGAGAGGTACTGCGAGAACAGGCCACCGAGCGTGGGCCCGACGACGGCGGAGATGCCCCAGACGCTCGCGATGTACCCCTGCGCCTTGGCGCGCTCGGCCACCGTGTAGATGTCCCCGGCGATGGTGATCGCCATCGGCTGGACGGCTCCGGCGCCGAGTCCCTGGATCGCACGGAAGGCGATCAGCGCCGGCATGCTCCAGGCGAACCCGCAGAGCACCGAGCCGAGGAGGAAGAGCCCCACTCCGAGCAGGACGACGGGCTTGCGGCCGATCGTGTCCGCGAGCTTGGAGTAGATGGGGACGCTCACGGCCTGGGTCAGCAGGTAGATCGAGAAGAGCCACGGGAAGCTCGAGAACCCACCCAGGTCCCGCACGATCGTCGGGACGGCTGTCGCCAGGATCGTGGAGTCGATCGCGACGAGGCCGGTCGTCACCATGATCGCGATGAGGATGGGACCCCGCTCGGACCGGAAGCCGACGCTCGCGCGGCTGGGAGCCGTGGCCTGGTCGGTGGCGGGGGAGGTCATGAGGGGAGCAACGGTACGGGCGGCCTCCGACATTCCTCGTGGTCCGGGACCTGGACTGCTCCATTCGGGTGAATCGGACAGATCGGGCTAAAGCCGGCACCACGATGCGCCGAAGAACCGATCACACCCCCAGAAGGACCCGCGCTCAGCGCGGGAGCAGTGTGCCCAGCGCTGCGAGCGCGTCCTCGACCGTGTCGACCCGGGTCACGTCGTCGTCGTCGGGGAGCTGCCAGGTCCGCAGCGCGACGACAGGCACGCCTGTCCGCACCGCCAGGGCGAGCTCGCTCAGGGTCCCCCAGCTGCCACCCACGCACAGCACCACGTCGGTCGCCCGGACCAGGAGCGCGTTGCGGATCTCGCCGAGGCCGGTCGGCAGTGCGACGGACAGGAACGGGTTGGCGTCCGAGCGCTTCGACCCCGGCAGCAGGCCGACGCTGAACCCGCCGCCGTCCTGGGCACCCCGAGCAGCGGCCTCCATGACGCCGCCGAGCCCGCCGCAGACCACGACGTGCCCGTGCTCCGCGGCCCAGCGGCCGGCTGCCCGCGCGGCGTCGCACTCCTCCGGCCCGGCCTCAGCCGGCCCGCTGATCGTCAGGTAGCCCATGGACCCAGCGTCCCGCCGTCGCAGAGCAGCACGCCAGTGGGCTCACGCGACCAGGGTGCTGCCGGTGCTGGTCACGACACCCGGATGACGACCTTCCCCTGCACGTGACCGGACGCGCTGTACTCGTGCGCGGCTCGCGTCTCCTCGAGGGGGAACGACCTGTCGATCTCGACCCGGACTGCGCCCTGGTCGACCAGCTCGACCAACGCAGCGAGGTCCGCAGCGTCGGGCCTGACCCAGAAGTTGGTGCCGCCCAGCTTGGCGACCTCACCGTCGGCGACCGAGCCGAGACGGACGTCGGCGGTCCCCACCTCGGGGGTCGTGGCCGCGACGCCACCGCCGACCAGGTCGAGCACCGCGTCGACGCCGTCAGGCGCCAGCTCGCGCACCGCTGCGACCATGCCCTCGCCGTACGGGACCGGTTCGCCGCCGAGGCTGCGGACGTAGTCGTGGCGCGCTGGTGAGGCGGTCCCGATGACCCGGGCTCCGAAGGCCACGGCGATCTGCACGGCGAAGCCACCCACGCCGCCGGCGGCGTTGTGGATGAGCACCGTGTCCCCAGCCTTGACGTCCAGCCGGCGAAGGCTCTGGTACGCCGTCAGACCCGCGAGCGGCAGGGCTGCGGCCTCTTCCCAGCTGAGGGAGGCGGGCTTGTGGGCGAGGGTCCTGACCGGCGCCGCGACCAGCTCGGCGGTGGTCCCGCCATGCACGACGTCCTTGCGGACGTAGCCGAGCACCTCGTCGCCGACGGCGAACTCCGGGGTGTCGAGGCCGAGCTTCTCGACAACACCTGAGACGTCCCAGCCCGGCACGATCGGGAAGGTGCTGTCCATGATCGGCGCGAGGTAACCCTCACGGACCTTCCAGTCGACCGGGTTGACGGACGTCGCACGGACCCGGACCAGCACCGCGTCGGGGGCGACGGTGGGCGTGGGGAGCTCTGTGAGCTCGAGGACGTCGGGGCCGCCGAAGCGGGAGTAGGCGATGGCTCTCATGCCACGCGCAACGGGCCCCCGCCTCAGGTTGTTCCGGGAGCACGGCCACTGCTCCATTCGGGTGAATCGGACAGATCGGGCTCAAGTAGGTCGAACCGGGCACCGATGAGAAGGCATACCCCCTCCCTCCGCCCTCATCCGGCGCGCATCGGCCTGCCTGGACCCGCTCCGCGAAACCACCCGCCGGACCTCTGCGTCGCGCCCCTGCGCTCCGCTAGACCTGAACCCGTGCCCCTCCTGTACCCCGACGACCCGCGCTTCCCTGCCGACGGCGGCGCGGAGCGGTCCGTCTGGGAGGCTCTGCGCGACCAGCTGCCGGACGACGCGGTGCTGCTCGCTGGCGTGCGCCTTCTCCACGGCCCGGACGAGCGGGAGATCGACGCGCTGGTCGCGTGGCCCGGTGTCGGGCTGGCGGCGATCGAGGTCAAGGGCGGTCACGTCACGCGCGACGACGGCGCCTGGTTCCAGGGCAGCGGGGCGGACAGGCATCGCATCGACCCTGTCGGGCAGATCCAGGCTGCACGCCACACGCTCA
>DASXVR010000337.1:0-2818 GCA_036504175.1 Actinotalea sp. | reverse complement strand
GACTCGCTCAGGCGGCGAGTGCGAAGTCGGTGCTGTTGGAATTGGCACCTATTGGTTTGCAGGGAGCGTTGACGAGATAACCCTGCATCCTCGGCCCGCTTCTCCTGTATCGACAACCATCGTCGAAACCGATCACCCCCTATGCAGTTGTCAAGCACTCGACAGGGGTGGACGAGCCACCTCGGGCGAGCAGGTCAAGCCTACGTCACAACGAGCGGGACCAGACCGGCTATTCCCTGTGCGGCCCCAGCGCCCTCGGCTCACCTGCGCCGACGGGCATAGCCATCCGGGTCACCAGCTCCCGCCGCCGCCCCCGCTGACCCCGCCCCCGGAGAACGAGCCTCCGGCGCCCGACCCGCCCGATGATCCGGGCGTCGGCGCCGCCATCGCCGACGACGCGGTTGTCGCGAAGCCGGCGATGTCCCGCGAGAAGCTATCCGCCCCGCCCCAGAAGCCGGCCTGCCCGTACCCGGCGCCGACGTACCAGAGCGGCACGGGCAGCTGGGCGCCCTGCGCGGCGGCCCCCGCGAACATCGTCGCCCAGCGCTCCGTCAGGCCGAACGCGACCGCGTAGGGCAGGTACCGGCTGAACAGGTCCTCGCCGGTCGCGAGCGGCAGCTGGTCGGCCTGCGCCGTCGCGAGGTACTCGCGGAAGCCCTGCGCCTGGCGGAGCAGCGCGGTGCCCTCGGGCGTCATCGTCGCCGCCGTCCGGGACAGGATGAGCACGGCGACGCCCGCGACCACGACGGGCAGTCCGACGAGCCCCCACGAGGTCCAGATGGCCAGCAGCGTCGTGAGCAGGGCCCCGAGCAGGACGAGCAGCACCCCGGCGGTCACCCAGATCGCCCGCCGCGTCCGCGGGTCGCCCCGGAACCACCCGCGCGCGACGACGTCTGCGTACAGCTCCTTGATCACCTGTCGCAGCGACGACGAGAACGTCGTGCGCAGCTCGGAGAGCTCCACGGTCGTCCGGCCGGCGAAGACGTCGTCGAACAGCGTGCGCTCGTACGGCAGCAGGTCCTTGCTGTCGGCATCGAGCCGGCGGGCGAGCCGCCAGCCGTCGTCCACCTGCTCAATCCGCAGGTACCCGCGCACCGCGAGGTCGATCAACGTCGCGGTGACGTCCTGCGCGTTCGCGTGCTCGTCGATCAGCGTCCCGACCTGCCCGGGGCTCAGGCCAGGCGGCGGGGTGATCTGCACCGGCAGGGGAGTGCGTCGGCCGAAACCCACGGTTCCCGCCGACGTCGACCCCGGGAGGAGTCCGGGGACCACGCCGACGTAGCGTTCCTGACGCTCGCGACGGCGCATGACGCCGGCCAGCACGCCCCCGGCGAGGAGCGCGATGAGGGTCGTCACGCCGAGGGTGAGCGGGGTCGCGGCGAACGCCCTGCCGAACGCCCACCGGTTCTGCAACAGAGGCTCGGCACCGACGAAGGTCCCTGCGGGGTAGACCGCCACAACCGTGAAGTTGTCGCCCGGTGCGACGGCGTCCTGCATGAAGGTCGCGGTGGACCCGCCGGCGCTCCAGCCGCGGCACGGCGTCGTCGCGCCCCGCGGGCCCGTCGTGCAGGACACCGGGTCGGGGGTCGCCGGTGCGGTGACGACGACCCGCACGTCATTGACAGGGATCGCCCAGCCGCCTAGCACGTTGAGGTTGAGCTCGTCGCCATGGCCCGTGAGGGAAGCCGGGTTGACCCACCCCTCGACGCGGTAGGTGACCCGGTACGTCTGGACGCCGCTGACCTCGGTGTCGGGGTCGCCGATGCGGACGACCATCAGGTCGCCGTCCTCGGTCGCGTCGACGTCAGCCGGTGCGCCGCTCGGGCTGGACGCCTGGACGTCGGTCATCCGGTAGATGCGGTCGCGGGTGTCGTCGAAGCGCTGCTTGACGACGTACGTCAGGTAGGGGCCGTGGTTGGGGCTCGAGCCGAAGTCCATCACCAGGTCGAGGGCGACGTCCGCGGACCCGTCCGGCGCCAGGTCGACGGTCATCGCGTACTGGGCGACCAGGTCCTCGGGGTCCTGACCGTCAGCAGCGGCGGCGGGCGGGGCCGCCAGCACGGGCCCGACGACCAGGCCGGCAAGCAGGGCAGAGCACGCAAGCAGGAGCCTCGTCACGGACCCTCACCCTAGGGCGGCGGGGCCGCCCGGCACAGGCCGTCCGGCCGGAGGTAGTGCCAGATCGGTCGTGCCAGATCAGCGCTGCTTGCGCAGGCTCATCGCGGCCTGGGCCTCGCGCTGGTCCTGCTTCTCCTTGAGGGTGTGCCGCTTGTCGTACTCCTTCTTGCCTCGCGCCAGCGCGATCTCCACCTTGGCGCGACCGTCGACGAAGTACAGCGACAGCGGGACGATCGTGTGCCCCTTGGCCTGGGTCTCGCGGCTGAGCTCCTCGATCTCGCGGCGGTGCAGCAGGAGCTTGCGCTTGCGACGGGGCGCGTGGTTGGTCCAGGTGCCCTCGGTGTACTCGGGGATGTGCACGCCCTCGAGCCAGGCCTCGCCGCGTTCGACCGACGCGAACCCGTCGACCAAGGACGCGCGCCCTGCGCGCAGGGCCTTGACCTCGGTGCCCGTCAGGACCAGGCCGGCCTCGAAGGTGTCGTCGATGTGGAAGTCGTGGCGAGCCTTGCGGTTGCTCGCGACGACCTTGCGCCCACTCTCCTTGGCCATCCGTCCAGGTTACGGGATCGCGCGAGGGCGAGGCCCGGGCATATCGCTGGTCAGGCGTTGATCATCGGCCGCGGGTCCACCGTCGCGCCGTTGACGTACACCTCGAAGTGCAGGTGGCACGCCTCGGAGGTCCCGGAGTTGCCCGAGTAGC
>DASXVR010000336.1:0-2049 GCA_036504175.1 Actinotalea sp. | reverse complement strand
CACAGCTGGCCGCGCAGCTGCTCGTAGCGTGCTCGCTCGAATGCCTCTGCCATCTCTTCGGGTGTCACAGGCTCACGCTAGCCACCGTTGCGCGACTCGCCGAGAGCGGGGAGCAACCTCACCCGACGTTTCACCCGCAGCAGGACAAATCGCCCGCGCCCCGAAGCCGCCACGCGGCACAGGCCTCTCCCGGCAGACTCATCAGGAGGTCACGGCGAACTCCCAGGAAGCCGGTGAACCATCGGGACGTCGGGCCCGTATCCCTCGGTGGGGACACAGGCCGGCGCTCCGCACGAGCTCCACCGGCTGAGGGGACCCGGGCCACCACGAGCCAGCGAGCCACCCGGCGCGCAGGCTACGCACATGAGCAGGAGGTCTGATGACCGAGACGATCCCGTCCCCGCCACAGCGCACGGCGGCCGAGGTCGGCGACACCCCTGTCCGTCACCAGCACGGCGACGCGACGCGGCTGGAGGCGACCCGCAGGCTGTTCCTCGCGGGTGGCGTGGCGCTGGCCGGCGTGGGCGTCCTGGCCGCCTGCTCCAGCGCCGGTGGGACCCCGGCTGCGGGTGGCGGCGGCTCGTCGGGCGGCACCGCGACGGGCGGAGCGTCAGCCGGTCTGGTCGCTGTGGCGGACGTGCCGGTCGGCGGGGCCGTGTCCGCCAAGGACAGCGCGGGTCAGCCGATCATCGTGGCGCAGCCCACCGCTGGGACGGTCGTGGCCTTCAGCGCGATCTGCACCCACATGGGCTGCGTCGTCGAGCCGAAGGCGGACAAGCTCGTCTGCCCGTGCCACGGCTCGGTCTTCCAGGCGGCGAGCGGTGCCAACCTGAGCGGTCCGGCGCCTTCTCCGCTGCCGCCGGTGCAGGTCACTGTCAAGGACGGACAGGTCGTGCAAGCCTGACGTCCCATCCGTCCCATCCGTCCCATCCGTCCGCCCGTCCAGCCGTCGAGGAGGTGCGAGGTGCCGGTGAGCTCGGACGACCTCATGGTCGCCCTCCACGCCGAGCACGCCCACGCGCTCTGGGCCTTCGCGGTCAGGCTCACCGGTGGTGACAGGGCCCGGGCCGAGGACGTGGTGCAGGAGACCCTCCTGCGGGCGTGGCGGAACCCGGACGTGCTGGAGGGGTCGCAGGGCAGTGCGCGTGCGTGGCTGTTCACCGTGGCCCGGCACCTGGTGATCGACGAGTGGAGGTCCGGGAGGTCGCGCCGGGAGGTGCTCGCCGCCGAGCCGCCCGAGCCGCGCAGCTCGGGCCCGGCGATGACGGACGCTGTGCTGGACGGGTGGCTGGTGGCCGATGCGCTGTCCCGCCTGTCCGAGGACCACCGGGAGGTCATCTCCCTGTGCTACTTCGGGGGGCGGACGGTCGCCGAGGCCGCCGCCCAGCTGGGGGTCCCGCCCGGGACCGTGAAGTCACGGACGCACTACGCGCTCCGTTCGCTGAGACTGGTGCTCCAGGAGATGGGGGTGACGCGATGAGTCAGCTGCCAGGCGCGCGTCCGGACCCACTGGACCCCTTCGTCCATGACGCTGCCGCTTATGTGCTGGGTGCGCTCGACGCCGCCGAGGTCGACGCCTTCGAGACCCACCTGATCGGGTGCGCCCGGTGCCAGGCGGCCGCCGACGACGTCGCGGCGATCCCGTCGCTCCTCGACCTGGTACCCCGTGACCTCGTCGACGCGATGGCCCTCGACGTCGCCGGGTCGTCGGTGCCGCGGTTCGGGAGGCCTGTCGCCCCGGCCGTCGAGGGGCCGCCGCCGACTCTGCTCGTAGAGCTGCTGCGCACAGCCCGTCGGGAGCGGCGGACCGTCGGTCGTCGGCGCGTGCTGATCGGCGCGTTGGCCGCCGCCGCCGTGCTCGTGGTGGCTGTCGTGCTCTCGGGCGTGCTGGGTGGCCCGTTCGGGCGGGGCGGCGGGTCGGCGCCGCCGGTCGCGTCCGGTGCCATCGAGCTGGTCCCGGTCGCCGCGTCGGCGCCGGTCTCGGCCAGCGTGGACCTGGTCCAGGTCGCCTGGGGGACGCGCATCGAGCTGAGCTGCCGGTACGACGTC
>DASXVR010000335.1:0-3387 GCA_036504175.1 Actinotalea sp. | reverse complement strand
GACCAGGTAGCCGGCGAAGAAGATCGCCAGCGCGATCTTGCCGACCTCGGCGGGCTGGAACGAGTTGCCCGCGACGCGGATCCAGATGCGGGCGCCGTTGATGTTCGCACCGAGACCCGGGACGAGCGGGAGCACGACGAGGGCCAGGCCGGCGATCATCGCCGTGTACGTGTAGCGGCGCAGGGTCCGGTGGTCGCGCAGCAGGACGAGCACGACGGCGGCCAGCACCACGCCCAGGGCTGTCCACCCCAGCTGGCGCTCGGCGAAGGAGGTGTCCTTGCCCCGGGCCGCATAGGCGATGTCGATGCGGTAGATCATCGCCAGGCCGATGCCGTTGAGCGCCGTGACCACGGGGAGGATCACCGGGTCCGCGTACGGTGCGCGCCACCGGAGCACGAGATGCAGGCCGACGCTGAGAGCCACCAGCCCGGCGCCGTAGCCGAAGATGTCCGCCGGCAGGGAGCCCGACGTCGACAGCCCGACGAGCGCGTACGCCCCGACACCGATGGTCAGGGCCACCACGAGCAGTCCGAGCTCGAGGGAGCGACCTGGGCGCACCTGGTGCGGTGAGACGGTCGCCATCAGACCGCCCCGCCCCAGCGCGTCGGGGCGGCCCTCACGACGTGCTGCCCGCCTCGGACTCGAGCGCCCTCACCCGAGCGCGTGCGTCCTCGATGCCGGTGGCCCGGATCGTCTGGCTGAGCCGTTCGTTCACGTAGGTCGGGAGGCTGTCGACAGGGGTGCTGCTCGTCTCGACGACGTGCGACAGGTCGATCGGCCCGAGGGACTGCGGGATGCCCTGGTAGACGGCGATCCGGCCTTCGGCGACCCCGACGTAGTACTGCCGCTGGGTCCAGCCGTAGCCGAGGTAGAGACCCGTGCCCACCGCGGCCAGCAGGACGACGCCGGCGAGCAGCCACAGCAGGCGGCGCCGGCGGTTGGGCGGGGTGACCTCGTCCTCGTCGAGCGCCTCGGCGGGTGCTGCGGTCCCGGCGGCGACCTCGTCGCGCTCGGTGCGGGCGCGGGCGGCGGCGGAGTGCTCGGCGGCGCGCGCCGCGGCTCCCCGGCCGCCGAGGGTCGGGCGGTTGCGGTCCAGGGCGGCGGCCCCGACCACGTGCGAGGTGGTCGAGGGCGCGCTTCCGTCGGGCAGGTCGTCGACCTCGACGATGTCGCCGAGCACGACCGTCACGTTGTCCGGGGCGCCGCCGCGCAGGGCGAGCTGGACCAGGGTGTCGGCGCACTCGTCCACGTCGGCGACGTCGCGCAGGGTCTCCTGGATGGTCTGACCGCTGACCACGCCGGACAGGCCGTCGGAGCAGAGCAGCCACCTGTCGCCGGGGCGGGCCTCGCGCACCGACATGTCGGGGACGATCTCCATGTCGAAGTCACCGAGCACGCGCAGCAGGACCGAGCGCTGCGGGTGGTGCTCGGCCTCCTCCTGCGTGATCTTCCCGGTGTTGACCAGGTGCTGCACGAAGGAGTGGTCCGTGGTGACCTGCATGAGCTCGCCGTCGCGCAGCAGGTAGGCGCGCGAGTCACCGATGTGCGCCATGGCGAGCTTGTTGCCCGAGCGGAGGAGCGCCGTGACCGTGGTTCCCAGGCCGGCGAGCTCGGGGTTCTCCTCGGCGCGCAGCAGCAGCTCGTCGTGCGCGGTGCCGATGGCGCGGCCGAGCTCCGCCAGGGCGTCATCGGGCCCGTGGGCCTCGTCGTCGAGCGGGGCGAGGTGCGCGACGGCGACCGAGGACGCGACGTCACCGCCCGCGTGCCCGCCCATCCCGTCGGCGACGGCGAGCAGGTGCGGTCCGGCGTAGGCAGAGTCCTGGTTGTTCGACCGGACCAGGCCGACGTCGGAACGTGCGGCGTAGCGCAAGGCGATGGTCACGCGGCCTACCTCTGCAGCTCGAGCACGGACTGACCCACGCGGACCTGTGCGCCGACCCGGACGGGGACGGGCTCGGTGACCCGGTCGCGGCCCACGAACGTGCCGTTCGTCGACCCGAGGTCCTCGACGAACCAGCCGCCGTCCTGGGGAAAGATGCGGGCGTGCCGCGACGACGAGTAGTCGTCGTCGAGCACGAGGGTGCAGGAGGGTGCGCGGCCGATGAGGATCGCGGACGAGCCGAGCGGCAGCGTCGTACCCCGCAGCGGACCGGCGGTCACCACGAGCCGCCGGGCCCCGACCTCGCGGCGCGGGAACGGCGCCGATCGACCGGTCACGGCGGCGGGGGGTGCGGGGGCTGTCGCGACCACGGGGGCGGCGCCCGTACGACGACGGACGCGCTGCACGATCTTGGTCCCGTACAGGTCGCGGCGCAGCACGGCGATCGCCGCGAGCACGAAGACCCAGAGCAGGACCAGGTAGCCCAGCCGCAGCAGGGTGATCGTGAGCTCACTCATCCCCGGCGGTCACCGGTCCTCGTCGTCGTCGGTGCCCGTCCAGAAGAGGATGCGGGTGCGACCGATGGTGATCGTGTTCCCGTCGACGAGGGTCGCGGCGGGCACCTGGTGCCCCTCGATGAACGTGCCGTTGGTCGAGCCGAGGTCGCTCGCGATGACGCCCTCGGGGGTGACGCGGATCTCCAGGTGCCGGCGGGAGATGCCCGGGTCGTCGACGATGATGTCCGCCTCGCTCCCGCGGCCGATCACGGTCACGGGGCCGGTCAGCAGGTACCGCTGGCCGTCGATGTCCACGAGGGGGTGACGCGTGCTCGCGGCCACGGCGGCCGCCGGTGCGACGGCGCCGCGCACGGTCGCGCTGGTGACCAGGAAGCGGCCGGTCTCGAGCGTGTCGTCCTCGACGAACGTCACCGTGACCGGGCCGACGAAGGCATAGCGCTGCTGGGTGGCGTGCTCGGTCACGTTGGCGGCGAGCTCGTCGGCCAGGGGCTCGGCGCCCCAGCCCTCGACCTGCTCGTAGTCCGCCGCCGAGAGGTGGATGGTGAACTCGTTGGGTACCACCGTGCGGTCACGGCCGACGACGGCGGCGCGGTCGTCCACCTCACGTCGTAGCGCGCTGGCCAGCTCGACGGGCTTGACCTCGCTGCGGAAAGCCTTGGCGAAGGCGGTGTTGACCACACGCTCGACGCCCTTCTCGAACTTGTCGAGTACTCCCATGCCGCCTCCTCCCGTCCTTGCGGCGGGTACCGGGGAGCCCGCTGACGGCGTCGTTGCTGAGGGTCCGCCGTCCAGGGGGGATCGACGGAGACCCAGAGGTCCGGGTTGATCGTATCTGCCGGGGGCACCGGAGGCCGCCTGCCCACGCGCCGGAGCATGGTCGGCAACCGTGCTAGCCTTCTGCGGCGCGCGCGAGTGGCGAAATGGCAGACGCGCTGGCTTCAGGTGCCAGTGTCCGAAAGGACGTGCGGGTTCAAGTCCCGCCTCGCGCAC
>DASXVR010000334.1:0-9572 GCA_036504175.1 Actinotalea sp. | reverse complement strand
GTGTCGAGGAGGTAGCGACCGCCGCCGTACGAGGTGTCGCCGCTGGTCAGGTCCCGGAGGGGCAGGAAGAGCCCTCCGCCGTACGAGGTGAGCCACCACAGGTCGAGGGTCCCGAGGTCCGGAAGGTCGACCCGGCCGATGCGCTCGAAGACCACCACGCCGTCGGTCCCGGTCACGACCTCGCGGCGCTCCGGCGCGGCCTCGCGCACGGGCACGACGAAGCGGAACGAGGCGTCGTAGGCGGCCACCTGACCGCCCCGGAAGCCCGCCCGCTGGTCCGCGGGCACAGGTGATGCCGGGTGGGTGGACAGCAGCCGACGGCGCTCGCCGACCCAGAGGTCGTGGCCCTCAGCGGGTTCCAGCTCTCGCACCCGCCGGTACAGATCGGCGACGCTGCGCCGCCAGTCCACCACCGTCCATGCCGGGTGCTCCATCGTCCGACCCTACGGCCGAGGCGCGGCTACCCGACGGTGAGGCTCTCGCCCGTCGCCAGCCGCCGGTACTCCACGCCGGTCAGGCTCGGCAGCAGCCGGTCCGTCATCCCCCGTCCGGCGTCGCTGAGCAGGGCGTCGTGGATGGGGACGACCCGCCGGGGCGCCACGGCGCGGACGAAGTCGACGACCTCGCCGAGCTTGAGCCAGGGAGCCCCCGTCGGGGCGCACAGCACGTCGACGGTGGCGGCCGGCGGCACGGTGTAGGAGTCCCCCGGGTGCAGGACCGACCCGTCGACGAGGTAGGCGACGTTCGGGATCACGGGGACGTCGCGGTGGACGAGTGCATGGTGCTCGCCCAGCGCCTCGATCCCGAAGCCCGCCGCCGTGAAGGTGTCGCCGCCGGCCACGGTGTGCACCCGACCCTCGTACCGCTCGTCGGCCAGCTGACCGGTGACGGACCCCGGCGCCCAGACCTCGAGGTCCGGACGCGAGGCCAGCGCCGTGCGGAGCTGGTCCAGCACGACGTGGTCGCCGTGCTCGTGGGTCACCAGGACCGCCTGCGCGCCGTCGAGCGCGTCGGGCGAGCTGAAGGAGCCCGGGTCGATCACCAGGCGGTGCCCGTCGCGGTCGAGACGGATGCAGGCGTGTCCCCAGAACGACAGGTCGGTGGTCATGTGATCAGCATCCCCCGCCCAGCCGGTCCCGCGCCACGCGACGAGGGAGGGCCGGCGGCTGACGCTCCGGCTACAGCTCGCGCCGCATGAGCCACCGTTCCCGATGGCCGCTGTGACCGCTCGTCGCCGCGGCACGGTGGAACCCCGCCTCCTCGAACAGGGCGACCGTCCCGACGTAGCCGGAGATCACGTCCACGCGCGTCCCGCCGGTCTCCGCGGGGTAGCCCTCGACCACCGGTGCGCCGTGGGCCGCGGCGTGCTCGACAGCACCGGCGAGCAGCACGTGCATGAGCCCCTGGCGCCGGAACGCCGGCCGCACGACGAAGCAGACGGCGCTCCACGGCTCAGGGCCTTCCAGCAGGGGGATCGTCCGCGAGTGCATGAGGCGGCGGTAGGTGGACCGGGGTGCGACGGAGCACCAGCCGGCGACCTCGTCGTCCACGTAGGCCAGCACCCCCGGCCCGGGCTCCGTGCTGCACTCGCCGCGCATGTACGCGGGACGGTCGAGGTTCGGCACGCGCGAGTCCCGGTAGCTCATGCACCAGCAGCCGCCGGCGTCGGGGCGCTTCGTCCCGACGACCAGAGCGAGGTCGTCGAAGCGTCCGACAGCGGGGTGCACCTGCGTCGCCATCGGACCAGCGTAGGAGCCGACCCGCCGCGCGGGCCCGCCGGCGCCGCGCCATGCTGGCCCCCACACACCCGGGACACGGAGGACAGATGAGCACAGGCCCACGCGCGTCTGCCATCCCCGCACGCGTCGAGGCGGCGTCCCCGCCGAGCCCGCCGCGCAGTGCGCTGGTGCGATGGCTCGGGGCCCACCAGGTCCAGCCGACCGGCCCGGAGGCCGACGAGGCCCACGCCAACCCGCAGGCGTGGTGGAAGGTCATGTGCCTGACCGGCGTGGACTACTTCTCCACGCTGTCCTACCTTCCCGGGATCGCGGCCCTCGCCGCGGGCGCCCTCTCACCTGTGGCGACGCTGCTCATCGTCGCCCTGACCCTGCTGGGCATGCTGCCCATGTACCGCCGGGTGGCCCAGGAGAGCCCGCACGGACAGGGCTCGGTGGCGATGCTCGAGCACCTTCTCCCCTTCTGGCGCGGCAAGGTGCTCGTGCTGGTGCTCCTGGGCTTCGTGGCCACCTCGTGGATCATCACGATCACCCTCTCCGCCGCCGACGCGACGGTGCACGCCCTGGAGAACCCCTACACCCCCGCCGCGCTGCACGGTCATGAGGTCGCGCTCACGGTCGGCCTCCTGCTGGTGCTCGGCGGCGTGTTCCTGCTCGGGTTCAGCGAGGCGGTCGCCGTCGCCGTGCCTCTGGTCACGGTGTTCCTGGCGCTCAACGCGACGGTGGTGGTCGTGGCCGTCACCAGGCTCGCGGCCGACCCGGCACCGCTGTCCGCGTGGACCGACACGCTCAGCCGCGGGTCGGGCCTGTCCGGTGCGATCGGGCCTGCGGTCCTGGCCTTCCCGCTGCTCGTCCTCGGTCTGTCGGGCTTCGAGACGGGCGTGAGCATGATGCCGCTGGTCGCCGCCGAGGGTGCCGACGCCGCCGAGCGCCTCGCCTCGCGGATCCGCAACACCCGGCGGCTGCTGACCACCGCTGCGGTGATCATGTCCGTGTACCTGCTGGCGACGAGCGTCATCACCACCGTGCTGATCCCGGCGGAGGAGTTCCAGCCCGGCGGCAAGGCGAACGGACGGGCCCTCGCGTACCTCGCGCACGAGCTGCTCGGCAACGGCTGGGGCACCGCCTACGACGTGTCGAGCATGCTCATCCTGTGGTTCGCGGGGGCCTCGGCGATGGCGGGCCTGATCAACATCGTCCCGCGCTACCTGCCGGAGTACGGGATGGCACCGGAGTGGGGCCGCTCCGTCCGTCCGGTGGTGCTCGTCTACACCGCGATCAGCGTCGCCCTGACCGTGGCGTTCAAGGCCGACGTGAACGCGCAGGCGGGTGCGTACGCCACCGGCATCCTGGCGATGATGGTCTCCGGGGCGGTTGCGGTGACGATCTCGGCGGTCCGCCGACGGGCGCGCGGCCAGGTCGTGGGCTTCACCGTGCTCGTCCTGGTCCTCGTGTACGCGCTGGTCGAGAACGTGCGCCAGAAGCCCGACGGGATCGCCATCTCCGCGATGTTCATCGCCGGCATCGTGCTCATCTCGCTCGTGTCGCGTGCCAGCCGGACCACCGAGCTGCGCGCGGACCACATCGAGTTCGACGACGAGGCGAGGCGGCTGGTCACCGAGTCGCTGGAGTGGGACGGGCGCCTGAACGTCGTCGCGAACCAGCGTCAGAGCGGTGAGCCCGACGAGTACGCCGAGAAGGAGGCCGGCCAGCGGGGCCTGAACCCCGTCCCCCGCGCGGCGGACGTCCTCTTCCTGGAGATCGACGTGGTGGACCCGTCGGACTTCGCCGACGTCCTCAAGGTGCGCGGGCTGCGGATCGGCGGGCACCACGTGCTGCGGGCGGAGAGCCCGGCGGTTCCCAACGCCCTGGCCGCGATCCTCCTGGCGCTGCGGGACGGCACCGGGGTGATGCCCCACTGCTACTTCGAGTGGGCCGAGGGAAGCCCCTTGAACCACCTGTTCCGCTACTTGATCCTGGGGCGCGGGGACACGGCCCCCGTGGTGCGGGAGATCATCCGGTCGAGCGAACCCGACCCGGCCCGTCGTCCGACGATCCACGTGGGCGGCTGACGCCCGCTCGCTGCACCCGCAGCCAGGTGATGCCGTGCGCGGGGATCGTCAGGCCCGCGCTCAGGTCCGTCGTCCCGCCGGCGAGCAGGTCCTCCGCCCACGCCTCGAACCCGGAGAGGGTCAGCGGCTCCACCCGGACCGGGTCGTCGGCCATGTTCGCCAGGCACAGGACGACGGTGGGTGCCTCGACGTCACCGTCCTTGGGCCGTTGGTAGCCGACGACGTGAGGGCTGCGGGCGTCGAAGGGCACGAGCACTCCCCCGTCCAGCTCCGGGGTCTGGCGGCGTACCTCGATCAGGTGGCGGAGCCCACCGTGGACCCGCCCAGCGGCCGTCGAGGGGTCGTGCCGCTGGGCGTACCGGGCAGCCGGGTAGGGCGGCCGGTTCACCCACCGGCTGTCGTCCGCGCGGTCCGGGTCGTCGGCGTACGTGTAGTCGTTGAGCTGGCCGACCTCGTCGCCGAGGTACAGCAGCGGCACGCCGCCCGTCGACAGGATGATCGAGTGCGCCAGCACGATCCTGTCGACGGCGCCGTCGTCGTGCGCCTCCAGCCCCGCCAGGGACGCCGTCGTGCCGGCGATGCGGCAGTCCCCGGTCCGGGGGTTGTCCTGGAACGGCACACCCCTGGCGAACGACCCCGGGAACCGGTTGACGAAGAACTGGTTGAGGAAGCGGCGGTGGCTGTAGCCGTCGATCCCCAGCTCAGCGGCGTCCTCGTCGGCGAACGTCCAGCCGATGTCGTCGTGGCTGCGGACGTAGTTCACCCAGGCGGTGCCCGCGGGCAGGGCGTGGCGGCGGTCGAGCGCCTGCTGGAGCAGCCGGCCGTCGCGGGTGGCCAAGGAGTTCCAGATCAGGGCCATCTGCAGCGGGTTGTAGCTGAGCGGGCACTCCTGCTGGGAGATGTACTGGATCACCTCGTCGGGGTGCACGATCGCCTCGGACTTGAAGATCACGGCGGGCGCCGCGATCCGGCACACGGCGTTGAAGGCCTGGATCAGCAGGTGCGCCTGCGGCAACGACTCGCACGTGGTCCCGAGCTGCTTCCAGATGAAGGCGACGGCATCCATGCGCAGCACCTGGACGCCCTGGTTGGCCAGGAACAGCATCTCGGCGGCCATCGCCCGGAAGACGGCGGGGTTGGCGTAGTTCAGGTCCCACTGGAAGCTGTGGAAGGTCGCCCACACCCACCGTTCGGGCTGGCCCGGGCTGGGCGGCATCCGCACGAACGAGCCGGGATGGTCGTCGGGGAAGATCTCCCGCACGGTCCGCTCGTACGCGTCGGGCAGCTCACGGTCGCGGAACACCCAGTAGTAGTCCTCGAGCTCGGGGTCGCCCGCGAGCGCACCTCGAGCCCAGGCGTGCTCGTCGGAGGTGTGGTTGAAGATGAAGTCGAGGACGAGGGCGATGCCGTTCTCGCGCAGCTCCCGGGCGAGCGCAGCCAGCTGGACCATGTCCCCGAGGGCAGGGTCGACCTCGCGGTAGCTCGACACCGCGTAACCGCCGTCGGACCTGCCCTCGGGTGCCGCGAACAGGGGCATGAGGTGCAGGTACGTCAGACCGAGCTCACGGAAGTAGGGGATGCGCTCCCTGATCCCGGCGAGGTCTCCGGCGTAGCGGTCCACGTAGCAGACCCCGCCGAGCATGGCCCTGGAGCCGAACCATGCGGCGTCCGCCTCGCGCTCGTCGTCGAGCTCCTTGAGGTCGGCGGGGCGGTCCTGCCAGCTCGCCGCCAGCTCGCCGGCGAGCAGGGCGAGCTCACGCGCGGTCCGTTCGCCGGGACCGTAGATGCTCGTGAAGAGCTCCTCGAGCCGCCCGAACTCGTGGTCGAGCCGGGTCAGCAGCGCCGACCAGTCGGCGTCGGTGGTCTGCGGGCGACGGGCCGCGTCCACCGCCGCAGCGCAGGCCCACGAACCTGACGCCGCCTCCCCGTGCATGCCCACCCGAGCAGCGTAGGTCCCGCCCGCGCAGACGCGCCCTTCCGCCACCCGTACGGCGCTGCACCCGACGGCGGGCGGCGGGTACCGTCAGCGCATGTCAGAGGTGGGTGTCAGCGACGGTCGGCAGACCCGTGACGCAAGCCCGTACGCCGAGAACGGGGTCGCCGCCCGGCTGCTCCTGCTCGAGCCGCTCACCTGCATCGCCCTCGCCGGCCACGCCGTCGCCGTGCACCTGGTCTCCGCCGAGGGCCTGTCGTCACCGGCCACCTGGGCAGCGGCCGTGCTCGCGGCAGCAGGCGTCATCGGTCTGCTCGGCCGCCGCGTGCCCTGGGCGGCAGCCGTGCGCGCCGGGATCGTCCTGGTCACCGCGTACGTGCTGCTCGCGCTGCGCAACGAGGGCAGCGGGTACTTCCTCCTGTGGTTCTTCGTGCTCGTGTCGGTCTACCCCCTGGTCCTGCCACGGACGCTCAGCCGCTGCCTCGTCCCGGCGGTCCCCCTCGCCTACCTCATGCTCGTGCCCCTGGGGGCTGCGGACGGCCCACCGCCGGTCGCCCTCCTGCGCGCGGTGTCCCTGGCCCTGATCGGGCTCTTCGTGCACCTTGCGGCCAGCGCCTACCGGGAGGCCGTCGCCGACAGGGACAGCGCCCTCGCGGTCCTGGACACCTATGTGGACGCGACGCCCGTCGGCCTCGGCTTCTGGGACACCGACCTGCGCTACCGCCGCCTCAACGCTGCCCTCGTGGCGCTCTCCGGGCTCCCCCTGGCTGATCACCTGGGCCGATCGGTCCTCGACCTGCCCTCAGTCTCGCCTGTGCTCGCGCTCAACCTGCGCCGCGTGCTGCACACCGGCGAGCCGGTGCACGAGGTCGAGATCGAGTCGGCCGGCAGGGTCTGGATGTCGAGCTGCTTCCCGGTGCGGCTCGGCTCGCGGCTCCTGGGCGTCGGCGCGGTGGCCGTGGACGTCACCGACCAGCGCCTCGCCCGGGCCGAGCTCTCCCGGTCGGCGACGCACGATGCGCTCACCGGTCTGCCCAACCGCGACCTCTTCACCGACCGCCTCACCGTGGCCCTCGCGCAGGCGGAGCGCGGCGGTGAGCTCACGGCGGTCCTCTTCTGCGACCTCGACCGCTTCAAGGTGATCAACGACTCCCTGGGTCACGCCGCAGGCGACGAGGTCCTGCGGCTGATGACCGCCCGGCTCGGCTCGGTGGTGCAGAGCGGCGACACGCTCGCCCGGCTCGGGGGTGACGAGTTCGCCATCCTGCGCACCGAGGTCCCCAGCGCCGCGGAGGCCCGCGCCTTCGCCGAACGCGTGCGCTCAGCGGTGCGCGAGCCGCTCCAGCTCGGCGGACGCACCGTGACCGCGACGGTGTCTGTCGGTCTGACGGTCTGCGGGCCCGCGGAGCAGGATGCGGCAAGCCTGCTCCGGGACGCCGACGTCGCCATGTACCAGGCGAAGGACGGGGGCCGGGACCGGGTCGCCACCATCGACGACACGCTGCGGCGCGGTGCGAGCGAGCGCCTCGAGCTCCACGGAGCCCTTCGCCGCGCGGTGGACAACGACGAGATCACCGTCGTCTACCAACCTGTGGTGACCCTCGCCCACGCAGGAGCAGCAGGCCTGCCCCATCCCGTGATCGGCTTCGAGGCCCTGGCCCGGTGGAGGCGTCCTGGCCACGGAGACGTCCCGCCGGCCGACTTCATCCCGCTCGCCGAGGACCTGGGCCTCATCCACGCGCTGGGAGAGCACGTCCTGAGGACCGCCTGCACAGCGGTGCGGGAGTGGCGCGAGGAGACCGGGCTGCCGTTGACCGTCGCGGTCAACCTCTCCGCTCGGCAGCTGGAGACCCGCGACTGCGCCGCCCGGGTCGCAGCGGTGCTGGACGAGGTGGGCCTGCCGGCCTCGGCGCTCGTGCTCGAGGTGACCGAGAGCGTCCTGATGCTGGATGTCCAGACGAGCATGCGTGAGCTCGGGGAGCTGCGCCGGCTCGGCGTCACCCTGGCGATCGACGACTTCGGCACTGGCTACAGCTCGCTGGCGTACCTGCGCGACCTGCCCGTCGACGTCCTCAAGATCGACAGGTCGTTCACCAGCCGGATGCCGGACATCGCAGCGCTCTTCGTGTTCATGGTGGAGCTCACGCACGCGCTCGGCGCCGTCACGGTGGTCGAGGGCGTGGAGACCGCGGCGCAGCTCGAGGCCGTCACCCACGTCGGGTGCGACCAGGTGCAGGGGTACTTCGTCAGCCGCCCGCTGCACGCCGACGCCGTGTCGCCCTACCTCCGGGACGCGCTCGAGGGATCGGGCACCCGCGACGAGGCCGCGGACCACGAGGGCTCGCTCCTGCGCCACGCGCCCGACCGCGCGCCCTGACGGCCCCTGCAGCCGGGCCGGCGAGCCCCGCACGGCTCACGCGCCACACGGCGCTCACAGGTCCTCACGGGTCCTCGAGGACCGACGCGGCGGGCCACTCGTCCTCGTCGAGCGGGCGGAGGTCGTCCGCGCCGACGGTCCGCCGCGTCCCGTCGCCGACCGCCTCCACCCGGGCAGCCCCGCGGCGGACCCACAGCACCCGCCACACCCCCGGGCGACCGCGCACGACGACCGGGTCACCCTCGTGCACCGGCGTCCCCTCACCCACGGGCGGCCCTCCTCCCTGACAGCGCGACGTCATCGGCACGGTCCAGCGTGCACCCGCTGGATAGCCTGCTGCGACGCACGCGGCGTCGCAGGCGGGGCGTGCGTGGCAGACGGGTCGGGCGTCACCTAGCCTTCCGGCATGGACGTCCTGCGCAGGAACAACGTCGGGCTGAGCGGGCCGCCCGGCGCCCCCGCCATCGTCTTCGCCCACGGGTTCGGCTGCGACCAGGGAATGTGGCGGCTCGTCGCACCCCACTTCGAGAAGGACCACCGGGTGGTCCTGTTCGACCACGTCGGCGCTGGACGGTCCGACTCGTCGGCCTTCGACAGGCGGCGCCATGCCGAGCTGAGCGGCTACGCGACCGACGTCGTCGAGCTCCTCGACGCGCTTGACCTCGGCCCCGCAGTGTTCGTCGGCCACTCCGTGAGCGCGATGATCGGCGTCCTCGCAGCGATCGAGCGACCGGACCTGTTCGACCGGCTCGTGCTGGTGGGGCCCAGCCCGCGGTACATCGACGACGCGGGCTACGCCGGAGCCTTCACGCAGACCGAGATCGACGAGCTCCTCGAGACCATGGACGACAACTACCTCGGCTGGTCGGGTCTGATCGCCCCCGTGATCATGGGCACCCCTGGGCGACCGGACCTCGGCGAAGAGCTGCGGAGCAGCTTCTGCCGCACCGACCCGGAGATCGCCAGGCACTTCGCGCGCACCACGTTCCTGTCCGACAACCGCGCCGACCTGCCTCGCCTGCGTACCCCCGCCCTGGTGGTCCAGTGCCGCGACGACGTGATCGCCCCCGTCGAGGTCGGCACCTATGTCGCCGACCAGCTGCCCGACGCCGAGCTCGTGGTGCTCGACGCGACGGGCCACTGCCCGAACCTCAGCGCGCCGGACCAGCTCCTGGCAGCGATGAACGCGTACCTCGGCGCGTGACGACACCGGACGAGCGGGATCCGTGGGAGCTCGCGCCCGCGGCCCTGCTCACCCTCGACACCCGCAGCACGATCCTGCGGGCCAACGCGACCTTCCTGCGGTGGGTCGGCCTGGAGGTCGCCGACCTCGACGCAGGGGTCCGGTTCACGAGCCTGCTGTCCGTGGGCGGCCGCATCTACTGGGAGACCCACCTGTCGCCGCTGCTGCTCGTGGAGGGCCACGTCGACGAGGTGGCCCTCGAGCTCAGGAG
>DASXVR010000333.1:0-14165 GCA_036504175.1 Actinotalea sp. | reverse complement strand
GACGTCGGAGCCAGCTTCACGGCGGGCTTCCGCTCGCTGGCCGGCGGCGAGATCACCGAGTTCACGACGGTGGTCCCGCAGAGCCGTCAGGAGGTCATGCACCGCATGGCCACCGACGCAGCCCAGCGTGGCGCGAACGCGATCATCGCCATGCGCTTCGACAACGGGTCCATCGGCAGCAGCTTCACCGAGGTCTGCGCCTACGGGACCGCCGTCGTGGTCGTCCCGATCCCGGCCGGGGAGCCCGGCGCCACCCCTCAGTCGGCGCAGGCCGCCGCGCTCGCCGCCGCCCAGGCAGGCACCTACGCAGGCGGACCGGCCGCAGCGCCACCGTCCCCGCCGCTGCGCTGACCACTCGGGCCCGCCACCGGGACGCGGACCTGGGGCCCGACGTCAGCCGCGCGCGACCTGCGTGTTCGAGACCTGGGCCCGCGGGCGGATCACCAAGGTGTCGATGTTCACGTGGTGCGGCCTCGTCAGGCACCAGACGACCGCGTCGGCCACGTCCGCCGCGAGCAGCGGCTCGGCGACCCCGGCATAGACGGCGTCCGCCCGTGCGGCGTCCCCGCCGAACCTGTTCAGCGAGAACTCGTCGGTGCGCACCATGCCCGGCGCGATCTCGATCACCCGGATGGGCTCCCCGATCAGCTCCAGGCGCAGCGTCGCAGAGATCGCCCTCTCGGCGTGCTTGGCTGCGACGTAGCCGCCACCCCCGGGGTAGGTGCCGTGCGCGGCGGTCGAGCTGATCACCACGACGTCGCCGCGACCCGACGCGCGCAGCGCGGGGAGCAGCGCCTGGGTGACCTGCAGCGTCCCCAGCACGTTGACCTCGTACATCGCGCGCCAGTCGGCGACCGATCCCGTCGCCACGGGGTCAGCCCCGACGGCGCCGCCTGCGTTGTTCACCAGGGCGTGGACGGGGCCCGCCGCGGTGACCTCGCCGACGAGGCGCCTGACGTCGTCGGCCGAGGTGATGTCGGCCACGACGGGCACGGCCCCGGTCCGGGCGGCGAGCTCGGCGAGCCGTTCCTGACGCCTGGCCACCGCGACGACCTGCCACCCTGCGGCGCGGAGCAGCTCGACCGTGGCCGCACCGATGCCCGACGACGCCCCGGTGACGACCGCGCGCAGGGGGCCCTGAGGAACCTCGGTGCTCGTCACGACCTGCTCCTCCTCGTCAACGGGCTCGTTCACGTGTGGGCCTCGACGGCGCTCAGGGCCTCGTCGTAGATCTGCAGCGCCCGCGCCACCTCGTCGTCGGTGACCACGCACGGCGGAACGACGTGGATGCGGTTGTCCGCGAGGAACGGCAGGAGCCCGCGGCTCAGCAGCTCGCGGCGGACCCGGCCCATCACCGCGGCCGGGACGGGCTCGCGCGTCTCGTGGTCGGTGACGAGCTCGAGGGCCCACATGACGCCGACCCCGCGCACCTCACCCACCAGCCGGTGCCTGTCCGCGAGCGCAGCCAGGCCGGGGCCGAGCAGGTCCCGACCCACCCTGTCCGCGTTCTCGACGATGCCCTCCGCCTTCATCGCGCCGATGGTCGCGACGACCGACGCAGCCCCCAGCGGGTGGCCCGAGTAGGTCAGCCCACCGGGGAACACGCGGTCGTCGAAGGTCGTGGCGATCTCCTCGCTGATGATCACGCCACCGACCGGCACGTAGCCCGAGTTGACCCCCTTGGCGAAGGTGATCAGGTCCGGAACGACGTCGTGGCGCTCGAGGGCGAACCAGCTGCCGGTGCGGCCGAACCCGGCCATGACCTCGTCGAGGATCAGGACGATGCCGAAGCGGTCGGCGAGGGCACGCACGCCGGCCAGGTAGCCCGGTGGCGGGATGAGGACTCCCCCGGTCCCGACCACCGTCTCGAGCAGGATCGCGGCGATCGTCGACGACCCCTCGGCCTCGATCACACGCTCCAGGTGGTACAGCGCGCGCTCGGTCTCCTGCTCCGGCGTCGTCGCCCAGAACTCGGTGCGGTACAGGTACGGCCCGAAGACGTGCACGTGGCCACGGGCGTACTGGTTGGGGACCCGGCGCCAGTCGCCGGTGGCCACCACGGCGGCGCCGGTGTTGCCGTGGTACGAGCGGTAGGCCGAGATCACCGTGTCGCGTCCGGTGTGCAGCCGGGCCATGCGGATGGCGTTCTCGTTGGCGTCGGCACCACCGTTGGTGAAGAAGACCTTCGCCATGCCCGGGGGCGCGACGCTCAGCACCGCCTCGGCGGCCTCACCGCGGGTCAGGTTCACGTGCGCGGGCGCGACCGTCGGGAGCACGTCCAGCTGCTCGCGCATGGCGGCCACGACGGCCGGGTGCCGGTGCCCGATGTTCGTGTTGACGAGCTGGCTGGAGAAGTCCAGGTAGCGCCGGCCGTCGGCGTCCCAGACCTCGCTGCCGAGGCCGCCCGCGATGACGAGCGGGCCGGACGCCGCGTGGGCCGCCTGGGCGGACCAGGAGTGGAAGACGTGGTCCCGGTCGAGCTGGAGCGCTCGCTCAGCGTCCACGTGTGGTTCGGGGCGGTCCGCGCCGCCGCCGGTGGGGGTGCTGGTCATGCGCCCACCCTTCCAGAGCGACGGCCCCGACGGCAGGCGCCACCACCGAAGCGTCGGGCGGGCGGCGATGTCCTAGGCTGGTGGACGGATCCTGGGCCGGTGATGGCCCCGTCGACCGGCCTGGACCTGGGCCGAGATCCGCGTCGGCAGCTGGGCCGGCTTCCTGCTGGACCTCCCCCACCTGGAGCCCCCGTGCCCGCCGCCCTGTCCCCGTTCCGCCCCCGTCGGGCCGCCCTGCTGCCGGCCCTGACCGCGACGGCGCTCCTCGCAGCCTGCGCCGGGACCCCGTCGAGCCCGCCCACCACGCTCACCCCGACGTCCGCCACGGCGGCCGCCACGGCAGGGACCGCGCACACCACCTACCCGCTCACGCTGGACAACTGCGGGTTCTCGGTGACCGTCAAGGCGGCGCCGCAGCGGATCGTGACCATCAAGTCGAGTGCGACCGAGATGGTGCTCGCCCTCGGCGCCGGCGACCGGATCGTCGGCACGGGCTTCCCCGACGGCCCGGTCCCGGCCGACCTCGCCGCCGGGGCGGCGCTGCCCGCCCTCTCGGACAAGGTGCCCGCCGCCGAGGTGGTCCTCGCGGCGCAGCCGGACCTCGTCTACGGCGGCTGGGAGTCCAACCTCACGGCCGAGGGCGCCGGTGACCGCGCCACCCTGGCCGGCCTGGGCGTGGCGACCTACGTCGCTCCCTCGGCATGCAAGGAGCCGCAGTACCAGCCTGACCGCCTGACCTTCGACGACGTGTTCGCGGAGATCACCGAGGCCGCCTCGATCCTGGACACCGGGGCAGCCGCCGACGAGCTCATCGCCACCCAGCGTGCAGCGCTCGCCGGGGTCACCCCCGACACCCGTGGCGTCACGGCGCTCTGGTACTCCTCCGGTGACGACGTCCCGTATGTCGGCGCCGGCATCGGAGCCCCGCAGATGATCATGGACGCGCTCGGGCTGACCAACATCGCCGCCGGCGTCAAGGACACCTGGACGGCGTTCAGCTGGGAGGAGGTCGCCCAGCAGGACCCGGACGTCATCGTGCTGGTCGACGCCACCTGGAACTCGGCCGAGCAGAAGAAGCAGAAGCTCGCCGCCAACCCCGCCACCGCCAACCTGACGGCCGTCAAGAACCAGCGCTACCTCGTCGTCCCGTTCGCCGCGACCGAGGCAGGAGTCCGCAACGTCCCGGCGACGGTGGACCTGGCGACCCAGCTGGCCGCCGTCGACCTCGGATGAGCCTCGGCAGGACCGCACCGGGCACGGGACGGTCCTCGCTGACCCTTGTCCTGGCCGCCGTCGTCCTGCTGGCCTCGATGACCGTCGCCGTGACGATCGGCCCCGCCGGCATCGCCGCCACCGACGTGTGGCAGTCGGTGGGCCACCACCTGAGCACCCTGATCGGCCGCGGCGGCCCGGGCGGGCCCCCTCTCGGCCCGCTGCTCGACGGCGTGGTGTGGGAGCTGCGCCTGCCCCGGGTGCTCACAGCCGCCGCGGTGGGTGCCGGGCTCGCCGTCGCCGGTGCGGTGATGCAGAGCCTGACCCGCAACCCGCTCGCCGACCCCTACCTGCTCGGGCTCTCGTCGGGCGCGTCGCTCGGGGCGGTCGCCGTGCTGGTGCTCGGCGCCACGGTGCTGCTGCCGGTTGCTGCCTTCGCCGGCGCGGTGCTCGCCCTCGCCGCGGCCCTCGGGCTGGCCGGCTCGCTCGGCACGCTCACCCCGGCGCGGACGGTGCTCGCCGGGCTGGCGGTGTCCCAGCTCTGCGCAGCGGGCGCCTCCTTCATCATCTTCTGGTCGGCGACCAACGACTCCTACCGGGAGATCCTCGCCTGGCTCATGGGCTCCCTCGCCCGCGCCGGCTGGTCCGCGGTCGCCATCGCCGGCGTGGCCGTCGTGGTGCTCGGCACCGGCCTCGTGCTCAGCGCCAGGACGCTGGACGCCTTCGCCTTCGGCGACACGGCGGCCTCCGCGCTCGGGATCGAGGTGGGGCGCACGCGCTGGTCGCTGCTGACGGTGGTCGCCCTGCTCACCGGCGCCCTGGTCGCCGTGAGCGGGTCCATCGGCTTCATCGGCCTGATCGTCCCGCACGCCGTGCGCCTGCTCGTGGGCGCCGGCCACCGCAGGCTCCTCCCGCTGGCGGCGCTGCTGGGTGCGACCTTCCTGGTCTGGGCCGACACCGCCGCGCGCAGCCTGTTCGAGCCGCGGGAGCTCCCGGTCGGGATCGTCACCGCGTTCCTCGGGGCGCCCGTCTTCGCCCTGCTCCTGTGGCGGCGTCGCAGCAGCAGCCAGGACCTCGCATGAGGGCGGCGAGCCGATGAGCCTGCACCTGGACCACCTCGCCTGGTCCGTCGACGGCCGGGTGATCCTCTCCGGCGTGGACTGCACCCCTCCCCGCGCCGCGCTCACCGGCCTGCTCGGGCCCAACGGCGCCGGCAAGTCCACGCTCCTTCGCCTCGTCGCCGGGGTCCTGCCCGCGGACAGCGGGCGGGCCGTCCTGGACGACGTCGACCTGCTCGCCCTGCCCCGCCGCGCACGTGCCCGGCGCGTCGCCCTCGTCGAGCAGGAGACGGTGGCCTACGGCGCGCTGACGGTGCACGACGCCGTGCTGCTCGGCCGGACCCCGCACGGCTCGCGCTGGGGTGGGACCACCGAGCACGACCATGACGTCGCGCACCACGCCATGGAGGAGGCGGGGGTCGCCGAGTTCGCGCGGCGGCCGCTCGGGACGCTGTCCGGCGGGGAGCGGCAGCGGGTCCACCTGGCCCGTGCGCTCGCCCAGGAGCCCGAGCTGCTGCTCCTCGACGAGCCGACGAACCATCTCGACGTGCACGCCCAGCTCGACACCCTCGCGGTGGTCCGAGGACTGACCGGCAGGGGTGTGACGGTGGTCGCGGCCCTGCACGACCTCAACCTCGCGGCCGCCGCCTGCGACCACCTGGTCCTGCTCGACCGGGGGCGGGTGGCGGCGGTCGGCTCGGCCGCCGAGGTGATGCGACCGGAGGTGCTCGAGCCGGTGTACGGGGTGCGCTGCCTCGTGCTGACGCATCCGGAGACCGGCCGGCCGGTGCTCACCTTCAGCCCGCGCGACGGCTCCCGTTCGCCTGACGCGGGCTGACTGGCACGATGGATCGATGGTCACCCCGCTCCGGCTCACCGGCGACCCCGACGCCGACCGCCTGCTCGACACCGACCCGTTCGCCCTGCTCGTCGGCATGCTGCTGGACCAGCAGGTGACGATGGAGTCGGCCTTCGCCGGGCCGCACAAGATCGCCGTTCGCATGGGCGGTCTCGACGTGCACCGGATCGCCGACGCCGACCCGGAGGAGTTCGCGTCGCTGTGCGCGACGCCGCCCGCCGTGCACCGCTTCCCGGGCTCGATGGCCGGGCGCATCCAGGCGGTGGCCCGGGCGGTGCTCGACGCGTACGACGGCGACGTGAGCCGGCTGTGGTCGGAGGGCTCCCCCGACGGCCGCGAGGTGCTCCGGCGGCTCACCGCGCTGCCGGGCTTCGGCGACCAGAAGGCGCGGATCTTCCTGGCCCTGCTCGGCAAGCAGCGGGGCGTGCAGCCCGCCGGCTGGCGTGAGGCTGCCGGCGCCTACGGCGAGGAGGGGTCGCGACGGTCGATCGCCGACGTCACCGACGAGGCGTCGCTGGCCGCGGTGCGCGACACGAAGCGGGCCGCCAAGGCGGCAGCCCGGGCCCAGAGCCCGCAGGGGTCGGCCGGGTGACGCTGCGGGTCACCGTCCTCGCCGGCGGGGTCGGCGGTGCGCGGTTCACCCGGGGCCTGCGCGACCACCTGCGCGACCGGGACGTGCCGGCCGAGATCACCGTCGTGGTCAACACCGGTGACGACCTGTGGCTCGACGGGCTACGCGTGTGCCCGGACCTCGACACCGTGATGTACACGCTCGGTGGTGTGATCGGCGAGCAGGGCTGGGGGCGGCAGGCCGAGACCACCCGCGTCACGGCCGAGCTGCACGCCTACGGCCTCGGGTGGGACTGGTTCACCCTCGGCGACCTGGACCTGGGCACCCACATCGCCCGCACGGAGCTGCTCCGCGGCGGCCTGTCGCTGACGGATGTGACCGAGCGGCTCTGCCGCCGGTGGACCCCCGGGGCGCGCCTGCTGCCGATGTCCGACCAGCCCGTCGAGACGCACGTGGAGGTCGAGCTGGACGGGCGCGTCCAGGAGATCCACTTCGAGGAGTGGTGGGTCCGCCACCGGGCCTCCCTGCCGGCCCGGAGGTTCATCCAGGTCGGTGTCGCCGACGCCCGTCCTGCGCCGGGGGTGCTGGACGCCCTCGCGCAGGCCGACGTCATCGTGCTGCCGCCGTCGAACCCGGTCGTCTCGATCGGGACCATCCTCGGTGTGCCAGGCATCCGCGACGCCCTGCTCGCCGCCTCCGCCCCCGTGGTCGGGGTGTCACCGATCATCGCCGACGCACCCGTGCGGGGGATGGCCGACGCCTGCCTGACCGCGATCGGCGTCGCGACCTCGGCGCTCGCGGTCGGCCTGCACTACGGCTCGCGCGCCCACGGCGGCGTGGTGGACGGGTGGCTCGTCGACTCGCAGGACTTCGCCGCCCTCGCCGACCTCGAGGCTGCCGGGATCGCAGCGACCGCACTGCCGCTGCTCATGGGTGCGCCCCCGGCCACGGCCGCGATCGTCAGGGCGACCCTGGCGCTGGCGGGCTACCCGACCTGACGGACGGTGCCCCGGCCTGCGACGCCAGCCGGGCCAGCACATGGGCGGTCGCCGCGCCGACGCCCCAGCGCACGGCTGCCTCGAGGTCCTCGGCGCTGTCGACGTCCTGACGGACCGTCGGCAGGTCGGTCACGTCCAGCACGACGTGGCCTCCCGCGGCGTGAGCAGCGCACGAGCCCGGTCCGAAGCGGGGCACGAGGGCCTCCGCGCGCCGTCCGGTCAGCAGCGTCGTGCCCGTCCCTGCAGCGTCCGGGACCAGGGCGAGCGGGGTGCCGCCGGCCAGGCCCAGAGCGGCGTCGAGCTCGGCCGGCCGCAGGGCCGGCAGGTCGCCGAGCAGCACGGCCACGGGGCCCGCGTGCGTCGAGGCGAGCGAGGCGAGCCCGGCCACGAGCGCCGGGTTCAGGCCAGCACCGGGGTCGGCCACGACGGTCACCTGCTCCCGTCCGGCCAGGGCCGCCTCGACCGACGGCTCGCTCGTCACGACGACGAGCCGTGCCACCCGTCCGGCAGCCAGGACCGCGTGGATCGTGTCGAGCGCGAAGGCGAGGGCGAGATCACCGCGGGCGGGGCCCTGACCGTCGGACCCGACGTCGAGCCGGGTCTTGGCGTCCGCCAGGCGCTTGACCGGGACCACGACCCCCCACTCGCGCACGGTTGCCGGCTCCGCACTGCGGCGTCCGGCCTCGAACCCCTCCTGCCACGCCTCGGCGCTCCCCAGGCGGAACATGTCCCCCTCGGGTGCCCGGATGAGGGCCTGGGCGCCGGGGCCGTCGTCCTCGGTGACCCACGCGCCGAGGCCGCGGAGCACAGCCACCGGCCGGCCGGCGGTCTTGCCGCGAACCAGCTCGCTGGCCGCCGTCACCTCGTCGCCGACCGCTGTCACCGTGGAGGACAGGACCCGCCCGTGCGCGTCGGTGCTCCCCCGAAGGTCCTCGAGCACGGTCAGGCCGGCGGCGCCGATGGCGATGTCGGTCAGCCCCTCGCGCCAGGCGCGCCCGGCGGTGTCGCTGATCACGACGGCGCAGCGGACGCCGAAGCGGGTGCGCAGGGCGGCTCGCAGCCGTCGGGCGGACGCGTCCGGGTCCTCGGGTAGCAGCAGCACGGTGCCGTCCGGGGTGTTGCTCGCGTCCACGCCGGCGGCGGCCATGACCAGCCCGAGGCGGTTCTCCACGATGCGCAGGAGGCCGCCCGGGTGCTCGCGGGTGGCGACGACGCGCACCGTCTCGTCAGTGATCGCCTGCTCCCGGTCGGCCGCCAGGACCACCCGACCTTCGGCCTTGGACACGACCTTGCTGGTCACGACGACGACGTCACCGTCAGCGAGCCCGCCCGCCGCGAGCGCGTCGCCCACGAGGCGTGCCAGGTCGTCGCCCGGCCGGACCTCGCCGATGCCTGCCGGCGCCCAGACCTCGACGCGATCCGCCGGCTGCGCGGGTCCCGTCACCGGGAGAGCTGGGGCAGGACGTCGCGACCGAAGACCTCGACCCACTCCCGCTGGTTGCGCCCCACGTTGTGCAGGTAGACCCGGTCGAAGCCGAGGTCGACGTACTTCTGGATCGCCGCGCGGTGCACGTCCGGGTCGGCCGAGACGACCATCCGGCCGGCGAAGTCCTCCGGGCGGACCATCTTGGCCATCTGCTCGAAGTCGAACGGCGAGCGGATGTCGCCCTTGGGGAACTTCATGCCGCCGTTGGGCCACTCGCGCAGGGCGTTGGCCATCGCCTCCTCGTCGGTGTCGGCCCACGACAGGTGGACCTGGAGCACCTTCGGCATGGTCGACGGGTCCTTGCCCGCCTCACGTGCGCCGTCGTCGAACTTGGCGAACAGCCCCGAGATCTTCTCCAGAGGCGCACCGACGGTGATCAACCCGTCAGCATGGCGGCCCGCGCGCTTGGCGGTCACCGGGCCGGCAGTGGCTACCAGGATCTCCGGAGCGGTCTCCGGCATGGTCCACAGCCGCGTCGACTCGAGCTTGTAGTACGGCCCCGCGTGCTTGACGTCCTTGCCCGCGAGGGAGGCCGTGAACAGCTTGGTGATGATCTCGATGGCCTCGAACATGCGGTTGATCCGCTCGGGGGCCTCGGGCCAGTACCCGGCGACGACGTGCTCGTTGAGCGCCTCGCCCGACCCCAGGCCGAGCCAGTGCCGGCCCGGGTACATCGCGGCGAGCGTCGCCGACGCCTGCGCGACCATGGCCGGGTGCCACCGGAACGTCGGGGCGGTCACGCCGGGGCCGATGTCTCCCCGCGTCCGCTCGCCGAGCGCGGCCAGCACGTTCCAGACGAAGGCGCTCTGCCCCTGCTGCGGGACCCACGGCTGGAAGTGGTCGGCCGCCATCACGCCGGAGAAACCGTGCTGCTCGGCGAGGACCGACAGCTCGACCACCTCGGTCGGGTGGAACTGCTCGAGCATCGCCGCGTACCCGATGGTCAGACCCTCGCCCATACGTCCTCCGTCACCCGCACCCACCCGACAGACCGTCACGGGACCGGGCGCTGACCCGGTCCCGTGACGACCCTACGCGGCTGGTCGAGGTGGGGTGCTACTCGTACGAGACCGCCTCGAGCACCGGCAGGCGGGCCGCCCGGACGGCGGGCCAGGCGGCAGCGACGATGCCGACGGTGACGGCCAGGACGAGCATCCAGCCCAGGCTCGCCCACGGGACGGCCAGGATGCTGAGGCCCTCGTCGGCGAACACCGAGGGCATCACCGACGCAAGCGCGACGCCCACTGCGAGGCCCGCGACGGTCCCGAACACCGCGATCAGCACCGACTCGATGGTCACGGTCCCGGCCAGCTGGAGCCGGCCGAGCCCGACCGCCCGCAGCAGACCGATCTCGCGGGTCCGCTCGATGACCGACAGGGCCAGCGTGTTCACGATGCCCAGCACCGCGATCACGATGGACAGCCCGAGCAGCGCGTAGAGGATCACGAGCACCTGGTTGACCTGGTCGGCGATCGAGGACGCGAAGTCCGCGGAGTCCATCACCGAGAGCACCACGAAGGGCTTGACGGCTGCCGTCAGGTCCGTCCGCAGCGTCGCGACGTCGGTCCCGGGGGCGGCGTTGATGATCACCGTGTCAAGGGTCGACTCGGTCACCGGCACGATGCCGTCGTAGACCGTCTGCGGCAGCAGGACCGGTGCCCCGATGGCCCGCGAGTCCACGACCACGCCGATCGGCACCGTCGTGGTGCGCCCGTCGGCGGTGAAGGTGAGCTCGTCGCCGACCTTCCACCCGTTGTCCTTCGCCGCGGTGCGCTGCACCGCCGCCTCACCTGAGGCGAGGGAACCCAGGTCACCGTCGACCACGACGACCTTCATCGACCGGTCGAAGGTGACGGGGTCCGCCCCGACGACCGTCATGCCCGAGCCCGTCCCCGTGCCCTCGGCGACCTGGACCATCGCGAAGGACATCGAGTCGACCGACCCGACACCCGTCACCGAGGACACCGCCGAGACGGCCTCCTGCGGGATGGCCCGCACGGCCGACTGAACGATGAGGTCACCGGTGAACTCGTCGTCGACGATCGAGGCGGTGGACGCCTCCGTCGACGCGGCGAGCACCGACGCAGCACCGACCAGCGCCATGCCGATCATGAGCGCACCGGCTGTGCTGGCGGTGCGCCGCGGGTTGCGGATGACGTTGCCCTTGGCCAGGCGCCCCATCGGACGCAGTGCTGCGACGAAGGGTGCCGCGAAGACCCGCAGGGTGGTCCGGGCGATGACCGGCGAGACGGCGAGCATGCCGATCACGACGGCTGCCGCACCGATCCCCAGCAGGGAACCGGCGTTGTCGACGGCCCAGGTCATCGAGTCCGGAGCGAGGGCGGCGAACGCGACAGCCGCACCGCCCACGACGAGCAGGAGCAGGCCGACGACGGCGCGCGTCCGCAGCGAGTGCTCGACGTCGGCGACGTCGTCCCGCATGGCTTCGACCGGCGGGATGAGAGCCGCCCGGCGAGCCGGCAGCGCGGCAGCGACCACCGACACGAGCGTGCCGATCAGGACCGACGCGACCACCGTCTGGGTCTCGAGCGGGATGGTCCCCACGAGGTCCATGCCCATGCGCTCGAAGATCACCTTGAGGCCCGAGACCAGCCCGAGGCCCCCGGCGACGCCCAGGAGCGACCCGAGCACGCCGACCACGGCGGCCTGGAGCACGACCGAGGCGAAGACCTGCGTCGGCGACGCACCGACGGCCCGCAGCAGAGCCAGCTCACGCATGCGCTGCCGCACGGACATGGCGAACGTGTTGGCGATGATGAACCCGCCGACGAAGAGCGAGATCGCGGCGAAGACCATGAGGAAGGTCTGGATGAAGCCCAGAGCCTGCTCGATCGAGCTGCGCGTCTCCTCACGCATGGCGTCCCCCGTCACGACCTCCACGTCGGACGTCCCCGTGACGGCGGCAGCCACGTTCCGCGTGAGCTGGTCCGCGCTGACGCCCTTGTCGGCGTAGACGGCCAGGGTGCCCGTCCGCCCGTCCGGCGCGAACGCGGCGGTGGCGGTGGCCTCGTCGAAGAGGGTCATGGTCGCGCCGGCGAGCGGGCCCGAGCCCGAGACCTCGCCGACCACCGTGACGGTCTGCAGGTTGCCGGAGACGATCACCGTCGTGGTGTCGCCGATGGCCAGGCCGGAGCTCTTGAGCGTCTCGGCCTCGAGGGCGACCTCGTCGGCTCCGGCCGGTGCGCGTCCGGCGGACAGGTGCATCGTCGGGTCGGCGGCGTCGTAGGCCATGCCGAAGCTCGGCGCACCGCCGTTGATGACGGCGGTGCCGTCGGCGCCCACGAGGATCGTCGAGCCCGTGATGTCGGGCACCACCTTGTCGACCCCCTTCGCCGCTGCGACGGTGTCGACCAGGCTCAGCGGGACACGGACCCGGCTGGCGGCCACGTCCTGGCCGTTGCCGACGTCCTGCCCGGTGGTCTCCTGCGTCCCGCGGACGTAGGTGTCACCGAGCATGGTGGTCTCGACGATGCTGTTGAACGTCGAGGAGAGCATGGTGCGCAGGGAGAACGTCCCGGCGACGAACGCGACGCCCAGGGCGACCGCGAGCACGGAGAGCAGGAACCGGACCAGGTGGGCCCGGACCCCTCGGAGGGCGACGCGTCCCATCAGGCGCGCACCTCGTCCGCGAGCACGCCGTTGGTAGAGCCGACGCCGGCCGGGACGGCGACCGGGGCGGCGTGACCGGCAGGCCGGGTCACGGGGCTCAGCGAGCGCAGCATCCCGAGCACGGACTCAGGCGTGGGTGCCTCGAGCTCGGCGACGAGCCGGCCGTCGGCCAGGAAGAGCACGCGGTGCGCGTACGAGGCGGCGGTGGGGTCGTGGGTGACCATGACGACCGACTGGCCGAGCTCGTCCACGGAGTGGCGCAGGAAGCCCAGCACCTCGCCCGACGAGCGGGAGTCGAGGTTGCCGGTGGGCTCGTCCGCGAAGACGACGGCGGGCCGGGACACCAGGGCGCGGGCGCAGGCCACCCGCTGCTGCTGGCCTCCGGACAGCTCGTTCGGCCGGTGGTCGAGACGGTCGCGCAGGCCGACGGCGTCGACCACGAGGTCGAACCAGGCCGTGTCGACGGGGGTCCGGGCGATGTCGAGGGGAAGGGTGATGTTCTCGGCCGCGGTCAGCGTCGGCACCAGGTTGAACGCCTGGAACACGAAGCCGAGGCGGGTGCGGCGCAGCTTGGTGAGCGCCCGCTGGTTCATCCGCCCGACGTCGTCACCGTCCACGACGACCGTCCCCGAGGTGGGGGTGTCCAGGCCCGCCAGGCAGTGCATGAGCGTCGACTTCCCGGAGCCCGAGGGGCCCATGATCGCGGTGAGCTCACCGCGCCGGAAGTCCACGTCCACGCCGTCCAGCGCCCGGACAGCTGTCTCGCCCTTGCCGTAGACCTTGACCAGCTGGCGGGCGGAGGCGATCAGACCGGGTGTCCTCACGTCCGCTACGAGCTCACGCATGGGTGTTTCCGTCCTTCGTCGGTGTGGTGTGCTCCGATCATGGTGCAGCCCTGTGCTCGGGCGGATCAGGGACCTCCCTCACCTGTCCCTGAGATCGGCGGCGGTCACCCTGGGAGGACCCTGGGTCCGCACCCCGAGGCCCCCGGGCGCGACGGTGAACGGCAGCACGGCGAGGTCCGTCAGTCTGGGAGAATCGCCCACCATGAGCGACCAGCGACCCGCCGCCCCGAGCCCTGCACCCCTGTCCGCCGAGCAGGTCGCCGGCCGGGTACCGGACAAGGTCAGCCTCGACGGCCTCGAGGAGCGCTGGGACGCGGCCTGGACGGCGCAGGGCACCTACTCCTTCGACCGGACCGCCACGCGTGAGCAGGTGTACTCGATCGACACCCCGCCGCCCACCGTCTCCGGCTCGCTGCACGTCGGCCACGTCTTCTCGTACACGCACACCGACGTCGTGGCGCGGTACCAGCGCATGCGCGGCCGCGAGGTCTTCTACCCGATGGGCTGGGACGACAACGGGCTGCCCACCGAGCGACGCGTGCAGAACTACTACGGCGTGCGGTGCGACCCGACGCTCCCCTACGACGCCTCCTTCGAGCCACCGCACGAGGGCGGCGAGGGCAAGAGCGCGAAGGCCGGCGACCAGATCCCGATCTCCCGCCGCAACTTCGTCGAGCTGTGCGAGCGCCTGACCGTCGAGGACGAGCGTCAGTTCGAGGCGCTCTGGCGCCGCCTGGGTCTGTCGGTCGACTGGGCCCACCACTACCAGACCATCGGGGTGCCGGCCCGCGTCGTCGCGCAGAAGGCGTTCCTGCGCAACCTCGCGCGCGGCGAGGCCTACCAGGCCGAGGCGCCCGGGCTGTGGGACGTGACCTTCCAGACGGCCGTCGCCCAGGCCGAGCTCGAGGCGCGGGACTACCCGGGTCACTTCCACCGCGTCGCCTTCCACAGTGC
>DASXVR010000332.1:0-8052 GCA_036504175.1 Actinotalea sp. | reverse complement strand
AGCGCCTCGTCGGTGAACGACTGCTGGATGTCGAAGCGGTTGTCGCACTCGGTGCACGCGTACGAGTAGGTGGGCACAGTTCCTCCAGGGCCGTTCGGGAGTGATCGCCGGCAGTCGCCCTGGGGCGTCCGCTGGCACTCGCCTTGTCCGAGTGCCAATCGTACGGTCTGCGGCGCAAGGGTCGCACCCGGCATCGGCCGGGCGGACGGCCCGGCGGGCCGACGCCGGGGCCGTTAGTCTCGCAGCGTGCCTCGTCGTCGAGCCGCGCGGGTCCTCGTGGGGGTCGCGGCGGTCCTGGTCATCGCCCTCGTGGCGACCGTCGCTCTCGTCACCAACCTCATCCGGCGTCCGCTGCCGGAGCACTCCGGGACCCTCGAGGTACCCGGTCTGCAGGGGGAGGTGCGCGTGCTGCGGGACGCCCGTGGGGTGCCCAGCATCTACGCCGACAGCGCCGACGACCTCTTCCGCGCCCAGGGCTACGTGCACGCGCAGGACCGCTTCTTCGAGATGGACTACCGGCGCCACGTGACCTCCGGTCGGCTCTCCGAGCTGGTCGGTCAGAACGAGGACGCGCTCAAGGCGGACAAGGTCATCCGGACGTTCGGGTGGAGCCGCGTCGCCAAGCAGGAGTGGGCGCTGCTCACCCCGGAGACGCGTGACCACCTCCAGGCCTACGCCGACGGCGTCAACGCCTACCTCGACCAGCGCGACCCCGCCTCGCTCGCGCTCGAGTACACGGTGCTCGGCCGGATCGTCGACGTCCCGGCCCCCGAGCACTGGGACCCCATCGACTCGCTCGCCTGGCTCAAGGCGATGGCCTGGGACCTGCGCGGGAACTACGACGACGAGCTCGGCCGCGCCCTCGCCTACTCCACGGTGCGCGACGTCGCGCGGGTGGAGGACCTCTACCCGTCCTACCCGCAGGCGACGAACGCCCCCATCCTGGCGTCTGGCACCGTGGCCCAGCCGGCGGCGCACGCCCTGCCGACCGCGCCGATGCTCGGCGGCGACCTCACGGCGGCGCTCGAGGCGACCTCGCGTGCCCTGGCGGCCGTGCCGCACCTGATCGGCAGCGGGGACGGCACGGGCTCGAACTCGTGGGTGGTCTCGGGTGACCACACCGCGAGCGGCCTGCCCATCCTCGCGAACGACCCGCACCTGTCGATCTCGGCGCCGGGCATCTGGATGCAGATGGGCCTGTACTGCAACGAGGTGACCCCGGACTGCCCGTTCGCCGTCTCCGGCTTCACCTTCTCGGGCTTCCCGGGGGTGATCATCGGCCACAACGCCCAGCTCGCCTGGGGGCTGACCAACCTCGGCGCCGACGTCACCGACTTCTTCGTCGAGCACACGAACCGCAGCGCAGGCACCTACGAGCGGGACGGCAAGCAGGTGCCCCTCGACCTGCGCCGCGAGGTGATCAAGGTCAACGGGGCGGCGGACGTGAGCCTGGCCGTCCGCTCGACGGTGCACGGCCCGATCATCTCCGACGTGCTCGAGGTGGGGCCGGCGGCCACCGTCCCCCTCGCCTCCGGTGGCCGTGGCACGGCAGAGGTCGCCCTCGGCTGGACCGCCCTCGAGCCCGGCCGCACGGCCGACGCCGTCTTCGCCTTCGACACGGCCAAGGACGCGGCCGACATCGCCTCGGCCGCCAAGGACTTCGCCGTCCCCTCGCAGAACATCGTCTACGCCACCACCGACGGCCACATCGGTTACCAGGCGCCGGGCCGGATCCCGGTGCGCGCCGTGGTCACGGACGGTCCCGTCCCCTCCGACGGGACCTGGCCGCGACCGGGCTGGGACTCCCGCTACGACTGGCAGGGCTATGTCGACCCGGCGGCGATGCCTGCCGCGCAGGACCCGGCCGAGGGCTACGTCGTGGCGGCGAACCAGGCCGTGACACCCGCCGGCGAAGGTCCCTTCCTCACGTCCGACTGGGACTACGGGTACCGGGCCCAGCGCATCCGCGACCGCCTCGACGAGCTGATCGCCTCCAAGACGCCCATCGACGTGGCGACCACCTCCGAGCTGCAGAACGACACGAAGAGCCCCTACGCCAAGGTCCTCGTCCCGGCGCTCCTCGCGGTGCCGGTCCAGGACGCCTTCACCAGCCAGGGCGTGGACCTGCTGCGCGGCTGGGACGGCCGCCAGGACGCCGACTCCCCGGCCGCCGCCTACTTCGCCGACGTCTGGGCCACGATCCTCCAGCTCACGTTCCAGGACGACCTCCCGGAGGTCGAGTGGCCGAACGGGAACAGCCGCTGGCTGCAGGTCGTGAGCCGGCTGCTCGAGCAGCCCGACAGCCCCTGGTGGGACGACAGGCGCACCGTCAACGTCGTCGAGAGCCGTGACTCCGTGCTGGCCCAGGCGCTGGTGACGGCCCGCGCCGAGCTGACCGTGCGGCTCGGCAAGGATGTTCAGGGCTGGCGGTGGGGACAGCTCCACTCCTTCGCGCCCCAGCACGCGGTGCTCGGCGGTCCGGACATCCCCAACCTCATCCGTGAGCTGGTCAACCCCGAGCCGATCGGCGTCGCGGGCAGCTCCGCCATCGTGGACGCGACGGCCTGGGACGCCGCGAGCGGCTCGTTCGACGTGACCGCGGCGCCGTCGATGCGCATGGTGGTCGACCTGTCAGACCTCGACGGGTCGACGTGGGTGGCGATGACCGGCACCTCCGGGCACCCCGGGAGCGTGCACTACACCGACCAGCTCGAGGCGTGGGGGTCCGGCAAGACGTTCCCCTGGCCGTTCAGCGCACCGGCGGTCGAGACGTCGACCGCGCACACGCTGACCCTCGTGCCGGGTACCTCAGGCTCCTGACGGACGGTCAGGCGGCCGGCTTGCGCAGCCACTGCCAGCCGACGGGGGTGCTGACGATGTCGGCCGGCTTGTCGTGGTCCTCGCACGGCAGCGGCCGGGTCGTGGCGTCGTAGACCTCGTCGGGGTACACCATCGCGATCACCGGCACACCCGGGCGCGCGTGGACGAGCACGCGGTCGTACCAGCCGCCGCCCTGCCCGAGGCGCGCGCCGGTCGTGTCGACCGCCAGGGCCGGGGCGACGATGGCGTCCGCCAGCTTGATGGCGTCACCGCCCAGCGTGGGTCCGGACGGCTCGGCCGGGCGTCCAGGCGCACGCACCTGGAGGTCGTCGGCGGAGGTGAACCACGCCCAGTCGCGCTGCAAACCCGAGCCGAGCACCGGGAGCAGCACCTTGGTGCCGCGTGCCGCGAGACGCTCGATCAGGGGGACGGTGGCCGGCTCGTACGGGCGGGACACGTAGGCGGCGACGATGCTCGCCGCGCGCAGCTGCGGGAGGTCGCCGATCACCTGGGCGAACCCCTCGGCGGCCCGGGTCCGGGCGCTCGGGCTCATCCGCTCGCGCTCGGCGCGGATCAGGGCCCGGAGCTCCTCCTTGGCCTCTGCGAGATCGGCCCCGGGCCGGCGTTCGAGATAGGGCTGCCCGGCGGTGATCATGCGTCCATCATCTCATGGTCACGCTCTGGTCAAGGAGCGACCAGCCGGGACACCACCGCGCGAGCCGGCAGGGGAGCCACAGCCGCGCCCGTCCGGATAGCCTGCCCGGCATGACGATCCGTAAAGCCGTGATCCCCGCCGCGGGCCTGGGAACCAGGTTCCTGCCCGCCACGAAGTCCACGCCCAAGGAGATGCTGCCGATCGTGGACAAGCCGGCCATCCAGTACGTCGTCGAGGAGGCAGTCGCCGCCGGCCTGGACGACGTGCTCATGATCACCGGTCGGTCCAAGCGCACGCTCGCCGACCACTTCGACTCCGTCCCCGAGCTGGAGAGTGCCCTGGAGGCCAAGGGGGACGAGATCCGGCTCGCGCAGGTGCGGCGCTCCAGCGAGCTGGCGAACGTCCACTTCGTGCGGCAGGGGCAGCCCAAGGGCCTGGGCCACGCGGTGCTGTGCGCGCGTCACCATGTCGGCAGCGAGCCGTTCGCGGTGCTGCTCGGCGACGACCTGATCGACGAGCGGGACCCCCTGCTGACGGACATGATCGCGCTGCGCGAGCACACAGGCGGGTCGGTCATCGCCCTGCTCGAGGTGCCGCCGGAGCAGGTGCACCTGTACGGGTGCGCCGCGGTCGAGCCGATGGAGGGCTCGACCAACCCCGACCACGTGCGGGTGACCGGCCTCGTCGAGAAGCCCGACCCGCAGGACGCCCCGAGCAACCTGGCCGTCATCGGGCGCTACGTGCTCGACCCCGCTGTGTTCGAGGTGCTGCACGACACCGCACCCGGGCGTGGCGGCGAGATCCAGCTGACCGACGCGCTCGCGACCCTCGCGACCATGCCGGCCGAGCAGGGCGGCGGGGTGCACGGCGTGATCTTCCGCGGCCGGCGGTACGACACCGGCGACCGCCTGGACTACCTCAAGGCCGTCGTCCGGATCGCCGTCGACAGGCCGGACCTCGGCCCTGACCTGCGCGCCTGGCTCATCGAGTACGTCGCCACGCTGTGACCACCACCACCCGGGTAGCCAGGCGCGCCGTCGCGGTGGTGCGCCGGTGAGGTCCGTCTCCGACCACCTCTCGACGGTCCTCGCGGCGGCCCGTCCCGCGGCGCCGCTGGACGTGGTGCTGGCCGACGCCGACGGCTGCATCCTGGCCGAGGACGTCGTCGCCGAGCGCTCGGTGCCGCCCTGGGCCGTCGCCGGGTGCGACGGGTACGCGGTGAGGTCCGTCGACGTGGGGGCCGCTGGGCTCGACGGCGCGGCGCTGCCGGTGGTGCACGACGCTCCGGTCACCTCCACCTCACCGCTGCGCCTGGTGGACGGCACCGCCATCCTTGTTGCGGCAGGCGCCCCGCTGCCGCTCGGTGCCGACGCCGTCGTCCCGCTCGAGCACACCGACCGGGGGCGGGCACGCGTGCTGATCAGGGCGGACGTGCTGCCGGGCCAGCACCTGCGCCCCGCCGGGCAGGACGCCGCCGTCGGCCAGGTCGTGCTCGAGCGCGGCACGCGGCTCGGCGCGCGGCACCTCGCGGTGGCCGCCGCGCTCGGGCGTGGCCGCCTGCGGGTGCACCCTGCGCCGCGCGTGGTCATCGTCTCGATCGGGGACGAGCTCGTGGAACCCGGCAGGCGGCTGGACGGCGGGCGCGTGTACGACGTCGACGGCCCGGCGCTGGCTGCTGCCGTCAAGGACACGGGGGCGAGCGCCGTCCGCGTCGGCCCCGTGGGCGACGACCGCGCCGCCCTGCGCGAGCTCCTCGCCGACCAGCTGGTGCGGGCAGACCTGCTCGTGCTCACCGGCGGGCTGAGCGCCGGACCGTGGGACACCGTGACCGACGTCCTCGCGCCGCTCGGCACCGTCCGCTTCGACCAGGTCGCGATGACCCCCGGGCACCGGCAGGGCTTCGGCACGGTGACCGCCGAGGACGAGCGCGACGAGCGTGGGCGGGGTGACGCCGTCACCGGGCCGGCCGCACCGCCGGACGTCATGGGCGTGCCGGTCTTCGCGCTCCCGGGCCACCCGGTTGCGGCGCTGGTGTCCTTCGAGGCGTTCGTCCGGCCCGCGCTGCGGATGATGGCCGGCCACGACGACCTGTTCCGGGCCTCGATCCGTGCCGCGACCACGGTCGGCTGGTCCTCGCCTGCTGGGCGGCGCCAGTTCGTGCCGGCCCGGGTCACCGGCTCGCCGGCCGAGGGGTACCGGGTTGCGCCCGTCGGGGATCCGGCTGCAGTGTCGGTCTCGGCGCTCGCAGCGGCGAACGCGCTCGCGGTGGTCGGGGAGGACGTGACGACCGTTCGTGCGGGGGACATCCTCGCCTGCCTGGTGCTGGAGGGTTGAGATGGCCCGCGGATGGCCTGTCGTGCTGCGCGACGGCGACGTCGTCCTGCGACCGTTGCGGCGTCGGGACTCCCGGGAGTGGCTCGCCGCGCGCCTGCGCAACGTGGCCTGGCTGGACCCGTGGGAGGCCACCTCGCCCGAGCCCGTGACCGGTCCGCCGCCCAGCTTCGGTGAGTTCGTCCGGACGCTCGCGAGCCAGGCGCGCTCCGGCACGGCCCTGCCCTTCGCGATCGAGTACCGCGGCGAGCTCGTCGGGCAGCTCACCGTGGCGACGATCGTGCGCGGCTCGCTGTGCTCGGGGAGCATCGGCTACTGGGTCAGCCAGCACGTCGCCGGGCGCGGCATCACGCCCACCGCGGTGGCCCTCGCTGTCGACCACTGCTTCGGACCTGTCGGTCTGCACCGCATCGAGATCAACATCCGGCCGGAGAACGCCGCCAGCCTGCGGGTCGTCGCCAAGCTCGGGCTGCGCGACGAGGGCCTGCGCGAGCGCTTCCTGCACATCCAGGGCAGGTGGTGCGACCATCGCACCTTCGCGGTGACCCGCGAGGAGGTTCCGGACGGCCTCCTGGCGCGCTGGCACCGGGTGAGAACAACAGGCGTGTAGTTCGCCCTCCGACACGCCGCCGACGTCCTCGGGCGGGGCGGGCCGCTCGCCTACCGTCGGGACGTGAACCAGGCCGGCTTCGTGGTGATCGCGATGGCCGGGCTCTGGATCGCCTATCTGGTGCCACACCGGCTGAGGTACCGCCAACAGCTGCTGGAGTCCCGGACCGAGGACCGCTTCTCCGAGCAGCTGCGGGTCCTGCGTGTCGCGGAGGACCCGGCTCGCGGGAACGGCCGGCTCAGGCTCAGGCGGGCGACGACCGTCGAGCCGGCGGTCGACGCACCGGGGAGGGTGCACCTGCACTCACCCCGGGACCAGGTCGGACGAGCAGGACGAGGAGGCGGCCCCATGGACCGACCGCACGGAACCCGGGACCGCATCTCCGCCGATGCGGCACGCCGCAGCGCCGCCGAGCACGCCCGACGTGCCGCCCATCTCCAGGCCCGCGCCGCCGGTGCCCGCCGTCGCGCGCTGCTGACGGCGGTGCTGCTGCTTGCCGTCGCCGCCGGCTGGACCGTCGTCGGCGTGTCCGGTGCCTCCGTCCTGGCCGGGGCCGTGCCGAGCGTCGCCCTGCTGGGCGTCCTGGGCCTCGGCCGGCGTGCCGTCGTCGCGGGCGCGCGTGCCGACGCCGAGTGGGAGGCGGGGGCCGCGACGCGCGTGCCGCTGCCGGTAGCCCGGGCCGCTCGCGGGTCGAGCGTCGTCGGACGTGCCGTGCACCCGTCCGAGGGGGCGACCGAGATCATGGCCCGCGTCCCGTCCGCTGCTCGGCCGTCCGCGCGGGCGACATCCGACGCCGTTGGCGCCGGTGTGTCCGGACCTGCCGACGCCGAGAAGCCAGCAGCCACGTCGTCGACGGTGTCCGCCGGGTCCGCAGCGTCGGCCGACCGCATGGTCCGCACGACCAGCCCCACCTGGGCCCCGGTCCCCGTGCCGCGACCCACCTACACGCTCAAGCCGGCCGCCCGTCGCGGCGAGCCTGCACCTCTCGTCCTGGACGAGCCGCAGCGCGCCGTGAGCCCCGACGAGCTCTCCGCGCCGGTCGGGGCGGACGGGGTGGAGCGCGCCGACGAGCTCGTTGCACCCGCCGCCGCGGCGTCGCGTACCTCCGCGGGCCTCGACCTCGACGCGATCCTTGCCCGCCGTCGCGCAGCGGGGGAGTGACCGGCGCCAGCAGGGCGCCGGGGTGGCCGGCGGATTCCTTGGCACCGGACCTCGGGTGCTAACCTGTTACCCGCTCAAGGGGCTGTGGCGCAGTTGGTAGCGCGTCTCGTTCGCAATGAGAAGGTCAGGGGTTCGAATCCCCTCAGCTCCACCGACGGACACCCCGTCCCACCCGCGGTGACAACCGCAGGAGGGGCGGGGTTTCGTCATGTGCGGCCGATGACGAGGTGGCTCAGAACGGCGGCGGGCCCAGGATCTCGATCGCGCCCGTGACAGCCGCTGCATGGCGGACCCGCCCGAAGTCGGGCTCCGGTGCCTCGCCCTCGCCGGCCGGCTCGCTCGCGTCCCGGTAGAACGCCTCGCCACCGCCCGGCGTCTGGAGGCAGAGCATCCGGGCCGTCGGCGTCGTCACCATGAAGGCGTGCGGTACGCCGCGCGGGATGATGGCGATCCCACCCGCCGCGAGGAGCTGCTC
>DASXVR010000331.1:0-2670 GCA_036504175.1 Actinotalea sp. | reverse complement strand
TCGGGCACGGGGTCTGGGCCGGCTTCGTGATCGCGAAGTCCGCCGACCTCACGAACGCCGGAACCACGCAGCACAGACCCGCGCAGCGCGAGCAGTCCGCGACCAGCTCAGGCCCGGCCGTCACCGAGGCTCCGGTGCGTCACGCTGTCCGTCACGCTGTCCGCAAGGCTGTCCGTCACGCTGCGCGTCACGCTGCCCGTCACGCTGCGCGTCGCGCTGTCCGTCACGCTTTGCGTCGCGCGTGTCCCGCGGTGAGCTGTTCAGTGAATTGCTCGGCGTGCTGTGCGCGGGCCGCACGAGCGCCTCGCCGTATCGCTCGGCGAGCACGTCCGCCCACCACGGGTTGACGCCCTCCTCCACCAGCCGGGCCACCACCTCGGTGCGGTCCCAGCCGCGGCCTCCGGCGTCGTCGAGCAGGCGGAACCACGCGGACCGCGACCGGCCCGTCGCAGCATGCACCGCCGCCCGGCCGATCGCCTGCTCACGGTTGTGCAGCGGGTCCCTGACCATGACTCACTGTAAGCAGGTGGACGATGCGGACGTCGGCGTCGAGCCACGGGACGGACGACCACGTCCCGAGCTCGAGCCACCGCAGCTCGTCGTGCTCGGCGAGCGGCTGGGGTTCGCCGGAGACGACTGTCGCGGTCCACAGGCGCAGTGCGTACCGGGGCGAGATCTGCCACGCGCCGGCGTCGGGCCCGGGGACCTCGTCGCCGACCTCGATCGCGACACCCAGCTCCTCGTGTATCTCGCGGTGCAGGGCCGCGAGCGGATCCTCGTCCGGATGCACCTTGCCGCCGGGGAACTCCCAGCGCCCGGCGAGCGCCGCAGGCCGGTGACGACGTGCGGCCAGCAGCCGGGTCGGTGACCGCAGGTCGTCGACGAGCGCCGCGGCGACGACGATGAGCGGCGCGTCACGACCGGGACTGCCGGGCACCGCGCCGACCGACACGCCCGTGCCCGTCACGAGGGCAGGTGCCAGGAGCCCCGGGCGCTTCGGGCGAGCTGGGTGGCGAGCGCGGCCGGCACGGCGCCCGCCCGAGCCGTTGACGTCCACGGGCGGCGCTTGGTGTCCTGCGTGGTGATCAGGTAGACGTCGACGACACGTCCGGCTTTCGCCGAGGCGACGACCAGGCGGTTGAGCCGGCAGCGCTCCTCGTGCTTGGAGAGCTGGCAGTCGCGGCGCGAGATGTGGCCGAGACCGTGGCGGGCGTCGAACGTGCGGGCCAGGTTCACGGTCGACCCGACGTACCGGACGACACCCTGCTCGACGAGGGCGTAGACACCGGGAAGCTCGGGGAGCCCGCGTTCCGGCTCGACCCGTCCGAACGGACCGAGGGCCCACGCCGGGTAGCGCTGCTCGACGGCGGCCATGCCGGCCAGGGGGGAGTACTCGAGGATGTGTCCGTCGTCGTCGTGCTCGACGAGGAGCCGGCCCGCGTACTGCAGGACCCGGCGGTCCAGGACCAGGTGGTCCGGCGCCCAGTGCTCGTCCGAGGAGGATGGCTGCGCGACCGGACGGTCCACGTTCACCTGCCCTCGGCCGGGGCCCGGGGAGGCCCGGAGCGTCACAACTCCGAGACTACCGGGACGGGGCCGACCAGGCCGCACGGGCCGAACGGGTCAGCGGTTACGTGCAGGTTGCTCGCGGGCTCAGGCCATCGGGCCGCCCGGCGAGCGACGGGTCAGCGAAGGCCGAACTGGCGGGCGCACTCCACGGCGTCGGCGCGGGTGGACACGCCGAGCTTGCGGTAGACGCTGCGCACCTGCGACTTGACCGTGTTACGGGTCACGAAGAGGCGGCTGGCGATCTCCTCGAGGGTGATGTCCGTGTCGAGGTTCGAGAGGATGACGCGCTCGCGGCGTGTCAGGGGCTCAGCGGTCCGCTGCGTGGGCACCGCGCGCAGATCCATCGACATGACAACCTCCAGTTGGACCGGTGCCGGGGGACACCGTTCTTGCGTGACACCTGGAGAGAGTCCGGAGTTCACCCGGCATGACGCCGTTTTCACCCGCGATTCGTTGATCATGCTCTTGCAGCACGCCAGGGCCGGCGCTAGAAGGCGTCGGCACCGGCGTTTGTGCAGGTCAGACCGTTGATCGGTGAACCACTAACGGGTGACGCAATCACCCGTTCGGCCCAGAGGAAGACGTCAGTGGCCGACGAGATCGGCGTACTCCTGAGGGCTCAGCAGAGCGCCGGTCGCGATGACCTCGACCCGCAGCAGCCAGCCGCGACCGTAGGGGTCGGCGTTGACCAGGCTCGGGTCGCCCACCGCCTCGTCGTTGACCTCGACGACGGTGCCGGTGACGGGCGAGAAGATCTCCGACACCGACTTGGTCGACTCGATCTCCCCGCACACCGCGCCGGCCGTCACGTGAGCGCCGACCTCCGGCAGCTCGAGGTACACGACGTCGCCGAGCGCGTCGGCGGCAGTCGCGGTGATGCCGACGGTGGCCGGGTCGGCCTGGGTGATCCACTCGTGCTCGGCGGTGTACTGCAGGTCGGTCGGGACGTCTGCCACGGTGGCTCCTCGTTCAGCTGGGGCGTGATGGTAGGGACGAGTCGGCTGCTAGGACCGACGGTAGAAGGGCAGGGACACCACGCGCACCGGTTCCGGGCGTGCACGTACGTCCACCGCGAGCTCGGTGCCCGGTTCTGCGAGCGCC
>DASXVR010000330.1:0-9524 GCA_036504175.1 Actinotalea sp. | reverse complement strand
CCTGCACCGTCGCCCACACCACCAGGGCCCAGCACAGCAGGGCCAGCGCGATGGCAGCCAGCTTCCACACGCTGCCCGCGGCCAGGGTGGAACCCGACGCCGTCGTCCCTGTCGGCGTCTCACCGAGGAACCACTGGTTCACGATCACGTTGCGCGCCAGCCCCAGGAGTGACAGCCCGCGTCGTCCGAGGTGCCCGCCCTGTCCGAGCGCGGCGAGGACGACGGGCGAGGCAGCGGCGAGACCTCCGGCGGCCGCGAGCACTGTCGCGACGACCGTGCGCCGGGGCGACCGCGAGAGCAGGAGGGTGACGACGTGCGCGGCGGCCACCAGGGCGACGTACAGGTTGACGGCGGTCCCGAGCGCGAGGAGGAGCCCGTAACCGACGTAGCGGGCTGCCCCGCCGCGGGTCACCGCGCTGTGGAGGACGACCGTCATCCAGACGGCGACGGCGATGCTCAGGGCGAACGGCCGCGCCTCGATCCCGGCCCAGGTCACGCGCGGGAGGACGAGGAAGACCGCGCCCGCCAGGAGGGCCGTCCGCGGGCCGGCCAGTCTGCGAGCCAGCACGACGACGCCGGCGGCGGCCACCCCGACCGCGAGGGCGGACGGGAGCCGGACGGCGACCGGTGAGGCCCCGAACCAGCCGACCCACAGGTGCATGAGCAGGTAGTAGGTGCCATGGACCGCGTCGATCCGCTCGACCAGCCGCTCGAGGGCACCGACGTCGCGCTCGGCCGCCGACAGCGTCGCCACCTCGTCGGACCACAACGAGACGTTCCACGAACCGATCGCGGTGAGGACGGTTGCGACGACCCCGATCACCAGTGGCGCCACCAGCGGATGGTCCGACCGCCGGCGCGCGGTGGGGGTCGGGGTCGGGGGGGCCGACGCAGGCGGCGGGTCCTCCCGGACCGCGGGCGTCGACACTCAGTCGCTCCCGGTGACGCCGCCCCGCGCCGTTGCCATGGCGTCGTCGCCACCGTCGACGACCTCAGCCGCCTCCGGCGTCAGGTGCTGGTCCTGGCCGTTCTGGCCGGCTTGATCCTGGCCGTCAGGGCCGGTGGGCGCCGACGAGGGCGCGGCCGCTGTGTGGTGCTCGGTGACCGCGGCGCGGTGCGACCCGGCGTGCTCCAGGGCCACGCCCTCACCGACGCCGCCGGCGAGGGGCCACAGTCCCTTGGCCTCCGTGAGGGGCCCTGCCTCGCGCGCTGTGGTCGCAGCCTGGCGCGCGGACCGGCTGGCCTGCCGTGCGTGCCGCGACATCCGGCGGAAGGGGGCCCGCCGGGCCGGTGTCTGGCCGTAGCCGTAGCGCACGTCCTTGCGACGACGAGCGACGCCGTTGACCAGGATGCCGAGGACCGACGCGCTGGCCGCGTCGAGCGAGTCCAGAGCCTCCTGGAGGTCCGGCTTCTTGACCTTGCGGCTGCCGACGACGAGCAGTGCACCGTCGGTCAGGTGGGCCAGGACCGCGGCGTCGGTGACGGCGAGGAGGGGAGGGGTGTCGAGGATGACCATGTCGTACTGCGCACCGGCGGCCCGGAGGAACTCGGTCATCGACTCGGAGTCGATCAGCTGCGTCGGGTTCGGAGGGATCTGACCTGCGGTCATCACGTGCAGACCTGGCACGCCCCAGGGCTGGGCGACGTCGTCGATGACGGCCTCGTGGATGAGGACGGCGGAGAGTCCCGCCCCGCCCTCGAGTCCGCAGATGTCGGCGATCGAGGGTGACCGGAGGTCGGCGTCGACCAGCAGGACGCGCATGCCCTTCTCGGCCATGACCAGTGCGAGGTTGACCGACGTCGTCGACTTCCCCTCGCCGGGGACCGACGACGTGATCACGAACGACCGGAGCCGGCGTGACGCGTCCAGGAACTGCAGGTTCGTGCGCAGCCGGCGGTAGCTCTCGGCGATCGGGCTGTGCGGGTGGTCGAGCACCGCGCGCGGTCGCCGGGCGAGGGAACGGTCGTGCGGCACCTGGCCGAGGATCGTGCGGGCCGGCGCCATCGGCAGGTCGGTGGCGGTCCGGACCAGGGTGTCGAGCTGCGCCAGCGCAAGCGCCACCAGGACCGCGAGCAGGGCACCGACAGCCGCGCCGGCGGCCGCCATGAGCCGTGGACGCGGCGCGAACGGAGCGATCGGGGGCTCAGCCGGGGCGATCACTGTCATCTTCAGCGAGGAGACGCCGTCCTCGGAGGTCGGCGAGACCTGGGGAAGGGTCTGTGCGAGGTGCTTGGCCACGGAGTTGGCGATGTCGGCAGCCCGCTGCGAGTCCCGGCTCACGGCCGAGATCTCGATGATCATCGTGTTGAGGGGTGAGTCGGTCGAGATCTGTGAGGCCAGCTTCGTGGCGGTCGTGTCCAGCTGCAGCTCGTCGACCACGGGCTGCAGGACGACGGGCATCCGCGCGAGCTGGACGAAGGACTGGACGACGTTCTGCGCGTACGTCGCGCCCTGCGAGAACTCCGAGACTGTCGACCCGTGCGTCAAGGACAGGTACACGCTGCTGGACGAGCGGTACGTGGGAGCGGTGCTCGACGCCTGCAGGTACCCGGCGGCACCACCGAGCAGAGCGAGCAGCACGATGACGATCCATCGCCTCCGCAGGGCTGCAAGGTACTCGCCGAGTTCCATCTGGCTCCTCTGGGTGTTCGTCGGCGGGCTGACGGTGCCGATCGTCCGCGACGCCTGTCGACGTCGAACGGGGTGGCGCAGGGTCCAAGTCTCGCGCCTCGTCGGCCAACTACGCACCCAGGTGGTCGATTTCACCCTATCGGCGCTGGACTGTCCCGATCTGGGACAGGCAGGGTGGGGTTCCCTCGTCCGTCCACAGACCCTCGGCGTCTGCGCGCGAGCGCGGTGCGGGTCAGGACCGCAGACTCGGGATGAGCGAAGGTGGGACCCATGACCGGCACGACGCAGACACCGCCCCCCGAGGGCTGGTGGAGCCGCGTCGTCCGCGACCCGCGACGCACCTGGGCCGTGCTCGCCGCCGCCGTGGTCGTGCTGGCCGCCCTCGTCACGGCCGTCGCCGCCAACCGGTCCGGCGACACGTCAGCGGCGCCGTCGGGGTCGATCTCGGCCTCGGCCGGCTCCACGCCCACGACGGACCCGACCGCCACCGCCTCGCCCACAGGGTCCGCCGAGCCCAGCACGACGCCCGGGCCGACGTCCGAGCCGACAGCGCCGGCGCCGACGACGAGCTCGCCCGCCCCCGGGGAGCCCGGCGCCGCCCGGCCGACCGCCGAGCCTGTTCCGCTGGCATCCCCGGCCGCCCCCGCTCCCTCGATCCAGGCGAGGATCACCTCGATCGAGTCGGTCGCCGGCGAGGCGAACCTTCCGGGTGAGGTGGGCGGTCCGTCCCTGCGCGTGACCGTGCTCGTGAGCAACGGGACGTCGACGTCGCTGGACCTGACGTCGGCGGTGGTCAACGCCTACTACGGCACCGACCGGACGCCCGCGATCACCCTTCAGCAGCCGGGGCACGTCGAGTTCCCGGCCAGCGTCGCGCCGGGCCAGGACGCCACAGGGGTCTTCGTGTTCAAGGTGCCGACCGAGTCCCGGAGCGACGTCCTCATCGAGCTCGACCTGTCGGTCGACGCGACGGTCGTCCTGTTCACCGGTGCAGCTCCGGCCTGACGGCCGCACCACCGACTGCCTGCCGGCCGCACCCCCGGCTGCCTGACGCCTCTCGCCCCTGGCCGCCTGACGAGCCTCGAGTGTCTCGACCGGCGGACATGCTGGACATTTCACCCGAATGACAGGCGTGAAATGTCCGTTTTGAGCCCTAAAGTGGCGCTCTCAGCAGACTCAGCGCCGCCCGCCCCCGGGCCGGCGTGGTCGGTCGCACGACGAGGAGTTCCGCACATGCAGGCAGCCACCCGCCTCGGCCGGTTCGCAACCCTCCTCGGCGTGGGCGCTGTCGTCCTCGTCGGACTGGCGCCGATCGCGGCGCAGGCGGACACGATGCCTGCCGACCCGACCCTGCCCGTGACGGTCTCCGCCGACGGGCTGCCGACGGTGCAGATCAACGGCGTCGCCTGGAACCAGGTCGTCGTCGGCAACACCGTCTATGTGGGCGGCAGCTTCACCTCGGCCCGCCCGGCGGGCTCCCCGCTGGGGACCAACGAGATCCCGCGGGCGAACATGCTCGCCTACGACCTCACCACAGGCGTGCTGATCCCCGGCTTCGCACCGTCGTTCAACGCCGAGGTGCTCGACCTGACGGTGTCCCCGGACGGCACGACCCTGTACGCGGCAGGCTCGTTCACCACCGTCGACGGCGTGAACCAGTACCGCCTCGCCGCGTTCAGCACGGCGACCGGCGCCCTGATCCCGAGCTTCCGGCCCGTCATCAACTCGAAGGTGAACTCGGTCACCGCGACGAACAGCACCGTGTTCATCGGGGGACCGTTCAGCAGCGTCAACGGCGTGGCACGCCAGCAGCTCGCGTCGATCGACGCGGCCACCGGGACGACGACTCTCGGTCTGAGCTCGGCGATCCCGGACGGCAACGTCCAGGCGGTCCTCGTCTCCCCGGACGGCGCCTCGGTCGTCGTCGCCGGCAGCTTCACCACGCTCAACGGCTCGTCCAACCCCGGCTACGGCCTGGCCCGCGTCGACGCAGGGACGGGCGCCCTCCTTCCGCTGCCGGTCAACACCCAGATCCGTGACGCCGGTGCGAGCTCGGGCATCCTGAGCCTGGAGACCGACGGTCAGAACTTCTACGGCACGGGTTACCACTTCGGTGCCGGCGGCAACCTCGAGGGCACCTTCTCCTCGGACTGGGCGACCGGAAGCCTGGTGTGGGTCGCGGACTGCCACGGCGACACCTACTCGGCCTTCCCGCTCGGCGGTGCCGTGTACGAGGCCAGCCACAAGCACTACTGCGGCAACCTGGGTGGGTTCCCGCAGACCGAGCCGTGGACCTACCACCGCGGTACGGCTGTCACCAAGGCCGCGACCGGCGTGAACCACCCGGACATCTACGGGTACGGCGACCACCCGAACCAGGCGGCGCCGAGCCAGCTCACCTGGTACCCCAACATCAACACCGGCAACTACACCGGCCAGTCCCAGGGGCCGTGGACCGTCAACGGCAGCGGTGACTACGTCCTGTACGGCGGCGAGTTCACCCAGGTCAATGGCACCGACCAGCAGGGCCTGGTCCGCTTCGCCTCGAGCACCATCGCCCCGAACCTGCAGGGGCCGCGGCTGAACAACGACTCCTTCCTGCTGCGGGCGACGTCGTCGGCGACCGGTCAGGTGCAGGTGGCGTTCGGCGCCAACTACGACCGCGACAACGACACCCTCGTCTACAAGCTCTACCGCGACACGACCACCGTCGCGCCGATCTACCAGCGCACGCTCACCACCAAGTTCTGGCAGCTGCCGAACATGGAGTACACGGACACCGGTCTGACCCCCGGCGCGTCGGTGCGCTACAAGGTGACGGCGACAGATGCCTTCGGCAACACGACCGCCTCGTCCTGGGTGACCGTCACGGTGGCCTCGTCGGGCACCATCGGCGCCTACCTGACGCAGGTCCGGGCCGACGAGCCGCACGAGCTGTGGCGCCTGGGTGAGCCGGCGGGAACCACGTTCAAGGACTCGATCCTCTTCGACAACCTGACCAACGGCACGGGCGTGGCCCGCGGAGCCGCCGGCGCGATCTCGGGTGACACCGACACGGCTGCGACCTTCGACGGCACCTCGAACGGGACGACGGCCAACGTCCAGCCGACGAACGCCCCCGACTCGTTCTCCGTCGAGGCGTGGGTCAAGACGACGTCGACCCGCGGGGGCAAGATCGTCGGGTTCGGCAACAAGGGGACCGGCACGTCCAGCGCTGCCGACAGGCACCTCTACATGGACAACGCCGGCAAGCTCTACTTCGGCATCCAGTCCAGCGCCGTGCAGACGATCACCAGCCCGTCCGCGTACAACAACGGCCAGTGGCACCACGTCGTCGGCACCTTCGGCGCCGGCACGATGCGCCTGTTCGTCGACGGCAAGCAGGTCGCCGAGCGTGGGGACATCAGCTGGGTCCGGGCGTACTGGGGCTGGTGGCGCATCGGTGGCGACCGTCTGACCGGCTGGACGAACAAGCCGACCAGCGACTACCTCGCTGCCTCGATCGACGACGTCGCGGTCTACGACGGTGCGTTGTCCGCGACCCGCGTCCTCGCCCACTACACCGCCTCGGGCCGCACGGTCTCCGTGCCGCCGGTCCCGGCCGACAGCTACGGCGCCGCCGTGCGCTCCGCCTCGCCGGACCTCTACTGGCGTCTCGGCGAGACCTCCGGCACCCAGGCGGCCGACACAGGCCCGGTGGGCACGAACACCGGCACCTACCGGACCGGCTACACGCTCGGCTCAGCGGGGGCGCTGGTCGGGGTCTCGAACACGGCCGTCACCTTCGACGGCTCGAAGGGTCTTCTCTCGAGCGATCTGGCGTACGTGAACCCGACCACCTACTCCGAGGAGCTGTGGTTCAAGACCACGACGACGGCGGGTGGCAAGCTCATCGGCCTCGGCAACGCCCAGACGGGTCAGTCGACGTCCTACGACAGGCACGTCTGGATGGGGACCGACGGCCGCCTGACCTTCGGCGCCAACCCCGGCACGATGGTCAACCTGACCAGCCCTGCCGCCTACAACAACGGTCAGTGGCACCACCTGGTCGCCACGCAGGGCCCGGGCGGCATGCGGCTCTACGTGGACGGCGCCCTCGTGGCGCAGAACACGACGACGGGCGCTCTCAACCTGACCGGGTACTGGCGGGTCGGCAGCGACAGGACCGGCGGACCGCAGGGCTTCTTCGCCGGCACCATCGACGAGGTCGCCGTGTACACCCACGTGCTGACCGCGGACCAGGTCGCCCAGCACCGGAACCTCGGGCTCGGCATCAACCAGCTCCCGACCGCGTCCTTCACCTCTTCGGTCACCGGCCTCGGTCTGACGGTCGACGGCTCGGCCTCGACGGACCCCGACGGCACGATCGCGTCCTACGACTGGACCTTCGGGGACGGCTCGACGGGCACCGGGGCAACGGCGTCGCACACCTACGCAGCGAGCGGCACCTACACCGTCACGCTCACCGTCACCGACAACCGTGGTGGCACGGCGACGACGTCCCGCACGCTCACGGCGACGGCACCGAACCAGCCGCCGACCGCGTCCTTCACCTCGTCGGTCACGGACCTGACGGCCTCGGTCGACGGCTCGGGCTCGTCCGACCCGGACGGCACGATCGCGTCCTACGGCTGGAGCTTCGGCGACGGCACGACGGGGAGCGGGGCGACCGCGACGCACGCGTACGCCTCGTCCGGCGTGTACACGATCACCCTCACGGTCACCGACAACAACGGTGCGACGGCGTCGACCACCGGCCAGGTGACCGCCAACGCACCCAACCCGACGGGTGCCCTCGTGCGTGACACGTTCACCCGGACCGTGGCCGGCGGCTGGAGCTTCGCCGACACGGGCGGCGCCTGGACGTCGACCGGCACCGCCAGCCGGTTCTCCGTCAACGGCAGCGCCGGCCTGCACACGACTCCGGCGGGAGCGACCCTCGTCTCGAGCCTGAACGCGATCTCGTCCACCTCGACCGAGGTCCAGGTCACGCTCTCAGCCGACAAGGTCCCCAACGGCAGCGGTGCGTACCTCTCTGTGCAGGGTCGCCGGGTCACCTCGACCGACGCCTACGGTGCGCGGGTCCGCCTGAACGCCGACGGCTCCGTCGACCTCAACGTCACCCGCAGCAACGGCACCCCGGTCACCGGCGGCACCGTCAGCGGGCTCACCTTCGCTGCGGGCGACAAGCTGCAGCTCCGGCTCCAGGTCGACGGCACGAGCCCGACGACCGTACGGGCGAAGGTGTGGAAGGTCGGCACCACCGAGCCTGCCGCCTGGTTCGCGAGCATGAGTGACGCCACCGCCTCGCTGCAGGCTCCCGGCGCGATCGGGATCAGCTCGTTCCTGTTCAGCAGCGCCACCAACGGTCCCGTCGTCTTCTCCTACGACGACCTGTGGGCCGGGGCGGTCGGCACGACGTCCAACGTGGCTCCCACGGCGGCGTTCACCTCGTCGGCCAGCTTCCTGACCGCCTCGGTCGACGGCTCCGGCTCCTCCGACTCCGACGGCACCGTCGCGTCGTACGCCTGGGACTTCGGTGACGGGGCAACAGGCACCGGTGTCACCGCGTCGCACACGTACGCCGCCGCGGGCACCTACCCGGTGACCCTCGTGGTCACGGACGACAAGGGCGGGACGGGCACGGTCGCGCACAGCGTCACCGTGACGGCTCCTCCGGTCAACCAGCCGCCGACGGCGTCCTTCACGTCGTCGTCGACCTTCCTGGCGGCGTCGGTCGACGGCTCCGGGTCGTCGGACGGAGACGGCACCGTGGCCTCGTACGCGTGGGACTTCGGTGACGGGTCCACGGCGACCGGCGTGACGGCCTCGCACACCTACGCCGCTGCCGGCACCTACTCGGTGACGCTCATCGTGACCGACGACAAGGGCGCGACGGGCACGGTTGCGCACGACATCACCGTCACGGCCAACCAGCCGCCGGTCGCCGCCTTCACGTCGTCGGCCGTCAACCTCGCGCTATCCGTCGACGGCTCGGGCTCGTCCGACCCCGACGGCACCGTGGCCACCTACGCGTGGGACTTCGGCGACGGCGGCACCGGCTCCGGCGCGACCGCCTCGCACACCTACCTGGCCGGCGGCACGTACACGGTGACGCTCACCGTCACGGACAACGTCGGAGCCACGGGCTTGACGTCGTCCGCGGTCACGGTCGCACCGGCGGACCCGGGTGCCCTCGCTCGCGACACCTTCACCCGCATCATCAGCGGCGGGTGGGGCGCGGCCGAGAACGGCGGCTCCTGGACGAGCACCGGCACGGCCAGCAGGTTCTCCGTCAACGGGACGGCCGGTGTGCACACCGACGTCGCCGGCGGGACGCTCAACTCCGCGCTGACCTCGGTCCTGTCGACGAACACCGACCTGACGATGGTCATCAGCGCCGACAAGGTTCCCAACGGGAGCGGCGGGTACATCCACGTGCAGGGGCGCCGCGTCACTGCCACCGACTTCTACGGTGCGCGGGTCCGCCTCTACGCGGACGGCTCTGTCGAGCTCCACGTCACGCGCGGCAACGGCACCGTGGTTGCCGGCGGGACCGTGGCCGGTCTGACGTTCAACGCCGGGGACAAGCTGGCGGTCCGGGTCCAGGTCCAGGGCACCTCGCCGACGGCGGTCCGCGCCCGGATCTGGAAGGTGGGTCAGCCGGAGCCGACCACCTGGAACGCCACCATGAGCGACTCGACCTCGACCACGCTCCAGGTCCCCGGTGGCATCGGGATCACCACGTTCCTGTTCAGCTCGGTCACGAACGGGCCGGTCGCCTTCTCCTACGACGACGTGCTCGCCGCACCCGTCCCGTGAGGGAGGGCGCACGGGCTGACATGGGCTGACAGGCACCAGGTCCCTCGGAGCCGCCGAACCGGCGATGACC
>DASXVR010000329.1:0-2067 GCA_036504175.1 Actinotalea sp. | reverse complement strand
GCGCGCTCGACGTCGAGCGCGAGAAGCAGGCCTGTCGGGAGCTTGTAGGCGCCGAGGATGACCTGGCGCAGGTCGGCGGTGAGGGTGTCCGGCGGGGCCTCGAACTGGGAGTCCTCGACGTCCATCACGTCGCCGACCTCGTCGACGAGCAGGCTCACGGCCTCCCCGCCGACCTGGACGACGACCATCATCGGCTCGGCGTCCTCGGGCAGGGCCGCGAGGCCGAGCCGCACGCGCAGGTCGATGCTCAGCACGACCTCGCCGCGCAGGTTGACCAGGCCGGCGATGCCGGGGGCCGCCAGCGGGACGGGCGTGCGGTCCTGCGAGCGCAGCGCCTCCTGGACCAGGAGGACGTCCACGCCGAAGCGCGCGCCGTCGATGACGAAGGTCGCCAGGTGTCGCGTGGCCATGTCAGGCACCCACCATCTCGTGCAGCTCAGCGGAGAGCTCGTCGAGCTCGTCGGCGTAGAACAGGGGGTCGGCCGCCTCGACGACCGAGCGGACGTCGAGCAGCTCGGTGACGCGGTCCTTGAGGACCGTCGAGCCGGTCAGGCCGCTGTCTCCCAGGTCGCTGTGGTGCGCGGCGTCGTCGTCGACGATGTCCACGATCTCGGCGACCACCAGGGCCACGCTCCGGTCGCGCCGGGTGCAGACGACGACCGTGAGGTCCTCGCCCAGCTCGACGTACCCGCCGAGCAGCCGGTCGAGCCGGACGACGGGGGTGATCCCGCCGCGGTACTGCATGACCTCACGGGCCCCGACGTGCTCGACGACCGAGGCCGGGAGCCGTTCGAGCCGCGTGACCGAGGACAGCGGGATCGCGACGCGACGGCCGTCACCGATCCCGGCGACCAGCACCTGCACGGTCTCGACGACCTGCGACACGTCGTCCAGGTGGGAGGTGCGATCGGCCTCACCGATCTCGACTGCCATGGACCGGCGCGCCAGACCCTGCACGTCGAGGATGAGCGACACGCGCCCGTCGCCCATGAGCGTCGCCCCGGCGTACAGGCCGATCGCCTTGAGGCGGGCGGAGAGCGGCTTGACGACGATCTCCTCGGTGTTCAGCACGCGGTCGACCAGCAGGCCGAAGCGCACCGTGTCCGCCTGGAGCACGGCGATGACCGTGCGCTGGCTCGCGTCCCGGGCGGGCGACCCGAACACCGACCGCAGGTCGACCAGCGGGAGCAGGTCCTCGCGCAGCCGGTAGACGGCCGCCGAGCCCACGTACTCGATCGAGCCCGAGCCGGACTGGGTGTCCAGCGCGACCAGCTCGAGCAGGCTCACCTGCGGGATCGCGTACACCTGCTGGGCGCACTCGACCGTGACCGCAGGCATGATCGCGAGCGTCAGCGGGATGCGCAGGCGCCACGTGGTGCCGCGTCCGACGACCGAGTCGACGTCGACGGTCCCGCCGATGGCCTCGATCTTGGTGCGGACGACGTCCATGCCGACGCCCCGACCGGACACGTTCGTCACGGCGTCGGCGGTGGAGAAGCCCGGCAGGAAGAGCAGGTGGAGCAGCTCGGCGGGGGCCATGAGCTCGACCTGCTTGGCCGTGCGGACCCCGCGTTCGATGGCCTTCGCGGCGACCTTCTGCGGGTCGATGCCCTTGCCGTCGTCGGTGACCTCGACGACCACCTGGCCGCCGGCGTGGTAGGCACGCAGCGAGAGCAGGCCCTGCGCGGGCTTGCCGACGACGGCCCTGTCCTCGACCGACTCGATGCCGTGGTCGACCGCGTTGCGCACCAGGTGGGTCAGCGGGTCCTTGATCGCCTCGAGCAGGCTGCGGTCGAGCTCGGTGTCGCCACCGGTCATCTCGAGCCGCACCTGGCGGCCGCAGGCGGCGGCGAGGTCGCGAACCATGCGCGGCACCTTGGACCAGACGTGCTCGATGGGCTGCATGCGCGTCTTCATGACGCCCTCCTGCAGCTCCGAGGCGATCAGGCTGAGGCGCTGGGACGCGCGGCCGAGGTCGGCGTCGGCGGTGCCCTGGGCCAGGCGCGCGATGGCGTTGCGTGCGAGGACCAGCTCGCTGACCTGCCGCATCAGCACGTCGAGGAGCTC
>DASXVR010000328.1:0-1627 GCA_036504175.1 Actinotalea sp. | reverse complement strand
CGAGCCGGGCCGGCAGGCCCGCCTGGTCCATCGCCTCGCGGGTCGCGACGAGCGCGTACTGGGCGTGACGGTCGGTCCTGCGCAGTTCCTTCCGGTCGAGGATCGCCGAGGCGTCGAAGTCCTTGACCTCCCCCGCGATGCGCGCCGTCAGGCGCGAGGCGTCGAAGCGCGTGATCGGTCCGATCCCGGACCGTCCCGCGAGCAGGTTCTCCCAGGTAGCGGGCACGCTGTTGCCGAGCGCGGTGACCACGCCCAGGCCCGTCACGACCACGCGTCGGACGGGCGGCGCCGGCAGCGGTCGAGGTCCGGCCGCGCTGGCGACCGCCACCGGTCGTGGTGGGCGCTGGTCGGCGGCGTGATGGTCGACGTAGGCAACGGCATCACCGACGGTGCGGATGGCCTCGGCATCCTCGTCGGCGATGTCCAGGCCGAATTCCTCCTCGAGGCCCATGAACAGCTCGACCAGGTCAAGCGAATCGGCCTCGAGGTCGTCGACGAGCGACGCCTCCGGGACGACCCTGTCGACGTCCACGAGCAGCTGCTCGAGTACGACGCGCTTGACTCGTTCGACGTTGGTGTCCACGGCTGTGCGGTCCTCCGCTCGCTAGGTGTCCGGGTGCTGGTCAGCTGCGTGGCGGTCGACGTAGGCGACGGCGTCGCCGACGGTGCGGATGGCCTCGGCCTCCTCGTCGGCGATCTCGAGACCGAACTCCTCCTCGAGGGACATGACCAGCTCGACCAGGTCAAGTGAATCGGCATCGAGGTCATCGACGAGGGACGCCTCCGGCACGACCTTGTCCTGGTCCACGCCCAGTTGTTCGAGAACGACGCGCTTGACTCGTTCGAAGTTGGTGTCCACGGATGTGAGTTCCTCCGCTCGCTTCGTGTTCGGGTGCTGCCCGCCTCGGGGCGGCGCGAGTTGAGCCCACCCATCGCGCAGGACGAGGCGAGAGGGAGGGGCGGGCCGGCCTCGTGGGGTCAAGTCCTCGGCCCGCGTTCCGGGCCAGGACGCCGGCGCCGACGGGCACGAAGGGCCACGTCAAGCTGGGCAGCGAAGCCGGCAAGGACGCTCGCCTGCCCTGGGGAGAGCGCGGCCAGCGCCGCCTCGAGCCGCCCGACCCGCCGGTCCAGCCGGCCAGCGAGGCTCCGTGTGGTCCGGTCCGCCCAGGCCAGACCGAGGAGCATGCCGCTCAGGGTCGAGAGGCTGAACCCGGTCCCGGACTTCGCGATCTGACGAAGGAGGTCGACGTCGTCCAGGCCGCCGTGGGCCTGCTCGAGGCTGATCATCAGGGCGGCGATCGTTCGGCCGGCGACATCGACCGGCGTGCCGGGCTCATCGAGGCCGGCCAGGAGGTCCCGCAGCGCCGTGTCGATCGCGGCGGCATCCGGCGACGCCAGGGCCTTGATGAGCCGGGCTCGCGTCGTCTCCCACGTCTCGTCGAGCGGTGGCGGACTCGCGATCTGGGCAAGCGTGCTGCGGGCGAGCTCGGTTGGCTCGAACAGCACCGCCGACCTGCCGACCGAGCGTTCGGCGGGGCGCGCGGCGTAGGTCGCGCGAAGGTACCCCAGGCGCTCGGCCAGCCGCAGGAGCCGGTAGGCGGTCGTGGGGGCGACGCCGAGTCGCTCG
>DASXVR010000327.1:0-23130 GCA_036504175.1 Actinotalea sp. | reverse complement strand
ACCTGGTAGGCCCACACCGGGACCGGGCTGGCGGCGGCGACGTCGGCCAGGACGTCGAGGTAGCTCATCGCAGGCTTCACCATGACGACGTCGGCGCCCTCACCGATGTCGAGCAGCGCCTCGCGCAGGCCCTCGCGGCGGTTGGCCGGGTCGAGCTGGTAGGTCCGGCGGTCGCCGACGAGCGTCGACTCGACCGCCTCGCGGAACGGTCCGTAGAAGGCGGACGCGTACTTCGCGGCGTACGCGAGCACGGCGACGTCCTGGTAGCCGGCGTCGTCCAGGGCGGCGCGCACGGCCGTGACCTGGCCGTCCATCATCCCGCTGAGACCCAGCAGGTGGGCGCCGGCCTCTGCCTGCGCGACAGCCATGTCCTCGTAGCGGTCGAGGGTGGCGTCGTTGTCGACCACCGGGCCGCCCGCCGCGGCGCGTCCGCCCGCACGCGGCTCACCGAGCACACCGCAGTGCCCGTGGTCGGTGAACTCGTCCAGGCACAGGTCGGCCATGACCACGAGCGCGTCGCCGACCTCGGCCGCCACGTCCGCTAGCGCCACGTTGAGCACGCCGTCGGGGTCCGTGGCGCCGGTACCCGTCGCGTCGCGCGTGGTCGGGACGCCGAAGAGCATGACGCCGCCCAGCCCGGCCCCGGCAGCCTGGGTGACCGCGGCCCGGAGGCTGTCACGCGAGTGCTGAACCTGGCCCGGCATCGACCCGATGGGCAGCGGCTCGTTCGTGCCCTCACGCACGAACAGGGGCAGCACGAGCTGCGCCGGGTCGAGGTGGGTCTGCGCGACCAGCCGTCGCATGGCAGGGGTGGTGCGCAGCCGGCGGGGACGCACGGCGGGGAACTGGCTCACGGTCGGGGGACCTCCTGGGCGTACCGGGCGAGCGCCTCCACCAGACCTTCGGCGGAGGCGGACTCGGGGATGACGTGCACGGGCAGCCCGAGCTCGAGGGCGGCCAGCTCGGTGCGTGGTCCGATGCAGCACACCACCATGCCTTCCGGCGGGGTGCCGACGAGCTCGACCAGGTTGGTCACGGTGCTCGCCGAGCTCAGCAGCACCGCGTCGAAGGCGCCGGACCGGACCGCCTCGCGCAGCTCGTTGCCGGCTGACGCGCCGGACAGGGTGCGGTACGCGACGACGTCGTCGACCTGCCAGCCCGCCTCGCGCAGGCCGTGGGCGAGCGTCGGCTCGGCGAGGTCGGAGTGCGGGACGAGGACGCGCGCGGTGAGCCCCTGCCCGCCGCCGTCGGGAGGTGGCGGCGGGAACTCGGCGAGCAGACCCCGCGCCGATCGCTCACCGGCGGGCACCAGGTCGGCCACCACGCCGATGCGCTCCAGGGCTGCGGCGGTACCCGGCCCGACGGCGGCGACCTGGACGTTGCCGAGCAGCGCCGCCAGGGCGACGGCCGGGTCCGGCGTCTCGCCCGAGGCTGCGCCGACGTGCAGGGGTGCGCGCGCCGCCAGGTAGGGGACGGTGGTGCCGCTGGTGATGGTCACCCAGTCGTAGATGCCGAGCGCGAGGCCGGTGAGCGCGGAGTCGAGCATGGTGAGCTCGAGCGGCGGTGCGAACTCGATCAGGGGCACGACCTCCGCATCCGCGCCCTGGGCGGCCAGGAGGGTCACGACGCGGTCGCCCCACTCGCCACCGCGCGGCACCAGCACGCGCCACCCGGTCAGCGGTCGACGAGCAGGTGCCGGCGGAGCCGTAGGGCCCACAGGGGCGAGCGTGGCCACGCCGGAGTCCAGCAGCTGCTCGGCGACGCGGCGGCCGAGGTGGGCGGCCGCCTCGACCTGGGCATCCCGGCCGTCGGGCAGGGTGACCGACGCCGACGTGCGCATCTGGGAGGTGCCGTCGGCCTTGCACACGACGACGTCGAGCCGCAGGCGCGAGCCGACGACGCGGCCGAGAGCCCCGATCGGCGCGGCGCACCCGGCCTCGAGACGCTCGAGCACGGCGCGTTCGGCGGTCACGGCGAGGCGCGTCGGCAGGTGGTCGAGGACGGCGAGCGCCCGGGCGAGCGGGCCGCCCTCGGCGATGACCTCCGCGGAGCACTCGATCGCGAGCGCACCCTGTCCGGGCGCGGGCGCCACGAGCGCGGGGTCGAGGTACTGGGTGACCACGTCGAGCCGGTGGAGGCGGTGCAGCCCGGCGGCGGCGAGCACCACGGCGTCCAGGTCACCGCCGGCGGCCGTACCGTGCAGCTCGCCGTGGGCGCCGGTGCCGGGCTGGTCGCCGAGCGCATCCGGAGCGGCTGAGGGGTGGGCGTCACTGGGGCCGTCCGCGACGACGGGCGGCGCCTCGCCCGTCTGGTCCGCGGCCCGGGCGACCCGACGCAGCCGGGTCTCGACGTTGCCGCGGATGTCGACCACGGTGCAGTCCGGGCGGGCGGCCAGCAGCTGCGCCGCGCGGCGGGGCGACCCGGTGCCGATGGTCGAGCCCGGCGGCAGCTCCTCCAGCGTGAGGCCGTCGCGCGCGCAGAGCGCGTCGCGCGGGTCCTCGCGCTCGGGGATCGCCGCGATGACCAGGCCCTCCGTGGAGCCGGTCGGCAGGTCCTTGAGGGAGTGGACGGCCACCTCGCAGCGGCCGTCGAGCAGTGCCTCGCGCAGCGCTGCCACGAACACGCCGGCGCCACCGAGCGCCGCGAGCGAGCCGGTCAGCCGGTCGCCGTCCGTCCGCACGCGCACCAGGTCCACCGGCGCCCCGAGGAGCTCCTCCAGCGCGCGCTGGACGAGCCCGGACTGGGTCATCGCGAGGCTGCTGCCGCGCGTCCCCAGCCGCACCGGCGCGGCGGCCGTCACGGCGCGAGACCTGCCACGGCGGGGAGCGTCGTGCGGGGGTTGGCGCAGCAGCCCGGCCGGCACACGTCGTACCAGGGGCCGAGCGGGGTGAGCGCAGGGCGGGACCTCGTCGGTGCCGTCGGCACAGCGGGCACAGCGGCCCCCGATGGCACGGCGGGCGGGTTGGGCGCGAGCACGGAGCCAGTCTGCCCGGCCCAGCGCTCGCAGACGAGGTCCACCAGACCGCTGACGAAGTCGGGGTGGACGCCCGGCGTCGGGACCCGCTCGGCATGCAGGCCCGCTCCGCGGGCGGTGGCCAGCGCCTCCTCGTCGAGGTCCCAGAGCACCTCCATGTGGTCCGAGACGAAGCCCAGCGGCACGATGACGACGGCCCGGACCCCGTCACGGGCGAGGCCGACGATGGCGTCGTTGATGTCCGGCTCGAGCCACGGCGTCGTCGGGGCGCCGCTGCGCGACTGGAAGACGAGGGACCACGGGACCGTGCCGAGCTCGGCCGCGGCGTCCGAGCCGACGTCCCCGCCCGAGCCGACGCTGGCCATGACGACCTCCGCGACGGCGCGGTGCTGGGCGCCGTACGCACCCTCCTCGCCGAGGCCCGCGTCCGGCGGACCGGAGGTGACGGCCGTCGAGGTCGGGATGGAGTGGGTCGCGAACAGGACGTGCACGTCGTGCGCCAGGTCGACGTCGGGCCGGGCGGGGCCGACCACGTCAGTGCCTGCGACGAGCGCGTCGCGGGTGCGCAGCAGGGCCTCGCGGATGCCCTGGACGAACGGGGTCACGAAGCCGGGGTGGTCGAAGTACTGGCGCACCTTGTCGACCGTGAGCTCACCCTCGAGGCCGGTCTCGGCGAGGGCGCGGGCGAGGTCCTCGCGGTACTGCCGGCAGCCGGAGTACGAGGAGTACGCGCTGGTCACCACGGCCAGCAGCTTCCGGTGGCCGGCCTCGTGGGCCTCGCGCAGGGCGTCCGTCAGGAACGGCGCCCAGTTGCGGTTGCCCCACAGGACGGGCAGGTCGATGCCACGGTCGGCGAGCTCGGCGGCCAGCGCCGCCTGCAGGGCCTTGTTCTGGGCGTTGATCGGGCTGACGCCGCCGAACGCCCGGTAGTGGTGGGCGACCTCCTCGAGGCGCTCGTCGGGGATGCCGCGGCCGCGGGTCACGTTGCGCAGGAAGGGCAGGACGTCGTCCTGACCCTCGGGCCCCCCGAAGGAGACGAGCAGCACGGCGTCGTAGGGGACGCGCGGCTCGGGCTCGCTCGGCGGGAGGTGCAGGGTGGTCGTGGCAGGGGCGCGTCCGGTGGACGGAGCGGTCACAGGAGCACCCCGGCGACCTCGGCGAGGGTGATCAGGCGCCCGGTGTAGAACGGCACCTCCTCGCGCACGTGGCGCCGGGCCTCGGTCTGGCGCAGGTCGCGCATGAGGTCCACGAGGTCCGTGAGGTCGTCCGCCTCCAGGCCGAGGATCCACTCGTAGTCACCCAGGGCGAACGCGGCGACGGTGTTGGGCTGGACCTCGGTGAAGCGACGGCCCTTGCGTCCGTGCTCGGCGAGCATGGAGCGGCGCTCGTCGGCGGGCAGCAGGTACCAGTCGTAGGAGCGGACGAACGGGTAGACCGTGAGCCACTCGCGCGGGGTCGTGTCGCGCATGTACGACGGCGCGTGGTCGGCGCTGAACTCCGCCGGGCGGTGCACGCCCATCGCCGACCAGGTGGGGGCCAGCGGTGCGAGCTCGGACGTGCGGCGCAGCCGGCGCACCTCCGCCTGGAGGTCCTCCGGCCGGTCGCCGTGCAGCCACAGCATGATGTCCGCGTCGGCCCGCAGGCCGGAGACGTCGTAGACGCCGCGCAGGGTGACGCCGTCGGGCACGTCGTCGGCAGCCTCGACGATGGTGGGCGCCACGTCGAGGCGACGGGCCTGCGTGTACTCGCCGGCCACCGGGGGCCGGCGCAGGACCGTCCACAGGGTCCAGGCGCCGCTGGTGGGGTCGACGGGGGCGTCGTATCCGGTGGGCTCGGTGGCCGGGGCGCCGTGCGCCGGGCGCACCGGCTGGCCCTCGAGCGAGGTGTCGGAGGTCATGTTCCGCAGTCTGCGCGACCGGACCCAAATGCGGAAATCCAGGTCACCGGCGAGCGGAGATGACGGTTTGTCAGATAGCCGGATCGCCGCGTCACACCCGGTGCGGACCGACCTCCAGGAGCACCTCGTGGGCCGTGCGGCGCGCATCGGCGACGACCGAGCTCAGGCCCGTCCCGGCGAACCACGACCCGCACGCGTGCAGCCCGGGCAGGCGTCCGAGCGCCGACCGCACCCGGGCGACGCGCTCCTGCTGGCCGGGCAGCGCCCGGGGCAGCCCGTCCTCCCAGACCGTCCGGGCGAACCCGACCACCTGTGCGCGGGTCAGCGAGACGCCGAGCAGGGTGCTCGCGTCTGCCAGGGCGGTGTCCTGGAGCGTGTCGCCGGTCCCCGGCGGCAGGGACTTGCCGGCCCGTCCGTACGAGAGGCGCAGCACGTGCCGGCCCGGCCCGGCCTTCTCGGCGAGCCACTCCCACTTGGCCGTCCCGTGGGTCAGGGCCTTGGCGGTCACGTCGGTGACGCCCTCGGCGACCAGCACTCCCGTCCCCCGCGGCGCGCTGTCCAGCTCGGGGGCGTCGAGCACGAGCGTCGCGAGCACGGCGCCGGTGTCCGACGCGCCGGCCACCTCGTCGATCTCGGGCACGAGCTCGCGCAGGAGCCGTCCGGCCACGGGCCCGGGCACGGCCAGCACCACGCGTCCGGTCGCCATGCCCTCGCCGCCGGCGGTGACGATCCACCACGAGCCGTCGTCCCGGGGCGCCACGGCCTCGACGCGCACACCTGTGCTGACCGTCCCGCCGGTGCACTCGACGTCCGCGACCAGGGCTGCCACCAGACGGTTCATGCCGCCGACCAGCCCGGCGACCGCCGACCCTGCCGGAGCTGCCGCGCGGGTCCGGGACATGACGCCTGCCAGCGACGACGCACCCGGCACGGAGCCGCGCCGCAGCATCGTCTCGCGCACGCCCGGCAGCACCGTGTCGAGGTCCATGTCGTCGGGATGGGCCGAGTGGACCCCGGTCACCACGGGAGCCACCAGGTTGTCGTGCACGCGGCGACCCATCCGGGTTCGCACCAGGTGGCCGAGGCTGGCCGAGGTCGCGTCGTCACCGAGCGCTGCCTCGTCGGGCGTCAGCGGGCCGAAGCCGATGCGGCCCGGCAGTACGCGGTCCAGGGAGGCTCGCAGCGATCCGAGCACCCCGACGGCGTCGCGGACGTCCCGCGACCAGAGCCGGCCGGGGATGCCGAGGATGCCGGCTCGGGGCAGCGGGACCGTGCGGTCGGGCAGGCGGACCCACGCACCCGCAGGGTTCGGCAGGACGACGCGGTCGGTCAGCTCCAGCTCGTCGATCAGGTCACCCACCGCAGGCGACCGCGTCGCGAAGGATTCGGCACCCGCGTCGAGGCGCAGGCCGGCCACCTCGTGCGAGGCCACCAGGCCGCCGAGTCGGTCCGCTGCCTCGAGCACGGTGACCTTGAGCCCGGCGTGGACGAGGTCACGGGCGACGACCAGGCCCGCGACGCCTCCCCCGACGACCACGACGTCAGGTCGGCGGTCAGGGCCGCCGGCCACGGCGTGCGGGCCGCGGCCGGTGAGGTGCGGGTCGCCGCTCATCGGGTGCCGTGCGCGAGCTCGACGATGTGGGTGAGCACGTCGGGGTCGGTCGACGGGGGGACGCCGTGACCGAGGTTGAGCACGTGCGCGGGCGCCGCCGTCCCGCGCTGCAGCACGTCGAGGACATGGGCCTCGAGCACGGGCCACGGCGCTGCGAGGAGGGCGGGGTCGATGTTGCCCTGCAGGGGCGTCGTCCCGCCCAGGCGCCGGTCGGCCTCGTCCAGGCCGATCCGGTGGTCGACCCCCACCACGTCCGCGCCCACCTCGCGCATCGCGACCAGCAGCTCGCCGGTGGCCGTGCCGAAGTGGACGACGGGCACGCCCAGGTCCGCCACGTAGGACAAGGCGCGGTGGGAGGCGGGGGCGACGTAGGCCTCGTAGTCGGCGAGCGACAGGGAGCCCGCCCACGAGTCGAACAGCTGGGCGGCGCTCGCACCGGCGAGCACCTGTGCGCGCAGGAACGTGCCCGTCACGTCGGCAGCCCAGTCCATCAGCGCCTGCCAGGTCTCCGGCTCGGAGTGCATCAGGGTCCGCGCCCTCAGCTGGTCCTTGGACGGCCCGCCCTCGACGAGGTAGCTCGCCAGGGTGAACGGTGCCCCGGCGAACCCGATGAGCGGCGTGCCGCCCAGCTCGGCGACGGTCAGCCGGACCCCCTCCTCGACCGGGGCGAGGGCGGCGGGGTCCAGCGGCGCGAGCCGCGCCACGTCGGCAGCGCTCCGCACGGGCTCGGCGAACACCGGACCGGTTCCGGGGACGATGTCCACGTCCACGCCGGCCAGGAGCAGCGGTACGACGATGTCGCTGAAGAAGATGCCCGCGTCGACGCCGTGGCGGCGGACGGGCTGGAGGGTGATCTCGCTGGCCATCGCCGGGTCCAGGCACGAGGCGAGCATCGTCACGCCGCGCCGCAGCTCGCGGTACTCCGGCAGCGACCGTCCGGCCTGTCGCATGAACCACACCGGGGCGCCCGGACGGAGCTCGCCGTCGGGCCCGGCCACCGGCTCGCCGGGGGTCCCGCGATACGCCCGGATGAGTGCGGAACCGGCCGTCCGACCATCGATCATGGGATGGGTCGCGGGGAGGGTCACCCTGCGATTGTGCCGAACAATCGGGCGGCTGGTTGAATCCAAGGGTTGTGGCACTCCTGACTCTGACGGCGAGCCACCGCGACCTCGACCTGGACGTCCTCGAGCAGCTCAGCTCGGGGGCCCACTCGGTGGGGTCGGCGGTCGTGACCGCCAGCCCCCGGATCACCGGTTGCGTCGTCCTGGCGACGTGCAACCGGTTCGAGCTGTACCTGGACGTGGACGACGAGGGCGCGTCCGCCACGGACGATGCGCCGGGACCGGACGGTGCACCCGGGGCGGGCGCGAAGGCGGCGGCCACGCAGGTCGTCGCGGACGTCAGCGGCCTCCCCCTCGCCCACGTCGCCGAGTCCCTGCAGGTCAGGACCGGTCCGGAGGTCGCCCGCCACCTCTTCTCCGTCGCCTCCGGCCTGGAGTCGATGGTCGTCGGGGAGCGCGAGGTCGCCGGTCAGGTGCGCCGCGCGCTGTCCGTCGCACGGTCCCAGGGCACGACGTCCCCGACGCTGGAGCGGCTGTTCCAGACCGCGTCGCGCACCTCGCGGGCGGTCGGGTCGCAGACGGGTCTCGGCAGCACCGGGCGGTCGGTGGTCGGGGTCGCCCTCGACATCGCCGCGCACGAGCTCGCCAGGCACGGCACCGAGCTCGCCGACGCCCGCGTGCTGCTGGTCGGCACCGGCTCCTACGCGGGGGCGAGCCTGACCGCGCTGCGTGCGCGCGGCGTCGGGACGGTCGCTGTCCACTCACCGTCCGGGCGGGCCCGGGAGTTCGCGGCCGACCGCGGCCTGGAGCCCGTCGAGCCCGGTGAGCTCCTCGAGCGGCTCGCCGCGGCCGACCTCGTCGTCTCGTGCAGCGGTGCGCGCGGCCCCGTGATCGACGCTCCGATGGTGGCCGCGGCACGCCGGCTCGGTGGGGCGCGACCCCGGCCAGTCGTGCTCGTCGACCTAGCCCTGCGGCACGACATCGACCCCGCCGTCGGCGAGGTGCCAGGCGTGTCCCTCGTCGACCTCGCGACCGTCCAGCGGCACTCGCCCACCACGGTGCAGCCGGCCGTCGACGCGGGCGTGCGCATCGTCGAGGACAGTGCCGAGGAGTTCCAGGCTGCTCTCGCCGAGCAGACGCTCGTGCCGGCGGTCGTCGCCCTGCGCCAGCACGTCGAGGAAGCCCTCCTCGCCGAGCTGGAGCGGATGCGGGTGCGCGGCGGGGACCCGGCGACCGTCGAGCAGGTGGAGCGCTCGCTGCGCCGGTTCGCGGCGTCGGTGCTGCACATCCCGGCGGTCCGGGCGCGCGACCACGCGCGGTCCGGCCGCCACCTGGCCTACCGCGACGGGCTCGAGGCCGTCTTCGGCATCGACGTCCCGCTCCCGCCCCCCGACGACGAGCCCGGCCCGAGCGTGCCGACGCCCGTGCACCCGGCGCGCCACCGGGCGGAGTGAGCGCAGTCAGCGGTTCGTCGGGAAGCTCAGGTCGCTCGCAGGCTGGGTCGGCGTCGCCGTCGCTGGCCAGCGGGACGTGACCACCTTGCCGCGCGTGAAGAAGTGCACGCCGTCCATGCCGTGCGCGTGGGTGTCGCCGAAGAGCGAGGCCTTCCAGCCGCCGAACGAGTAGTAGGCCATCGGCACCGGGATAGGCACGTTGACCCCGACCATGCCGGCCTGGACGTCGTACTGGAACGCCCGGGCCGCACCCCCGTCGCGCGTGAACACGGCAGTGCCGTTGCCGTACGGGTTGGCGTTGATCAGGGCCAGACCCTCGTCGTAGTCGCGCACCCGCAGCACGGACAGCACCGGGCCGAAGATCTCCTCGGCGTAGATCGGCATCTCGGTGGTGACGCGGTCGAAGAGGGTCGGCCCGAGCCAGAACCCGCCCGGCTCGCCGTCCGGCTCGACCAGCCGTCCGTCGACGACGAGCTCCGCACCGGCGTCGACCCCTTGGCCGACGAGGCCGACCACGCGGTCACGGTGTGCGCCGGTGATCAGGGGACCCATGTCGCAGCCGCGGCGGCCGTCGCCGGTGCGCAGCCGGGAGATCCGCTCGGCGATCCTGGTGACCAGCGCGTCCGCGACGGCGTCGACGACGACGAGCGCGGAGATCGCCATGCAGCGCTCGCCGGCCGAACCGAAGCCGGCGTTGACCGCGGCGTCGGCGGCGAGGTCGAGGTCCGCGTCGGCCAGGACGAGCATGTGGTTCTTGGCGCCGCCCAGCGCCTGCACGCGCTTGCCGTGCGCCGTGCCCGTCTCGTAGACGTGCCGGGCCACGGGCGTCGACCCGACGAAGGACACCGCGCTCACGTCCGGGTGGGTGAGCAGCGTGTCGACGGCCTCGCGGTCGCCGTTGACCACGGTCAGCACTCCGTCGGGCAGTCCCGCCTGCTGCCAGAGCTGAGCCATCAGCATCGACGCGGACGGGTCCTTCTCCGACGGCTTGAGCACCACCGCGTTCCCCGCTGCGATCGCCACCGGCACGAACCACAGCGGGACCATCGCCGGGAAGTTGAACGGTGAGATCACGGCGACCACGCCGAGCGGCTGGCGCAGCGAGTGCACGTCGAACCCGGTGGACACCCCCTCGGAGTAGGCGCCCTTGAGCAGGTGCGGGATGCCGCACGCGAACTCGACGACCTCCAGCCCGCGGGTGACCTCGCCGAGGGCGTCGGAGAGGACCTTGCCGTGCTCGGCCGTGATGAGGGCGGCGACGTCAGGCGCCCGGTCGGCGAGCAGCTGACGGAAGGCGAAGAGCACGGCCGTGCGCTGCGACAGGGACGACCGGCGCCAGACGAGGGACGCCTCCCGCGCGGTCGCCACCGCGTGCTTGACCACGTCGGCGTCAGCGAGGTGCACCCGACCCGTCACCGCGCCGGTCGCAGGGTCGTGCACGGGGCCGGTGCGGACCGGGGGCTCTGGCCACGCTGCGCCGCTGATCCAGTGGGTGATGGAGGTCATGGCAGCGAGTATCGACCGTCGAGGAGGGGTTTGGCGACGGTTTCCGCGGATGCGGCTGGCGCGGTCAGTCGTCCAGGAAGCCGACCAGCTGTTCGGCCGCGCCGGTGTAGGAGGCCGGCGTCATCGCCGCGAGGCGGGCGGCGACGTTGGCGGGCAGGCCGAGACCGGCCACGAAGGTGCGCAGGTCGTCGCCGGTGATGCGCCGTCCGCGGGTCAGCTCCTTGAGCCGCTCGTAGGGGTTGTCCATGCCGGCCACGCCGGCCACCCCGGCGGCGCGCATCGCCGACTGCACCGCCTCGCCGAGCACCTCCCAGTTGCCGTCGAGGTCGCGCGCCATGGCGGCGGGGTCCGCGTCGAGGCCGGCGAGCCCGCGGCGGACGTTGTCGATCGCCAGCAGCGAGTGCCCGAACGCCGGGCCGATGTTGCGCTGGGTGGTCGAGTCGGTCAGGTCGCGCTGCATGCGTGAGGTGACCAGGGTGGCGCCGAGCGTGTCGAGCAGGGCGCAGGACAGCTCGAGGTTGGCCTCGGCGTTCTCGAACCGGATCGGGTTGACCTTGTGCGGCATCGTGGACGACCCGACGGTCCCCTGGCCGCGCACCTGGGCGAAGTAGCCCAGCGAGATGTACGTCCAGACGTCGGTGGCCAGGTTGTGCAGGACCCGGTTGAAGCGGGCCACGTCCGCGTAGAGCTCGGCCTGCCAGTCGTGGGACTCGATCTGCGTGGTCAGCGGGTTCCAGGTCAGCCCGAGGTGCTCGACGAACGTGCGCGACACCGACACCCAGTCGGCCCGGGGGACGGCGGCGAGGTGGGCCCCGTACGTACCGGTCGCCCCGTTCAGCTTGCCGAGGTACTCGGCGCCCTCGATGCGGCGCAGCTGACGTCGTAGCCGGTGCGCGAGCACGGCCAGCTCCTTGCCCAGGGTGGTCGGCGTGGCGGGCTGACCGTGCGTGCGGGCGAGCATGGGGACGGCCGCGTGCTCGTGGGCCAGGGCGACGAGGTCGTCGACCAGCCCCTTGGCCGCCGGCAGCCACACCCGCTGGACCGCCCCCTGCACCATGAGGGCGTAGGAGAGGTTGTTGATGTCCTCGCTGGTGCACGCGAAGTGGACCAGCTCGGAGACGGCCGGCAGCACGGTGTCCTCACCCAGCACGGCCGGTGACGCTGCCAGCCGGGCCTTGAGCAGGTACTCGACGGCCTTGACGTCGTGCACGGTGATCTTCTCGGTCTCCGCGAGCTCGGCGACCGTGGCGCCGTCGAACGAGGCGACGATCTCGCGCAGGTGCTCGCGCTCCTCGGTGGACAGGGTGGGCGCGCCGGGGACCACGTGGTGCGAGGTCAGGTGGATCAGCCACTCGACCTCGACGTGGACGCGCTCGCGGTTGAGCGCCGCCTCGGACAGGTGGTCGATCAGCGGGGCGACGGCGGCGCGGTAGCGGCCGTCCAGCGGCCCGAGGGCGATCGGCGGGACCACGTCAGCGAGGCTGCGGCGGACCGGCTCCGGCGCGGTGGTGGGCGACTCGTCCGAACCGTTCTGCGACATGCGCCGATCCTTCCACGCGGGTCTGCCACGGAGCCCGTGCGTCCAGCCGACGGTCGCCCTGTCCCGGCGCTTCGGGTTCGCACTCGGCGGCTGTTCCGCAGGTCGGGCCGTTCCCCGATGATGGCTGGGTGGACCGCGCGACGACGACGGGCACGGTCGGCGCCTCGGGCGACGACCGGGAGATCCGCGCGTCGGGGGCCGCGGCACGTCGTGGCGCCGTCGTGGTGCTGCTGACGGTCGTCGCCGTCCTCGCCGGGGCGCTCGCGGGCCCCTGGCACCCGGTCCTGCGCGGGTCCCCCCTCCCGGCCGTCACGGCGGGCGCCGGTGCCGTCTCACCGCGGCCGACGCCGTCCCCGGACCCTTTCGCCGAGATGCTGAAGTCGCTCGACGTGAAGCCCTGGGACCTGTCGTTGCTCGGGCAGGTCATGTCCGGCTGCATCGTGCTCGGGCTGATCTACCTCGCGGCGCGATGGTGGCGTCGGCGCCCCCGTCCCCGCCAGGAGGGTCTGCCCGACGGCCACGACGTGCTCGTCGGGGAGGCGATCCTCGGTTCGAAGCCAGGCACGCCCGACCTGCCGGCGCTCGAGGAGGGCCTCGCGGGGGCGGGTGAGCACCTGCGGTCGAACCAGCTGCCGACCGATGCCGTCATCGCCGCGTGGGTCGCGCTGGAGGACGGTGCCGAGCGCTCGGGCATCGTTCGCGACCCGGCGTCGACGCCCACCGAGTTCACCGTCGACGTCCTCGACCGGACTCCGGTGGACCCGGCGGCCACCCGAACGCTGCTCGACCTCTACCTGCGCGCGCGCTTCGGCGACGAGCCGATGGCCGTCGCCGACGTCGCCGCGGCCACCGCTGCGGTGCAGTCGCTCGCGGCGACCCTCGCCCGGCTCCGCGACGAGGAGCTTGCCCGCGGCGACGGCGAGGCTCGGGACGACAAGCAGCCGCACGACGACGAGCAGGCTCGCGAGAGCGAGGAGCCGACATGAGGCGCCTGGACCTGTGGGGCCTCGGCGCGTGGCGCCTGGACGTGCGGCCCTATGTCGGCGCGGTGATCAGCGGGGTCCTCTCGGGGGTCCTCGGGCTGCGGACGCCCGACGCCGTGCTGTTCGGCCTGGTCGCCCTCGTCATCGGCCTGGTGCTCGTCTCGGGCGACGCGGGTGCGCAGAACGAGTGGCCCGACGGCGAGTACGAGGAGACCGACGGGACCCGGCGCGAGGTCGCGGCGATCACCTGGTCGCTCGTGGGGCGCGAGGGGCGCGTCGCCGAGCCCGCGGTCCGCAGGCTGCGCACGGTCGCCGTCCGGCGGCTGGCCCGGCACGGCGTGGACCTGCCCCACGGGCTGGGCCCACGGCCGACGGAGGAGGACGAGGCGGAGCTCCGCGCTCACGCCCTCCTCGGGGACAGGGCCTGGACCATCCTCACGGCGCCGGGCGGCCGGCTGCCCTCCCTGAACGACGTCGAGCACTGCGTCGACGTGATCGAACGACTCGGAACCGACCCGCTCGTCGAGAGGTCCCTCCCGTGACCTACCAGCCCGTCCCGCCGTCGACAGCGCCCGCCGGCTCCGAGCGCGGCGCGGCCTCGGCAGCGTCGTCGGCGTCCTCAGCGGTGGGCGGCCCGCCGCCGCTGACACCCGCCCAGGTCGCCACGATCGCCGAGACCGTCCTCGCGGAGGTCGGCACCGTCGTCGTCGGCATGCGGCAGACCCTGCGCACGGCGCTGGCCGCTGTGCTCGCCGGTGGCCACGTGCTCTTCGAGGACGTCCCCGGCCTCGGCAAGACGCTCGCCGCGCGCAGCCTCGCCACCGCCCTCGGCCTGGAGTTCCGCCGGATCCAGTGCACCCCCGACCTGCTGCCGTCGGACATCACCGGCTCGGCGGTCTACGACCCGGAGCGGTCCGCGTTCCGGTTCCGGCCCGGCCCGGTGTTCGCCGGCCTGCTGCTCGCCGACGAGATCAACCGGACGGCCCCGAAGACCCAGTCCGCCCTGCTCGAGGCGATGGCCGAGCGCCAGGTGACGGTCGACGGCGTGACGTACCCGATGGCGCGGCCGTTCCACGTCATGGCGACGTCCAACCCCGTCGAGTACGAGGGCACGTACCCGCTGCCCGAGGCCCAGCTCGACCGGTTCATGGTGCGGCTCGCCGTCGGCTACCCCGAGCGCACGGCCGAGGCGGACGTGCTCGGCCGGCGCCTGGAGCGTCGCCACGAAGAAGCGCCGGTGCGCCGCATCGTCGACGCCCAGACGGTGCTCGCGATGCAGGCAGGTGTCGAGGCGGTCCAGGTGCACCCCGACCTGCTGCTCTACTGCGTCGACCTGGCGGCGGCGACGCGGGTGCACGACGCCGTCGAGGTCGGGGCCTCCCCGCGCGGGTCCCAGGCGCTCGTGCTCGTCGCGCGGGCGCTCGCGGTCCTGGCCGGACGCCGGTTCGTGGCCCCCGAGGACGTCAAGGCGGTCGCCGTCGCCGCGCTCGCGCACCGGATCACCCTGAACCCGGCGAGCTGGGCGGCGGGGATCGCGGCGGAGGACGTCGTGCGCCAGGTCGTCGCGCGTGTGCCGGGGCCGGTGACGGTGCCGGTGATCGGATGAGCCCTCCGTCCGGCGATCGGGTCCCGGGGTACGCGGCTGCCGGTGCGCAGCCGGGTCGCGGCGTCGGTGGCGTCGGCGGTGTCGGTCTGGCCTGGGCGACCGGGCCGGGGCTGGTGTGGTCGCTCGGCGCCGGGCTCGCCCTGCTGGTGGTCGGCGGCCTGGCAGGGCGGGCAGACATCGCCGTCTTGGGGGTCGCCCCGGTTCTCTCGGGTCTGTGGGCGCTGTGGGTCAGGCCGCGTGGCGAGGTCTGGGTGGACGTCCACCGCGCGGGTGGCGGGCAGCGCGGTGACGACATGCCCGACGAGGTGGCCGGTGACCTTGCGCTCGACGGTCAGGACCTGCGCGTCAGCCGCACCCCCGACGGGTCGCTCACCGCACGGCTGAGCCTGGCGGCGCCGCCCGGCACCGAGGCGGTGCGTCTGCGGGTGAGCCGTCCGGGCCACCCACCCGTCGAGGCGCTCGTGGACGTGCCGCTCACCCGGGAGATCGCCGTCTCGGCGTCGTCGGTGCGCACAGGCCCGCAGCCGCTGTTCCGGGTCGAGCACCAGGGCATCGGCACCGGGATGCACCTCACCGGGCCGGCGGTGACCCGGCCCGCCGAGCGGATCCTCGTCCTCCCGCAGGCCCGGCAGATGCCCGCCCTCCCGCTGCCCAGCCGTCTGCGGGGGCTCAGCGGCCAGCATGAGGCCCGCCGCCTCGGCGACGGTGGAGGCCTGCGCGACATCCACCCGTTCCAGCCGGGTGACACGCTGCGCCGGATCGACTGGCGGGTCACCGCGCGCCGGTCGCCGGACCTCCACCAGCTGTACGTGCGGCGCACGCTCGCCCTGGCCGAGGCAGTGGTCACCCTCGTGGTCGACTCCCGCGACGACGTCGGCCCGGACCCGTCCACCTGGAGCGGCGTCCGGGCGATCCGGCCCGACGACGCCACGTCGCTCGACCTCGCCCGTCAGGCGGCGGCCACCGTCGCCCAGGGGTACCTGGCGGTGGGCGACCGTGTCGGCGTCGAGGACCTGGGCGTCCACCGAAGGGCCGTCCGCCCCGGGACCGGACGCCGCCAGCTCGACCGCGTGCTCCACCAGCTCGCGCTGCTGCGACCGGAGGGCGACCCGTCGCGGCGCGTACGTCCGCCTCACGTCCCGACGGGGAGCCTCGTCTACCTCTTCTCCACCTTCCTCGACCCGGAGCCGGCCGAGCTGGCGCAGGTCTGGTGCCGCACCGGTCACCGCGTCGTCGCCGTGGACGTGCTGCCGCGCGTCCGCCGCCACGCCCTCGACGCGCGCGAGCGCCTGGCCCTGCGGATCGTCCAGATCGAGCGCCAGGACCGGCTCGCCGAGGTCACCGGAGCCGGCGCCGACCTGGTCCGCTGGGTCGACCCCGGGGCCGGCGTGCTGCTCGAGCAGCTCGCCCGCCAGTCCCACCGTCGCCCACCGGGCGGTCGACGATGAACGCCCGTGCGTCGCGACCCCCGTCGTCGCCTGGCGGGCAGGAGCCCGTGGCCCGAGCCTCGATCGCCACCGGTCCGCGACGCGACCTCCTCGGCCGGCGGCCACACCCGGAGCAGGCCGGGGCGCCGGCCCCGCCGCCGCCGCGGGTGGAGCTGGGCCTGATCGGTCCGTTCCCGGGCGCCGTGGTGCGGGTGGTGCCCGGTTTGCTGGTGCTGGCGTGCGCCGCGATCATCGGCCGGGACAACGGCGTGGCGTGGTTCCTCGCCACCGCGGCGGCCGTCACCGTCACCGTGCGGCCGGCGCTCCCGGTGCCGGCCCTGGTCGCGGGCGTGGTGGGCCTGATCATGCTGGGCGGCGACGACCTCACCGCGGGCACCCGCGACGACGGGCTGCTCCGCATGGCAGCACTGGTCCTGTCCCTGCACCTCTTGCTGCGGGTCTCCGGCCTGGCCGCTCACATCGGGTGGCGAGGGGTCGTCGAGGCGCCCGTCCTGGCCCGCCTGGGCAGGTCCGTGCTCGGGGCCCAGCTCGTGGCGCAGGGCTTGCTGCTGGCCGTCGTCTCGGTGCGGAGCAGCGGGGCATCGGCAGGGCAGGAGTGGCTGCGCGCCGTCGCCGTGGGGGCGGTGGTGGTGGTCGCGCTGCTCGTCGTGCCCCGGTCGTGGTTGGCGAGGCGCGTGAAGCCGCGGGGCTGATCGGGCGTCCACAGGGCACGGTTGCGCCCCCACCCTGCACGGGCCTCCGGTGCCGTGCCGGGGCGGGCGCTGCGTGCTCCCTAGCGTCGGCCCATGCCGTTCCACGACCATCCGCCTGCCGACGTCGGCCCGGCCGGCGATGCCCCGACCACGCGCCGGGCGCAGCACGCCCTGGGCGACCTGCACGACGCCCTGGTCAGCGCCCGGTGCGAGCTCACCGAGGCGCGCGATGTCGAGTGGGTCTCCTCGGCGGCGGGCTCGTACCGCCGGCTGCTCGACGAGACCCTCGGCGACATGGAGCGGATCTCGCGGGCGCTCGCCGACGCGTTGGACGTCGTCTTGCGCCACACCGCGGCGGCCGACGCGGCGCAACGGGCACCGGGCGCCGTGTGCGGGCCTTACGACGTCCTGTTCACGTGGAAGCCGTGATCGGCGGGGGGATCGGCGTCGGGGCCGGGAGCGACGCCGGGGCTGAGCGCGACGTGGCCGTCGGGCCGACACCCGGCCCGGACACGCGGGACATCGGGCGCGGCCTCACGGTCGTCGGCGGCGCCGGCGGCACCCGGGCCAAGACCGAGGACCTCAGGCGCGCAGCGGCCGCCCTCGACGAGGCCCGGACGCGGCTCGAGGAGGCGGCGGACCGTGCGACCGACCTGGTCCGGGTCATCGACGAGGCGAGCATCTGGTCCCCGGCCACAGAAGACACCGCACGCGAGCTCGTCCGCCGGATCCGCGGCCCCCGGACCGGGCTCGTCGCGTGCGCCACGCGCAGCGGTGAGCACGCCTCGGGTCTGCGCCGCACCGCGTCGGCCTACGAGGACGCCGAGCGTGACACCGGTGCCCTCTTCCGTGGCGGCTCGATCGCCCTCGGCGGTCTCGTCGGCGAGACGGGTCCCCTCGTGGCTGCTGCCGGCGGGGTGCTCGCGCTGGTGGGCGCCCTGCAGGCCGCCTCGACAGTGGCCGCTGCACGGCTCCTCAGTCGCACGCCGACCCCGATCGGCTTCGGGCTGCGGTGGGTGGGGCAGGCGGGCGAGCGCTCGTCGGGCGTGCTGGGCGTGGCCGGCTGGGCGCTCGGCGGTCGAGGGCTCCTGCCACGTCTGGACTGGCCCAGGGCTGCCGCCACGCAGGCCGTCGTGCCAGGTCTGGCCGCCTTCCTGCGCGGCTTGGCGCCGGGGCGAGCGCCGTTGGTCGGTGATCCCGTGCGCGACGTGTCCGGCCGGCTCCTGACCCTGACCGGCGGACTCGCGTGGCTGCTCGGACGTCCGCCGTCGACGGTGGTGGTGGCCCCTGTGGTGGCGCCGGCGCGGACCACGGCCGACATGCCGCCGCGAGGTCTGGGCGACCTGATGGACCAGGTGGAGACCGGTTATCCGTCATCCGGTCGTGGCGCCGATCCCGGGACCGTGTCGATCCAGCGGCTCGAGCACGAGGACGGGTCGGTCTCCTGGGTGGTGTCCATCCCCGGGACTGAGGACTGGTCACCTGTCGCCGGGGCGAACCCGCTCGACCTGACCTCGGACCTGCAAGCCGTCGCCGGGAGGATGTCCGACGCAGCCGAGGTGGTCCGGCAGGCCATGGTCAGCGCTGGGATCCAGCCCGAAGAGGCCGTCGCCCTGGTGGGCCACAGTCTCGGAGGGCTCGTGGCGATGCAGGTCGCACAGGACCCGGTGCTCCAGGAGAGGTTCACGATCCGCACCGTGCTCACCGCCGGTTCGCCCGTGGGTGCGCTGACAGGAACCCTGCCCGCCCACACGAAGGTGCTGAGCATCGAGAGCACCGCCGACCAGGTCACCGCCGGTGACGGCGCCGCGAACCGCGACGACCCGCAGCGCACGACGGTGGTGGTCGACCCGGCGCGCACCGACTGGCGTGGGAGCGCCTCGCGAGCCTGGCAGGGCGAGGACCCGGGCGCCGCCCATGCGGTGAGCGCCTACACCGGTGCGGCGTACCAGCTCGACTGCCTGGACGAGCCGTCGATCGACGCCTTCCGCACCGCGCAGGACGACGTCCTCGGTGGGGTGAGGGCCGCCAGCACCCAGGTGTTCCAGGGCCTCAGGGTCCCGGCGCCGGCGTCCACCACGAACCTCAGCGGCGTGAGCGGGCCGGTGCTCGGTGGGCCGAGCCCTTCCGGGCCCCCGGGATGACGAGGCTCAGCACGATGCTGACGACCGAGATGATCAGGGCGCCGATGACCGCCGTGCCGAAGCTGTCGACCCGCAGCCCGTACTGGCTGTGCTCCGAGAGCCATCCGGTGAGCATGAGCATCAGGGCGTTGACCACGAGCGTGAACAGCCCGAGCGTGATGATGTACAGCGGCAGCGCGATCATCTTCACGACGGGCTTCACGATGGCGTTGACCAGCCCGAACACCAGCCCGAGCGCCAGGTACACCAGGACCCTCGCGGTGGTGTCGTCGCCCCCGACGACGTCGAGCCCGTCCAGCAGCTGGGTCGCGACCCAGATCGCCGCCGCGTTGATGACCACTCGAAGCAGGAAGCTCATCCCCGCATCGTTCCACGGTGGAGAGGGTCCAGGTGGGGGTTCACGCGGCGCCCGGCCGGCTCCGCGTGCCGCCCGTCCGCTGCCCGTCGCCCGTGCGTGGCGGGCCCGTACGCGGTGCCATGCTGTGCCCGTGACTGAGCCCACCGTGCCCCTCCGCGCCGTCGTTCAGACCATCCCGGCGTACGTCCCCGGCGCACGACCTCAGGCGGGAGCCCGTCTGCACAAGCTCTCCTCCAACGAGAACCCCTTCCCGCCGCTCGAGCCGGTGCTGGAGGCGGTCAGGCGAGCCGCCGCGGACATCAACCGCTACCCGGACATGTTCGCGATCGAGCTGGGTGAGGCGCTCGCGGGCCGGCACGGGGTGGAGCCCGCCGCCGTCGTCGCCGGCTGCGGGTCCGTCGCGGTCCTCGGCCACGTGCTGCAGGCGTTCTGCGACGCAGGGGACGAGGTGATCTACGCCTGGCGGTCGTTCGAGGCGTACCCGATCATGGTCCGCCTTCAGGGGGCCGTCCCGGTGGAGGTCCCCGTGCTCGCCGACGGCCGGCATGACCTGCCTGCGATGGCCGCCGCCGTCACCGAGCGCACCCGCGTGCTCATCGTCTGCTCGCCCAACAACCCGACCGGCCCAGCGGTCCGGCACGAGGAGCTCCTCGGGCTGCTCGCCGCCGTCCCGGCGCGGGTCCTGGTGGTGCTCGACGAGGCGTACGTGCAGTTCGTCCGCGGCGAGGACCAGGTCCGCAGCGACGAGGTCCTCGCGGCGCACCCCAACCTGGTGCTCCTGCGCACCTTCTCCAAGGCGTACGGGCTGGCGGGCCTGCGCGTCGGCTACGCGGTCACCCATCCCTCGCTCGCCCGCGGGATCCGTACCGCCTCGACCCCCTTCGGCGTCAACCACCTCGCCCAGGCCGCAGCCCTGGCCTCGCTCGACGCCGAGGCGGCCCTGGCGGAGCGCGTCGAGGCGATCGTCGCCGAGCGCGTCCGGGTGCTCGATGCCCTCCGCGACCAGGGGCACAACCCGCCGCAGAGCGAGGCGAACTTCGTCTGGCTGGCCACCGGGGAGCGCACCGCCGAGCTCGCCCGCGGCGCAGCGGACGCCGGCGTCCTGGTCAGGCCGTTCGCCGGCGAGGGCATCCGGGTGACCGTGGGCGAGGCCGACGCCAACGACAGGTTCCTGGACCTGGCGCGCACCTGGCTCTGAGCACCCGCTCCGACGGACGAGCGCCGGGGATCGTGCCGGACGACGCGGCTCCGCTCTCGACCGACGACGCCTGTGCGTAGGAGGGTGGGGACAATGCCCGTCGAGGACGTTTGTCGGCCGGGTACAGCCGTAACCTACGGTGCCGTAGCCTACGCTGACGTAAGTTACCCGGCCGTCGCACGGAAGGACCCTGCGTGAACGAGTCCGAGCTGGTCGTCACCGAGCCCGAGATGGTTCAGCTGCTCACCCCCACCGGGGATCGCATCGACCACCCGCAGTACTCCTCCCGCATCGCGCACCTCGACGCGCAGGCGCTGCGAGGCCTGTACCGCGACATGGTCATGGTCAGGCGCTTCGATGCCGAGTCCACCGCGCTGCAGCGCCAGGGCGAGCTGGGCCTCTTCCCGCAGGCCCTCGGCCAGGAGGCTGCGCAGGTCGGTTCCGGCCGCGCCCTCGCGCCCCAGGACTACGTCTTCCCGTCCTACCGGGAGCACGGTGTCGCCTACACGCGCGGCGTGGACCTGGCCGACATCCTCAAGCAGTTCCGGGGCATCGACCACGGGGGCTGGGACACCACCGAGCACAACTTCCACCTGTACACACTGGTCATCGGCTCGCACACCCTCCATGCCACCGGCTACGCGATGGGGGTCCAGCGGGACGGCCTCGTCGGGACGGGCGACCCCACGCGCGACACCGCCGTGGTCACCTACTTCGGCGACGGCGCGACCTCCCAGGGGGACACCAACGAGGCCTTCGTCTTCGCCGCCGTGAACAACGCCCCGGTGGTGCTGTTCTGCCAGAACAATCAGTGGGCGATCTCCGAGTCCACCGACCGCCAGTCGCGCGTGCCGATCGTCGAGCGTGGCCGCGGCTTCGGGGTGCCGAGCGTGCGCGTCGACGGCAACGACGTCCTCGCCTGCTACGCGGTGACGTCCGAGGCCCTCGACCGGGCGCGGTCCGGAGGCGGCCCGACGTTCATCGAGGCGTACACCTACCGGATGGGCGCGCACACGACGTCCGACGACCCGAGCCGCTACCGCTCCTCCGAGGAGGAGGAGAGCTGGCGGCGCCGGGACCCGATCGCGCGCCTCAAGGCGTACCTCCTGGCCGTCGGCGAGCTGCCGCAGCAGGAGCAGGACGACATCGAGGCGGAGGGCGACGCCCTCGGGGTGCGGCTCCGCGCGGCGGTGCACGCCATGGACAAGCCCCCCACGGGTCGTATGTTCGAGCACGTCTACGCGACGCCCAACGCGGTGGTCGACGACGAGCGGGCCTGGTTCGAGGAGTACGAGGCCTCCTTCACGGACGGGGGTACGCGATGAGCACCCAGACCACAACCACCAAGACGGCACTCGCCACGGCGCCGGCGGGCGTGCCTGCACCGCCCGCGGCCACGGAGCCGACGACCCAGCGCCTGACGCTGGCCAAGGCGATCAATCTCGGGCTGCGCAGCGCGCTCGCGCAGGACCCGAAGGTCCTGCTCATGGGCGAGGACATCGGCACGCTGGGCGGCGTGTTCCGCGTCACCGACGGGCTGCAGAAGGAGTTCGGGGCGGACCGCGTGGTCGACACCCCGCTCGCCGAGGCCGGCATCGTCGGCACGGCCATCGGGCTGGCGCTGCGCGGGTACCGGCCGGTCTGCGAGATCCAGTTCGACGGGTTCATCTTCCCGGCGTTCGACCAGATCACGACCCAGCTGGCCAAGATGCACTACCGCTCGCGCGGCCGGCTCACCCTGCCCGTTGTGATCCGCGTGCCGTACGGCGGCGGGATCGGCGCGGTCGAGCACCACAGCGAGTCCCCCGAGGTGCTCTTCGCGCACACCGCCGGCCTGCGGGTGGTCTCCCCGGCGTCGCCGGCTGACGCGTTCGTGATGATCCAGGAAGCCATCGCCTCCCCGGACCCGGTGCTCTTCTTCGAGCCCAAGGGTCGCTACTGGGACAAGGCCGACGTCGACCTCAGCTACGCCTACGGCTCGGACGCCGGTCCCGGCCTGGACCACGCACGGGTCGCCCGCATCGGGACCGATCTGACCCTCGTCGCCCACGGCCCCACGGTCAGCACGGCTCTGCGCGTCGCCGAGGCCGCCGCGAAGGAGGGTCGCAGCATCGAGGTCGTCGACCTGCGGACGATCTCCCCGCTGGACACCAGGACCGTCGTGGAGTCGGTGCGCAAGACGCGCCGCTGCGTGATCGTCCACGAGGCTCCCGTGCTCTACGGGACGGGCGCCGAGCTCGCCGCCCGGATCAGCGAGGAGTGCTTCTTCCACCTCGAGGCGCCGGTGCTGCGCGTCGGCGGCTTCCACAGCCCCTACCCGGTGGCGCGCCTCGAGCACGAGTACCTGCCCAGCCTCGACCGGGTGCTCGACGCCGTGGACCGCGCGTTCGCGGTCTGACCAGCACGCCCGCACCGCACCGCAACGCACCGTCTCGCCACCCGCCCACCCGTCCGACCCGCCGACCGACACCCGATCGAGGAGCATCCGTGCCCAGGTACGAGCAGTTCCGCCTTCCCGACGCCGGCGAGGGCCTGACCGAGGCCGAGATCGTCGCGTGGCACGTGCAGGTCGGCGACGTGGTGCAGATCAACCAGACGATCGTCGAGATCGAGACCGCCAAGTCGCTCGTCGAGCTGCCGAGCCCGTTCGCCGG
>DASXVR010000326.1:0-4401 GCA_036504175.1 Actinotalea sp. | reverse complement strand
GCGGGCGTGGACCGCCGTGATGGCTCCCGAGGTGCGCGACCGGACGACTCCGGCGGCGTCCAGGAGCAGGACGGTGGGGGTGCGGACCACGCCGAAGCGGCGGACGAGGTCCATCGACGCCTCGGCATCCACCTCCACGTGGGCGACGCCCGGGTGACGGGTGACCAGGTCGCCGAGCATGCGTCGCACCTGGGGACAGGTCGCGCAGGTGCTGGTGGAGAACTGGACGAAGGTGGCGGTCGCACCGAGGTCGGCGCCGAGGTCGCCGGCGGTCAGCCCCGCCGCGCCTCCGGCCGCCTGGGCCTGGCGGAAGGTGCCCTCCCGCCGCCGGGACAGCCACCAGCCCACGCAGGCGGCCACCAGGAGCAGGACCACGAGCAGTGCGCGCAGGAGCAGAGGGTCTCCCATCAGACGGTGCCTCCTACCAGGTCGTGTCCCATCGGGTCGTCTCCCATCAGGTCGTGTCCCACCAGGTCGTGTCCCATCAGAAGGGGTGCAGGAGTCGTTGCAGGAACTGGCGGGTGCGCTCGTGCTGGGGGGCGCGCAGGAGCTGGTCCGGGTGGCCGCGCTCGACGATCGTGCCGCCGTCGACGAAGGCCACCTCGTGGGCGACCTCACGGGCGAACTGCAGCTCGTGCGTGACGATGACCATGGTCCAGCCCTCGCGGGCGAGCTCCTTGATCAGGGTCAGCACGTCCCCGACCAGCTCGGGGTCCAGCGCCGAGGTCGGCTCGTCGAACAGGAGGAGCTGGGGTCGCAGGGCCAGGGCGCGGACGATGCCGACGCGCTGCTGCTGCCCGCCGGAGAGCTCGAACGGGTAGCTGTCCCGCTTGTCCGAGAGCCCTACGCGCTCGAGGAGGGTGAGGGCCTCGGCGGTGACCTCCGCGCGGGGCCGCCGCTGCACGACGACGGGTCCCTCGACGACGTTCTCCAGCACGGTCTTGTGCGGGAAGAGGTTGTAGTGCTGGAACACCATCGCGGACCTGTCGCGCAGGCCGGCGAGCTGCTTCTTGGTCGGCGTGGTGGCCAGGTTGAGGGTGGGTTGGTCGCCGAGGGTGATGGTCCCGCCGTCACCGGTCTCCAGGCCGTTCAGGCAGCGCAGCACCGTGGTCTTGCCGGAGCCCGACGGGCCGATGAGGGCGAGCACCTGGCCCGCGGCGACGCTCAGGTCGACCGAGCGCAGGACCTGGTTGGTGCCGAAGCTCTTGGCCAGCCCGCGCACGGTGAGCAGCGGTGCGCCGTCGGCGGGCACGGTGGGGTCGGCGATCTCAGTGGGCGACATACCTGTCCAATCGCTTCTCGAGCGAGCCCTGCGCGGTGGACAGCACCAGGCAGATCACCCAGTACACGAGCGCGGCCTCGAGGTAGAGGAGCATGAACTCCTGGCTGAACGCGGCGACCTTCTGGGCCTGGCGGAACAGCTCGGTGACCAGGATCAGCGACGCGAGCGAGGTGTCCTTGACCAGGCTGATGAACGTGTTGGACAGCGGCGGGACGGACACCCGCGCCGCCTGCGGCAGGATGATCCGCCGCAGGGCCGTCGCATGGGACATGCCGATCATGTAGGCGGCCTCCCACTGGCCCTTGGGCACCGAGCGGATCGCCGCCCGGATCACCTCGGCGGCGTAGCCGCCCACGTTGATCGAGAACGCGACGACGGCGCTCGGCCACGGGTCGATGACCACCCCGATCGAGGGCAGCCCGTAGAAGATGACGAACAGCTGGACCAGCAGCGGCGTGCCGCGGACCACCGAGATGTAGACCTGGGCGATCCCCGAGAGCCACCGGCGCCGCGACAGGCGCATCAGCGCCAGGACCAGGGCCAGCACGAGCCCGACCGCGAAGGAGGCCAGCGCGAGCGGGATGGTGCCACGCACCGCCCCGCTCGCGATGGGCCCCAGAGAGCTCCAGAAGAGCTCCCACGACGTCTGCTTCATGCCCCGTCCCTGGTCAGACCGGCTGGGCTGCTGCCCCTGGCGTGCGTGCTGTGCGTGCCGATCAGTGCGTCACGTCGGCGCCGAAGTACTTCTGGGAGATCGTGGCCAGGGTCCCGTCGGCAGCGAGCTTGTCGAGGGCCTTGTCGACCGCGTCGGCCAGGGTGGTGCTGCCCTGGGCGAAGACGAAGGCGCTCTGGGAGGTGTCGGTGGTCTCGGCGGCGATCTTCAGGCCTGACGCGTCGTTGGTCTTGGCGTAGTCCAGGAAGGTCAGCTTGTCGTTGATCGTGGCGTCGACGCGCTTCTGCTCGACCAGGGCCACGGCCTGGGCCCAGCCCTCGACGGCCTCGATGGTCGCGCCCTTGTCCTGCGCCATCGTGTACCAGTTGCTGGTCAGCGACTGAGCGGTGGTCTTGCCCTTGAGGTCGTCGAACGAGGTGATCGAGGTGTTGTCCGCGGGCACGACGACGACGCCGGTCGAGACCGTGTACGGCTTGGAGAAGGTGTACTTGGCGCTGCGCTCCGGGGTGATGGACACCTGGTTGGCGATGGTGTCGAAGCGGCCCGCCTCCAGGCCCGCGAAGATCGCGTCCCACTGGGTCTCCTCGAACGTGACGTCGACGCCGAGCTCCTTGCCGACCGCCTGCGCCACCTCGACGTCGAAGCCGGTGATGTCGCCGGCGCCGCCCTCGTGGAAGGAGAAGGGTCGGTAGGTGCCCTCGGTCCCCACCGTCAGGACCCCGGCCTTCTGCACGTCCGCCAGGGACGTGTCACCGGCCGTCGCTGCCGTGGTCCCGCTGGCCGAGGTCGAGCCCGCGGCCGGCTCCGCGGCGGATCCTGCGCAGCCCGCGAGCGCCAGGGCCAGGCCGGCGAGCCCGGCGAGGGCTGCGGAGGTGCGGAGGGTGCGCGTGGAGAGGGTCATCGGTGTCCTTCGGTGCTGGAGGGGTCGGTCACGTGGCGAGGTCGGCGGGTCCGCCTGAGGACCTGCGCCGCGGTGGGCACGGGGTGGGGAACACGGGTCCGGCGTGGATGATTCCGGCGGGCCGCGGTGATGGAGCACACAGTCGCCCGGCGTCGGCCGGGCCTGCGGGGTCGCTCAGCTCAGCGGCTGGGACACGCCGGACAGCACGCGCAGCACATTCGCACGACGGCGGAAGCCGCGGTGGCGAAGGGCATACGGGGGCCGGTCATGGCCTCATGAGACCACACGCGCGCGTCGGCGGCGCCAGCGGGTCCGCGTTGCGAGACCAGCGGGCGCCGCCGACCGACGATCAGCCCTTGACCGGCGCGCCGTCAGCCGTCATCACCCACCACGTCCCACCGACGCCCTGGCCCGTGACGTCGCCGGGCGCGGTGTCCTTGACGAAGGTGTAGAGCGGCCAGCCCGCATAGGTGACCTGCGTCGACCCGTCGTCGCGCGTGGTGGTGCCGAGCATCGAGCCGTCCGCGCCGGCGCCTGCCGACGGGGCGCCGTCCACGACCAGCGGCGGCCAGGCGACCGCGCAGTCGCCGTAGCAGGTGCTGGCTGCCTTGTTGTCGGGGTCGAACATGTAGAGGGTCATGCCCTTCCCGTCGACCAGCACCGTCCCCAGGCTGGTGCCGGCGGTCGCGACCATCCCGGTCCCCGCTGCCGCCGTCGCCGTGCTCGTGGCTCCACTCGTCGTCGCGGGTGACGGTGCGCTGGTCGCAGCCCCCGCTGACGCCGGGGTGGCCGCCGAGGAGCTCCCCGTGGAGCCGCCGCCGCTGCTGCAGCCGGCCAGGGCGGCTACGGCGAGGGCGACCAGTGCCGCTCGTGTCCTGCGCATCATGATCAGCCTCCCTCGGTGGCGCGGATCGGTACCGCTCCGTCATCTAGGAAGACGGATCGGGGGTGCGCAAGGTTCAGCCGGACGAGCGCCGCGGTCCCCGGTCGGGCTGCGGTCCTGGTCCCATCCTGGTCCGGCTCCCGGCTCCCGGCTCCCGGTCCCCGGCTCCCGGTCCGTCGTCAGAAGGCGTTGGTGCGACGCATGGCACGGGGGCGGCCGTCGGGGTCGTACACGGTGCGGTAGAGCGGCTCCGCCCAGACCAGCTGCGCGCGGCTGAGCTCCGGACGGGCGTAGGGGCGCAGGCGCCCCGGCGGACGTTCGCCACGACGGGCGCCGTCCACCCACTGCTGGAGCGCGGCGGCCGACCGGGCGAAGGCCTGGACCGCGCCCATCGGGTCCACCAGGTCACCGTCGTCGCCGTCCGCGCGGTCCAGGTGCTCGCGGGCCAGGGTGAGCCGGAGGTCACGGGCGAACGCCCGGGCGCCGTCGCCGAACCCGTCGACGACCTGCGGCTCACGCTCGTCGCGGGCCTCGTCGACCACCGCGCACGACAGCTCGGAGTCGTGCGTCCACGACCGCCGGTTCACGTTGTCCGAGCCCACCGACGCCCACACGTCGTCGACCACGCACACCTTCGCGTGCACGTAGACGGGCGTGCCCGC
>DASXVR010000325.1:0-3275 GCA_036504175.1 Actinotalea sp. | reverse complement strand
CGACGGGCTGGGTCCGCCAGAAGTCCGAGCCGTCCAGCAGCGAGGCCTTCTCCTCGAGGGTCAGCTGCGCGAGGACGCTGGGGATGTCGAGCGGTTCGGCGGTCGACGCCGGGTCGAGGGTTGTCATGGTGCTCCGTAGGTGGTGGTGGGACTGCGAGGAGGTCAGTCGCCGCGGCCGTAGACGCCCACGACCCGACCGGTGAACGAGCCGGTCGTCTGGGCGGTGGTCTCGACAAGGACGCGGACGTCCCACGGGCCGAGGGGGAGGGTGTCCCCGGCGCGCAGGCGGACGTCGTCGTCCAGGACATCGGTGAGGTCGGCGGGGACGGTGGCGCTCACCTCGCCCCATCCCCAGTGGTGCACGTAGGACAGGCGGCGACCGTCCTCGGCCAGCGCCGTGGTCACGCGTACGGACTCCGGCAGGTCGGTCCACCCGGCCGTCACGGGTGTGGGTGCGGCCCAGGCGAGCAGCGCCTGCGCGAGCGCCTGGTCGGGCACGGTTCCGACGACGGTGATGCGACCCGTGCCGTGGCTGTGCGTCGAGACAGCTGCCCACGCGCCCAGGTGCGGGTGGTCGTAGCGCAGCAGCACCTCGGCGTCATCGGCCACGAGGTACTCCGCCCAGGCCGTGGCCGTGGCGCCGTCGGGCAGGTCGAACGCGTCCGACGTGGCCGGCGCAGATGCGTCCGCCGCCGTTGCCCCTGCCGTCGCCTGGGCATCCGGGCAGACGACGGCGACCGGCGTGGGCAGGTTGCTCGACTCCTGGTAGCTCACGCCCGCTGCCCCGGCGAGGACGGCAGGCTTGACGTCGCGCCGGGCACGGCCCTCCTCGTCGGCGTACCCCGTGCGGGGCCCGACCACGAGGTGCCCGCCCGCGGCGGCGTAGTCGACGAGCCACTGAAGGTGCTCGTCGGTGGCCGTGTAGAGGCCGACGGCGACGAGGACGGGCCGGCGCGCCGCGAAGGAGGCGGCATCCTCGCCGGGTCGGTCGGCGTCGCCGAAGAGCTGCGCCGGGCGGACGGTGTTGATCTGCAGACCGGCGTCGAAGGCGCCGCGGTAGAACGGCAGGGCCAAGCGACGGTAGGAGTCCTTGTCGCCCCACCCGGTCGCGTCGGGCAGCGGAGCCGCGGGGCCGAAGCCCAGGGCCCACTTGGAGTCGCTGTCGTAGAGGAAGGCCACGTCGGCGTCAGGCTCGGCACCGGCCACGAGGGCACCGGCGGACCGCAGCTCGGCGCCGAGGCGGGCGATCTCGCCGTAGGCCCGACCGGGGTTCTGGTCGTGGGGGAGGACCCCGCCCCAGAACGTCTCGGTGCCGAAGTGCAGCGTGTGCCAGTGCCAGTACTCGACCATCCGCGCGCCGCGCGAGACCAGGGCCCAGGCCGCCTGGCGCCACTGACCGTCGTAGGCGACCGAGTTCATCGACCCGAAGCCGATCGAGCCCGCGTTGGTCTCGGTGACGAGGAACGGCTCCTGGCGGGAGGAGTACATGAGGTCGGCCAGCTGGTAGACGGCCCACGGGCCGGTGACGACCCAGCCCGGGGACATCGGCTCGGTGTACGGGTGGGCGAGCGCGTCCTGCATCTCGTAGTACGCGTTGCCGGCCGCCACCGTGAGGTTCGAGCTCAGCTTCTCGTCCTCGACGCCCAGCTGGTCGTAGGAGATGCACGTGGTGACGAAGCGCTCGGGGTGGGTCGCGGCGATCTCCTCGCGGACCAGGTCCGCCTGCCAGCGGATGAAGTCGGTCACCAGTCCGGCCTGGAAGCGGCGCCAGGCGAGGTCGTACTGCGGCTGCGCGTTGCCGTCCGGGACCCACAGGTCCGCCCAGGTCGAGATCCGGTGCGACCAGTAGACGAGGCCCCACTCCTCGTTGAGGCGCTCGACGGTGCCGTAGGTGGTCCGCAGGTGGTCCACGAACTGCTGGAAGACGCCCGTGTTGTAGAGCAGGCGGATGCCGGGCTCGTTGTCGACCTGGTAGCCGATGATCGACGGGTGGTCGAGGTACCGGCGGACCACCGCGCGCACGATCCGCTCGGCGAAGTGGCGGAAGGCCGGGTGCGTGAAGTCGACCTCCTGGCGCATGCCCCAGCGCATGGGTGTGCCCGTCGCGGTGTCACCGGCGATCTCGGGGTAGCGGCGCGCCATCCACGGCGGCACGGCGTAGGTGGGTGTCCCGAGGATCACCCCGATGCCGCGGGCATGGGCGCCGTCCAGCACGGGCTCGAGCCAGTCGAGGTCGAGGCGGCCCTCCTCGGGCTCCCAGGTGGACCACACGGACTCGCCCACGCGGATCACCGAGAAGCCGGCCTCGGCCATGAGGTCGAGGTCGCGCTCGAGCCGGGGGACGGGCTGGTACTCGTGGTAGTACGCCGCGCCGAACAGGACGCCGCGCGAGGTCACGCCCCGGTCCTGGCAGTGGGCACTGCAGTGGGCAGTCCTGAGGTCAAGAGCATCATTGGTCTCTTCCGCTCTCCAGCCGGGCGGGTCCCGCACAGCTGCATGGTGGTCGTACGGCGGGGGCGCTGGAAGCGTCCGCGATTCCGTGGTGCCGCCATGTTGACATCTACTCAACGACACTCCGAACCAGAGATTCCCGGACACGACCAGGCCAAGGTCCGCCAGGCAGGCCGGGACCGAGGCTGAGCGCCCTCGGCGACCGCCCGTGCGCTGCCGCTCGGGTCAAGCGAGTCAGTCTTGGGTTTCCTGACCGACACCCGATCGCTGCGCCCGTCGCGCAGGCCCTCGAGTGAGTCACCGAGGCGCTGGACAGGGCGGGTTCGTCGTTGACCACCGATCGCGGCGGCCGTCGCTAGACGGCAGGCTCCGACCGTGATTCAACCGTGACCAATCGATTGGGCATACCCCTTGACTCTCTTCGAGTCGCGGTGCATCCTGATCGCACGGTAGGCAAAACGATTGGGCAAACCAGCATGGCTCAGAGCCGAGTCACCATCAAGGACGTCGCCGCGGACGCGGGGGTGTCCGTCACGACCGTGTCCCACGTCCTCAACGAGGTCGCCGGCAAGCGGATCGCACCCGAGACACGCCGACGCATCCAGGGGTCGGCCGCTCGGCTCGGCTACGCCGCTGACCCGGTTGCCCGCACGCTGCGCACCAAGCGCTCGCAGTCCATCGGTTTCATCGGCGACGAGATCGCCACCACGCCGTTCGCCGGCAAGACGATCCTCGGCGCCCAGGACGCGATCCGCGCTCGCGAGGCCGTGCTGCTCGTCACCAACACCGGCTATGACCCGGACCTCGAACGTCGTGAGATCCGG
>DASXVR010000324.1:0-12362 GCA_036504175.1 Actinotalea sp. | reverse complement strand
GTGCTCGCCCCGTCCGCATGGCGCGGGAACCCGAGATCGTCCACGACGTCCGCGGCGTGGATCCAGTCGCGGTACGCCGGCCGGTAGCCCATGGTCAGGATGACGGTGGTGATGCCGGAGAGGTCGACCTGGTCCGGGCCGCTCGCGTCGAAGGGGGTCGGCGCGGGCATGTCAGGGACGGGCAGCCCGTGCGCGACGCAGTGGGCAGAGATCGCGGCGCACAGGTCGGCGTAGCGGGCGTCGCCGAACGCGACCGACTCGGCCAGGTCGGGCGCGGTCAGCAGGGTGTCGCCGTCCACGTCGACCACGTGCCCGACGAGCTCCACGCCGAGGGCGGCCAGCGTCCGGAAGTGGAGGTCGTGCCCTCCGCCTCCGCCGGTGGCCTGCGGGTTCGCCGCCAGCCGGGCCGCCGGGCTCGGCAGTGCGGTCACCGACATGTCCATGAGGCCGATGTCGAGCATCCACCGGACGGTGTCGCGTCCGCCGATCCGGCGCGTGATCCACGGGGCGCGACCGCAGGCCAGCACCACCCGCCGACCCGCCCGGAAGAGCTCCTCCGCCAGCTGGCAGCCCGTCTGGCCGCTGCCCACGACGAGCACGCCGCCAGGAGCCAGCGACTCCGGGTTCCGGTACCCGCTGGCCTCCAGGACGGTGAGCCGGCCGGGCAGCGACCCGACCCACGCCGGCCGCAGGGCCCGCTGGTAGGCGCCTGTCGCTGCGACGACGGCGCGGGCCCGGATCGGACCTGCTGTCGTCCCCAGCCGCAGGGTCCCGTCCCGCTGCTCCAGGGACTCGACGCGCACACCGGAGCGCACCGGTGCGCCGAAGCTGCGGGCGTAGACCTCGAGGTGGTCCACGACCCCGTCCCGAGGGAGGAAGCCATCGGGGTCGTCGCCCGCGTACTCGCCGCCCGGCAGCCGGATGGTCGCGTTCGGGGTGACCAGGCAGAAGCTGTCCCACCGCCGCCGCCAGGCCGAGGCGACGGTGTCCTGCTCGAGCAGCACGTGCTCGACCCCCGCCTCGGTGAGCTCGTGGCTCGTGGCCAGACCGGCTTGTCCGGCTCCGACGATGACGACGTCGACGTCCTGCGGCATGGTCCTCACCTGGCGCTCGGGCTGGGTACGGCTCCGGGGCTCTGCGGTGCGTCGGCCGGTGCGGGGGCCGTCGCGAGGTACTGGTGCACGAGGTGCACGGCGAGGGCTCCCTCGCCGACGGCGGAGGCGACGCGCTTGACCGACGAGCGGCGCACGTCACCGACGGCGAGGACGCCGGGGACGCTCGTCTCGAGCATGAGCGGGCGCCGGTCCAGGGGCCAGTGCGGGTCGTCGGTCTGGGTGAGTAGCTCCTCGCCGGTGATCACCGAGCCCCATCGGTCGCGGGCGACGGCCCCTGCGAGCCACTCGGTCTTCGGCTCCGAGCCGATGAGGACGAAGAGGACCCCCTCGACCGGGTCGTCCGCTCCGGTGTCGAGGTCGCGCAGCACGATGCGCTCGAGGAACTCGGTCCCCGTCCCCCCGATGATCCCGGTGCGGTAGCGGACGTCGATCACGGGGTCGGACTCCACCTGCTTGATGAGGTAGTCCGACATCGTCTCCGCGAGCGTCGACCGCCGCACGACGATCGTCACGGCCCTGGCGTAGCGGGCCAGGTGGACGGCTGCCTGACCGGCGGAGTTGGCGCCGCCCGCCACATAGACGTGGCGGCCGCGCATCGCCGGTGCCTCGGTCACCGCCGCCCCGTAGAAGACGCCGCGCCCCTGGAGCGCCTCGAGGGACGGCACCCCGAGCCGCCGGTAGCTCGCGCCGGTCGCGACGATCACCGACCGTGCTCGCACCGAAGTGCCGTCCGAGAGGGCCAGCACCCGCCACGGACCGTCGACGCGCAGGCCGGTGACCGCGCGCATGAAGTGGAAGGTCGCACCGAACGTCCACGCCTGCCGGTACGCGTTCTCGGCGAGGCGACCGCCGCTGATGCCGTTGGGGAAGCCGAGGTAGTTGCGGATCAGCGAGCTCGTGCCGGCCTGGCCGCCGATCGCCTGCTGCTCGACCACCAGCGTCCGCAGGCCCTCCGAGGCCGCGTAGACGGCGGCACCCAGACCTGCCGGCCCGGCGCCGACGATGGCGACGTCGAACTCGGCGTCGGGGGGCAGGGGCTGCATCAGGCCGAAGACCTCGGCGATCTCGAGGTCGGTCGGGTTCGCGAGCGCGAGCCGGTCAGGCCGGAAGCGCAGCACGACGACGGGCAGGGCGGGGTCGGTCAGACCGGTCGCCGCGAGGGCCCTGCGCCCCTCGGGAGATCGCACGTCGTGGAACCCGGTGGGGATCCGGTTGCGCGCGAAGGTGTCCCGGAGCTCCTGCGAGCGCCGCGACCACACCTCGCCGATCACGTGGACGGCCTCGAAGCCGCCGCCCTCCTTGGCCCACCACTCCTCGAGCGCCTCGGTGATCGAGCGGTGGAAGTCCTCGTCGGGGTCCGACTCGGGCCGCAGCACCCACCTGTCGATGCGCCCGACGGTGATCTCCTCGAAGATCCGGCCGGCGGTCTCGAAGTCGCCCCAGCGCACGAGCACCACCCGCTGCGCGCCGGGCCCGAGCGGGCACAACGACATGAGCAGGTCGAGGCCGCCGGGGTCGGCGCCTCCGTAGCCGACGAGCAGCAGGGCGACGCGACGGTCCGCCGCGACCTGGGAGAGGTGCTCCTGGGCGTGGCCGGGGGTCGCGTCGGAGACGGCGTAGTCGCGGCCGTAGCGGCTCTCGAGCACAGCGGTCACCGACCGGCGGACCGGGTCGTCGGCGGAGATCACGATGATCGCCGGAGGCGCCTGTGCCGGCCAGTCGTGGTCCTCTTCGGGAGGCCCGGCGACGTCCTGGACGGACATGAGACCGTCCTACGCGCGCGCCCGCGGATCGTCAAGGATCTGACCTGCCCATCGCCGGGGCAAAGGAGCACGATGGGCGGGTGCGGCCCTACCTCTTCGAGTCCGCGTGGCACCTCCCCGGCACGCGCGCGCAGGTCTGGGAGGCCGTGCTCCGGGTCGAGGACTGGCCGTCGTGGTGGCCGGCCGTGCGCGCGGTCCGAGTGCTCGACGCCGGGCACGACGGCGGTCTCGACCGCCGGATCGAGTACCTCCTGCACGCCCCGCTCGGATACCGCTTGGCGGTGTGCACCAGGACGACCACCCTCGAACCGCCACGGCTGGTGGTCGTCGAGGTGGTCGGCCAGCTCGCCGGGACGGGACGGTGGGAGCTCTCGGAGGAGGCTGGTGGCGTCCGCGTCGACCAGCGCTGGGAGGTCGCGACGACGCGTCCGTGGATGCGGCTCGTCGCCCCGCTCGCCCGGCCGGCGTTCCGCTGGAGCCACGACCGGGCTGCCCGCCGCGGAGGTGAGGGGCTGGCCCGGTGGCTGCTCAGCGGCGCGCGGCCGTCGGGCGGCCCAGCGCCCAGCCGGTGAGGCCTGCGATGCCCAGGCAGACCATCGTCAGGACGTAGACCGCCATGCTCGCCGACCCGTCCACCTCGTCGGCGAAGCGCACCACTGTCACGAGCTGGAGCGCTGCGAAGACCGAGGCAGCGGCGGTGGCGACCCGCAGCCGGGCCAGGTCGCCGTCGCGCAGGCACAGTGCGACCGCCACGCCGAAGGCGATCAGCCACGCCGCGACGGCCCGCGAGGTGAACGGGGTGAGCGCCCATGGCCAGAGGGCCCCGGCGGTCGAGGGCGCGAGGTAGAGGGCCGTACCGACGCCGAGCAGGAGCACGCCGATGACGCCGAGCATCGCGGCCAGCCACCGCGGGAAGGGCACGGCCGTCGCCGAGGCCGAGACGTCACCGGCGGGCGCCCTGCCGTCGGTGGGTCGCAGCACGGTGACCAGCATCGCGACCGGCACGACCACGTACACCGCGACCCAGAACCAGGCCGCCGGGGCGGCGAGGGGTCCGTTGCCCGGGGTGACCATGTGCAGCCGGTCGGCGTGCAGGGCGGTGGCGATCGTCGTGAGCCAGGTGAACGTCAGGACGGTGAGGTAGGGGACCCGGACCTGCGCCCAGTCGGCCGACCGCAGCGCCAGCACGCTGAGCACGAAGCCGGCCCCGTACCCCGCGCCGAGGAACGCCGCCGTCGCCGGCGGCTGGATCGTCCAGGCGAAGGTCTCGTCCGTCTGGCCGGAGAGCGCGAAGAGCGCCGTGAAGCCGGCCGCGGTCAGCGCGCAGAAGGCGCCGAGCACCACGCGCACGCCCCGGGCGGGTGTGCGGTGGGGGACGGGCTGTCCCCGCGCGGGCTCCTGATACGTCACGTCGGCTCCGGGGGATGACGCGGGGGGACGTCCTAGGAGCACATTCGAGCACCGCGGGGCTGCTCGCGACCAGGGGGCATGCGGGTCGGAGGGCAGACGGTCGGACGGAGGACGTCACCCGTCGGTGGACGCTGCCCGGGCTGCAGTGGTGTCGGTCCCGCGAGACCTGCGCGGCGGGGCCGTCGACTCACGGACCACGAGCTGGGTCGCGAGCTCGCGGCGGACGGCAGGCTGATCGACGGCGGTGCTGAGCTCGAGGACCATGCGCGTGGCCTCGCGTGCCATCTCGGCGAGCGGCTGCCGGACGGTCGTCAACGGCGGTGAGACCCACTGGCACAGGGGGACGTCGTCGAAGCCGACCACGGACAGGTCCTCGGGGATCGACAGGCCACGCGCCCGGGCGACCTGGTACACGCCGTAGGCCTGCTGGTCGGAGCCGGCGAAGATCGCCGTCGGCGGCTCGGCCATGTCCAGCAGCGACTCGGCATGGGCCGCGGCGTTGCTGTACGCGCCCGCCTCCTCGAACTCGCCGTGCCGGACGAGGTCGTCGTCGGTCGACAGGCCCGCGCGGGTCAGCGCCGCTCGGTAGCCGTCGAGCCGGTCCTGGGAGCAGACGAGCTCCATCGGACCGGTGATGATGCCGATGCGCCGGTGGCCCAGGCCGATGAGGTGCTCGGTGGCGCTCAGTCCGCCCGCCCAGTTGGTCGCGGCGACGGTCGGCAGGGAAGGGTTGGCGCCACCGACGGGGTCGACCAGGACGAGTGGCAGCCGCAGGCGCGCGAGCTGCTCCTTGGCGCCCGGCTCCAGGTCCGAGACCACGAGCACGACGCCGTCCGAGCGCCGGGCCGCCAGGTGCTCGATCCAGTGCCTGTCGCCGACGGGTCGGCCGTGGGTCACCGTCACGACGAGCGAGGTCCCGGTGCGGGCGGCCTCACGCTCGGCGCCCTGCAGGAGAGCGGTGGCCCAGAGGGACTCCAGGTCGCGGATCACGAACTCGACGAGGCCGGAGCTCTGCCGCTGCTGCGACGTCCGCGGCTCGTACCCGTGCTCCTGGAGCAGCTCGCGGATCAGGGCACGGGTGGCGGGAGAGACGCCCTTGCGTCCGTTGAGCACCTTGGAGACCGTCGGCGTCGAGACGCCTGCCGTGGCGGCGATCTGGGCGATCGTGACGCGCGGCGCGCTCGTGCGTCCGTCGGTGCGCGGTGCGGCGCTGGAGGCCACGTCATCCGTCCCTTCCTCTGCGAGGTCCCACGCGAGGTGGCGGGGCCGTTGATCGCATCTGTGCGCGAACCTATAGGAAACTTTCGTCGGCAGCAAGGCGCCCTGCGATACGAGGCGAGGCCATCTGCGATGCACCCGGACGAGCCGGCGAGCGTGCAACGAGGTGACAACTCGCTCAGGCCACCCCTTGACAGCATGCGCACCGTCAGTCTTTACTCGGCCTTGCCAGCGCAACCTAAACGAAAGTTTCGCAGGTCGAGGTCTCGCGGGGAGGCGAGCCTCCGGGTGCCGGCCCCTCGGGGTCGCCCCTGTTCGGGCCCGATGCGTCTCAAGGAGGAGATGACAGCGCAGAGGCCCCGCTCGACCCGCCCCCGGGCGGCCGCTCATCGCCGAACATCCGCGTGACCTGCACGGGCAGGCGCGCACACGACGTTGTGGAGGAAGAGATGTCCAGGTCATCGATGACGAGGCGCCGCCGCGTCGCCGCCGTGGCGCTGTCAGCCCTCGTGGCGACAGCCCTAGCCGCATGCAGCAGTGGCGGTGGGAGCGCGGCGAGCAACGACTCGGCCACGTCGGGCGACATCACCTGGTGGGGCTGGACGCCCGACATCGGGGTCGCTCAGGGCTACATCGCGGCGTTCAACAAGGAGTACCCGGACATCAAGGTGACCTTCAAGCAGCTCACCATCGACGGGTACAACGCCGCGCTGCGGCCGGCGATCGCCTCCTCCGACGGGCCGGACGTCTACAACGTCTCCGCCGGGTCGGCCAACGGTGGCGTGGACGTCTACGGGTCCGGCGCGATCGACCTGGCCCCCGCCGTCGAGAAGTCCCTCGGTGCCGACTGGAAGGACAAGCTCGCACCCTCGGGCATCACGGGCCTGAGCGTCAAGGACAAGCTCGTCGGGCTGTCCGCCGGCTCGGTGTACTCCGGCACCGTCTGGATCAACAAGGACATCTTCGACAAGCTCGGCCTCGAGCCGCCGACGACGTTCGACGAGTGGAAGACGGACTGCGCGGCGATCGAGGCGAGCGGCACGACCTGCTTCGTGCAGGGCGCCGGTCAGCCCGCGTTCGACATGGACACGTTCGAGGCCATCGCCGAGAACGTCGAGCCGGGCCTGTACGTGGACGCCTCGCAGGGCAAGGCCAAGTACACCGACGCCAAGCTCGTGAAGGCCTTCACCCTGTGGAAGCAGCTCTTCGACGACAAGATCATGCAGGAGGGTGCCCTCGGCGTGCAGCAGTACCCGGACGCCAACAACCTCTTCATGTCCCAGAAGGCCGCGATGGTCATGATGGGCACCTGGTACACGCAGTACACCCGCCCCGACGCCATGACGTCGGCGATCTCGGCGGCCGGCGTGGCAGACCCGAAGCCCTTCACGATGGCGCCCATCGCGTTCCCGGACATGGCCGGCACCGGCAACGTCGGGGCGATGTACGGCGACGCCGACTACGGCCTGGCGGTCAGCGCCCGGTCCGACGCCAAGAACGCGGCGACGACCTTCGCGCTGTGGCTCGGGACGTCGAAGGCAGGGCAGCAGGCGGTCGCCGACTCGCTCAACGACATCCCTGCGCTCAAGGGCGTCCAGCCGGCCTGGGACAGCATCGACCTGGTCAACCCCGAGGCGCAGAAGAGCCTCCTGGAGGACATGATCACGAACGCGGAGAAGAGCACCGCACCGCGCTTCGCGACGATCAGCGCCGACATGAACACCGCCATCGGGTCCGCGCTCACCTCGATCGCCGAGGGGACGGCGACGCCCGAGGAGGCTGCGGCGACGCTCCAGACCACCGCCGAGTCGCTCCGCTGAGTCCCAGCGGACCGTCAGGCACATCCCGATGCCCCACACCGAGGTGGAGACGATGAGTCAGAGCACTGCGGTCCGCCCTGTGCGGCGGCGGCCGGCCCTTGCGGCCGGCCGTCCCGCCCGGGGGCGACGCAACCGGATGCAGGCCACCGGTTGGCCATGGATCCTCCCGGCGGTCGTGCTGGTGGTCGGGCTCGTCTACTACGGGATCGGCTACACGGGCTACATCTCCACCCTCGACTGGGACGGCGTCAGCCCGACGCCTGAGCACGTCGGGGCTGCGAACTACGCCCACCTGCTCAAGGACCCGGTCTTCTGGCTCGCGGTGCGGCACACGGTGGTCTTCTTCGTGGTGACCTTCGCGGTGCAGACGGTGATCGGGTTCGTGTTCGCCGCGCTGATGCACTCCACGGTGCGCCTGCGGGCCCTGTACAAGGTCGTCGTCTTCATGCCCGTCGTGCTGGCTCCGGCGACGATGGCGCCGGTCTTCCGTCAGTTCTTCGGCGTCGACGGCCAGCTCAACTGGATGCTGCGGCACGTCGGCCTCGACTCGCTCGCCCAGCCGTGGCTGGCTCAGAGCTCGACGGCCCTGCCGGTGATCATGGCGATCACCGTCTGGCAGTGGACCGGCATCACCTTCATCCTCTACTACGCCGCGATGAGCCAGATCGAGCCAGAGATCCTCGAGGCGGCCCGCATCGACGGCGCGGGCAACGTCCGGTCGCTCTGGTCGATCGTCTGGCCGATGTGCCGCGGCACGACGGCGGCGATGGCCATGCTCGGCGTGATCGGCGCCCTCAAGACCTTCGACGTGCCCTACCTCGTCACCATCGGCGGCCCGAACTACGCCACCGAGTTCCTGGGCACCCTCATCTACCGGGTCAGCATCCCGCAGACGCACGTCGGCTACGGCGCTGCCCTGTCGGTGACCCTCCTCGTCCTGGCACTCGCCGGGGCGATCGCCACAGCACTGCGCAGCCGGAAGGGAGGGCGTTCCGATGTTTGAGGCCCGACGCATCAGTGGCAAGGTCGTCCTCCAGCTGGTCGCGACCCTCATCGCCATCCCGTACGTGCTGCCACTGGTCGCCATGGTGCAGGGCTCCCTGGCGGGCCAGGGGGTGGGCAACTACCGCGCCGTCTTCGCCACGGGCGTCGTCGGGACGTACTTCCGCAACAGCGCGCTGGTGGCGGCGGGCACGATCCTCATCGTCTACGTCTGCACGATGCTCGCGTCCTTCGGCTTCTCCAAGCTCCGCATCGCGGGCAAGGAGGTCATCTTCTGGATGATCCTCGCGGCGCTGACGCTGCCCGAGGTCGTCCTGCTGACCCCTGTGTTCGCCACGGCCACGACCCTGGGGATCTACAACCAGCTCATCGCCGTGGTGCTGCCGCTCGCGGCGCTCCAGGTGCCCTTCACGGTGCTGCTGACGCGCAACTTCTTCGACGGCATCCCCAACGAGCTCATGGAGGCGGCCCGGGTCGACGGCGCGAACGTCTGGCGGACCTTCTGGCACATCATGCTTCCGCTCACCCGCCCCATCGCCGCGGCCATCGTCGTCCTGACGCTCATCAACGCGTGGAACGACTACCTGCTGCCGCTCGTGCTCCTGCAGGACCCGGGCAAGCAGGTCGTGACGCTCCTGCCTCAGTACTTCGTGAGCCAGTTCGCGAACGACCAAACGAAGGTGCTCGCGTCCGCGGTGATCGTCGCGATCCCGGAGATCCTCGCCTACCTCTCGCTGCAGCGGCTGTTCGAGCGTGGTCTGTCCGCAGGTGCCCTCAAGTGAGCCGTTCCTTGTCCGCCGGACGAGGGTCCGGCCCCACCACACCCCGAGGAGTGCGTCGATGACCGGACAGCTGGACGGGCGGTTCGCCGTCGTGACAGGGGGTAGCGCCGGCATCGGGCTCGCTGTCGCCGAACGCTTCGTGGCCGAGGGCGCCGACGTCCTCATCACCGGACGCACCCAGGCGACGCTCGACGCCGCGCTGGCCGCGCTCGGGCCGCGAGCCACCGGGATGCGCGGCGACGCCGCGGCGATCACCGACATCGACCGGCTCGCCGAGGCGGTCCGGGCATCCGGCCGTCCGGTCGACGTGCTCGTGGCGAACGCAGGCGGTGGGTCCGAGGCGCCCCTGACCGAGATGACCGTCGAGCACTTCGACCAGGTGGCCGACCTCAACTTCCGTGGCACCTACTTCACCGTGCAGCGCCTGCTGCCGCTGCTGGCAGACGGCGCACGCGTGGTGCTCGTCTCCTCGATCTCGGGGAGCAACGGCAGCCCCGGGCACGCCGTGTACAACGCCAGCAAGGCCGCTGTCCGCTCGCTCGCGCGCACCTTCACCAACGACCTGCGTGAGCGCCGCATCCGGGTGAACGCGGTGAGCCCGGGACCCACGCAGAGCGTGGGTTTCGACGCCTTCATCGGCGGCGGCGAGGAGGTCCGCCGCTCGATCGAGCAGGCGATCCCCGTCGGGCGCATCGGCCGGACGAGCGAGGTCGCGGCGGCCGCCCTGTTCCTGGCGTCCGCGCAGAGCAGCTTCGTCGCGGGCGCCGAGCTCGTGGTGGACGGGGGCATGAGCCAGGTCTGACAGCCCTGACGGCCGACGGGTCCAGCCCGCGCTGTCAGGATCGACAACGATGGGAGACACGGCTGCGATGAGCAGACCAGTCACGTTCGGCATCATCGGGAGCGGTTGGCGCTCCCACTTCCTTCTCCGGATGGCCCATGCGGCGCCTGAGCGCCTCCGGGTGGCAGGGGTCGTCACGCGCACGGCCGCGCAGGGCGACGAGGTGACGGCGCGGTGGGCGGTCCCCACGCACCGCTCGATCGCCGAGCTGGCGGGCGCGCAGCGGCCCGAGTTCGTCGTCGCGGCCGTGTCGTGGCCGTCGATGCCCGTGGTGGTGCGTGAGCTCGTGGCCGCCGGCATCCCAGCGCTGGCCGAGACGCCCCCGGCACCGGACCTCGACGGACTCCGCGCCCTGTGGGAGGACGTCAGCGGGTCGGGCCTGGTGAGCGTCGCCGAGCAGTACACGCTCATGCCGGGCCACGCCGCCCGGCTCGCGGTCCTCGGGCGGGGCGTCATCGGGACGCCGACCTCGGTCGAGATCGCCTCGACGCACCTGTACCACGCGGTCTCCCTGATCCGGTCGTTCCTCGACGTGGGGATGGCCTCGGCGGTCGTCAACGCGCGGCAGTTCCGTGCCCCCCTCGTGGACCCGCTGTCGTTCGCGGGCTGGGACCCGGCAGCGGTCGAGGAGCCGCGGACGACCACCATCGCGACGATCGACTTCGGTGGCCTGACCGGCCTGTACGACTTCGTCGACAACCAGTGGTGGAACCCGCTGCGCAGCCGCCGGCTGGTGATCCGTGGCTCGCAGGGCGAGCTCGTCGACGACGCGGTCACGCGGCTGGTCGACCACGGTAGCGCCGTGACCTCGCACCTGGAGTACCGGCGCACCGGGGTCGACATGAACCTGGAGGGCAACGAGGTCGTGCACGTCGCGTTCGACGGCCGCGTCGTCTACCGCAACCCCTTCGTCGGCACGAGGCTCTCCGAGGACGACATCGCCGTCGCGACGATCCTCGAGAACCAGGGTGCCTACGTCCGCGGGGAGGGCGCCGAGCCCTACTCGCTCGCCGACGCGTGCCAGGACCACGCCATCGGCCTTGCCATCGAGGAGTCGGCCCGCACCGGTGCCGACGTGCGAGTCGAGAAGGAGGTGTGGGCCTGATGCCACAGGCGACCATCGAGCTGCGGGACACCGTCCCGCCGGAGCTGCGCGTGGCCATCGCCGACGCGGTCAACGCGGGGATCGCCGAGGGGCTGGACGTCGACGTGGACGACCGCTTCCAGGTCGTCCACGCGCTGCCGGCCGAGGCGTTCCTGGTCGACCCGCACTTCTTGGGAGGACCGCGCGAGGAGCCCGTGTTCGTGCGGGTCCTCATGGTGCGCGGCTACCCGGCCGAGACGAAGCGGACGATGTTCGAGGCCGTCGCACGGCGGATGGAGGCGGCGGGCGTCCGACCCGAGGACGTGTTCATCCGGATCATCGAGAACGGCCCGGACGACTGGTACGCCGGCCGAAGCGCGGCCCGATGACAGGCGACGTGGAGGTGCGCGTCGAGCCCGCGGTGGGCGTGGAGCCTGCGACGGACGTGGAGGCCGCGGGCCACGGCCCGCGCGCACGCTCCCTGCTCGCCCGGATGACGTTGGAGGAGAAGCTCGCGCAGCTCGTCGGCATCTGGGTCGACGCCGGTGGTGCCGGTGACGCCGTCGCCCCGATGCAGGACGCGATGCTCGAAGGGACCCCTCCCTTCGAGGAGTTCGCCGCGCACGGTCTGGGCCAGGTGACCCGGCTGTTCGGAACCACGCCGGTCGACGCTGCCGTCGGGGCGAGGGCGCTGCGCCGGACCCAGCGCTGGCTCGTCGAGAACACCCGGCTCGGCATCCCGGCACTGGCGCACGAGGAGTGCCTCACCGGGCTCGCGGCGTGGCGTGCGACGACGTTCCCCACACCGCTGGCCTGGGGAGCGTCCTTCGACCCGGAGCTGGTCTCGAGCATGGGCGAGGCGATCGGCACGACGATGCGCGGCCTCGGAGTGCACCAGGGGCTCGCACCGCTGCTCGACGTGGTGCGGGACGCGCGGTGGGGGCGGGTCGAGGAGTGCATCGGCGAGGACCCGTACCTCGTCGGGTCCCTCGGGACGGCGTACGTCCGCGGCCTGCAGAGCACAGGCGTCGTCGCGACGCTCAAGCACTTCGTCGGCTACTCGGGCTCGCGCGCCGGCCGCAACCTCGCACCCGTCCATGCGGGTCCGCGGGAGGTCGCCGACGTCCTGCTGCCCCCGTTCGAGATGGCGCTGCTCGACGGCGGCGCGAGGTCGGTGATGAACGCCTACACCGAGATCGACGGCGTTCCCGTCGCCGCGGACCGCCGCCTGCTGACCGGTGTGCTGCGCGACAGGTGGGGCTTCACCGGGACCGTGGTGGCCGACTACTTCTCCGTGGCGTTCCTGCAGAGCCTGCACGGCGTCGCG
>DASXVR010000323.1:0-1747 GCA_036504175.1 Actinotalea sp. | reverse complement strand
CTGGCCGTGCCGAAGGGAGCGCCCAAGAACGCCGCCGGCCGACGCATCTACCGCGTTCCCTTCACCACGTCGCGGTTCGCCACGGTGACCCAGCTGGCGGACCTCACCCGCCTGACGACCGTCCGGCACAGCCTGGTCCCGGTGCCGGCGGCCCTGGCCACCCTCCCCGAGCGGCCCGTCGGCGCCGTGCTCGACGCGGCGTTCCAGGCGGCGGGCCTCGCGGTGCCCCAGGTCCCGCGCTACCCGTCGGTGGTCGTGCTCTGGTCGCCCGACGCCGTCCCGCAGCCGGTGGCCGTCGTGGTCGAGGGCAGCGAGGCGATGTGGCGGTCCCGGCCGATGCCGACGAAGGTGCCCGGACCGACCGACGACGACCCGACGCACGAGTGGTGGGCCGCACGTGAGCGGGACTGGATGTTCCTCGCCGCGGCGACAGCCGCCCCGCCACCGGGCAGCCCGGCGCAGGCTCCGGTGACGCGGATCGTCCGCGGCCCCGGCGGCACCCGCGCCGTCGTGCTCCTGGGTCCGGGGGCGCGGGGCACCGAGCTGCGGCTCGACCTGGTCCGCGCCGCCGACGAGCTGGCCGCCTCGCCCGAGGCACGGTCCGCCGCCGTCCACCTCATGCTCGACACAGCACCCTGGGAGGTGGAGGACTGATGGCCCCCCGGATCGCCCGTCCGTACTGGTTCCGTGCCACGGGCGCACGTGTCCCGTGGGCAGCCGTCGCCAAGGCGCAGTACGCGTCGGCGGCGGCCACCCCCTGGTGGGACAAGCTCTCCCACGACCTGCCGCGCATCGACGACAGCCGGACGGCCGACCTGCAGCTGCGGTGGCAGTGCAAGGCCGAGCTCGGTGTGCCGTTCGGTCCGTTCACGGTGTGGACGCGCGCGCCCAAGGACGCGCTCAAGGAGGTCGACGTCACCATCCGTCAGCGCTCCGAGGGTCTGTCCCTGCGGCTCCCCGTGGTCGCGGCCGTCATTGCGGTCCAGTGCGACGTCATCGACCCGACCCGAGCCGTCGGCCTCGTGGCCACCTACGTGGGTGGCGGGCTCCGGGAGGCAGTCGGGGCCACGGCCGTCAGCGCCCCCGGCGGGGGCAGGATCACCCTGCGCGTGCGCTGCTCCGGTGCCACCCGCGTGCTGCTGGTCAACGGCACCAACCCGACCGTCGGCATCCTGCCGCTCCAGGACGTGCTGGACGACCCGGGCTGGAAGGAGATGGAGCGGGTCGGCCTGCCCGTCGACGACCCGTGGCCGGGCACCGGCTACGACACGTCCCAGCAGGGTCTGGTCACCGCGCCGACCGACCCGGTCAGTGCCGCCCTCGAACGGCTCAAGAGAGGCGGTCCACCCGTGGGCTGGGCGCCCGTCACCGGGTCGGGACGGCTCGCCCCGAGCTGGCGCGCGCCCGACTACCCGACCCTGCTCAAGGAGATCCAGCAGGACCTCCTGCCGCGCATCGAGCGTCTGTACCGGCCGGGTCGCGCGCCGGCCGACCAGGCGACGATGGCCGACTCCCCGACGGTGGACCCGCCGTCGGTCGGCTCGAAGAAGTCCTCGCTCGCGACCACCGCGACCCTCGCACCGCTGTCCCTGCTGGCCCTGCCGTCGTCGGCCGACCCGTTCCTCGCGCTGGCGACGGGCTTCGGGACCGCCTACCCCGTCGTCGGCGAGCAGCGTCGCGGCGTCGACGTGCTGGTCACCGCCGAGTACCCGGACACGCCGTGGAAGGACGGGCCGGTCGTCATGGC
>DASXVR010000322.1:0-10993 GCA_036504175.1 Actinotalea sp. | reverse complement strand
GCCGCCGGCATCGGCGTCACCGAGCTCTCGCTTCACCTGCCCAGCCTCGACGAGGTGTTCTTCACCCTCACCGGCCGCACGGCCGTCGAGGACGAGACGAAGGAGGTGGCCTGATGGCCGTCACCACGAGCCGGTCGCCTGAACCGGCAACCACGCGCACCACCTCACCCATCGGCACCGCCGGACCGGCCAAGGCCGCCGCGCACGTCGCCCGGCCGTTCCCGCTCATCCGCCACTCGCTGGCCCTGGCGTGGCGCAGCCTGATCAAGACCTGGCGCACGCCGGAGGCCCTGATCGACGTCACGATCCAGCCGGCGATCTTCCTCGTGATCTTCGTCTACATCTTCGGCGGCGCGGTCTCCGGGTCGACGGCTCAGTACCTCCAGTACCTGCTGCCCGGCATCCTCGGGCAGTCGATCGCGACGGCCGGCATCGCCATCGGCGTCAACCTCAACACCGACCTCGAGAAGGGCATCTTCGACAGGTTCCGCTCCCTGCCGGTGCCGCGGTCGGCGCCGCTCGTCGGTGCGGTGCTGGGCGACGTCGTGCGGTACGTCATCGTGACGCTCTCGACGCTCGGCGTCGGCTACCTGATGGGCTTCCGGATCGCGACGTCGCCGTTGGCGATGGTCGCGGGGTGCCTGCTCGCGGTGCTCTTCGCGCTCTGCCTGTCGTGGATGTCGGTGTTCATCGGGATGAAGGCACGGACGTCGGGCTCGGTGCAGGGGATCATGTTCCTGCTGATCATGCCGCTGACCTTCGCGTCCAGCGTCTTCGTGCCGGCGAGCTCGCTGCCGACGTGGATGCAAGGCTTCGTGAACGTGAACCCGCTGACCCACCTCGTCGGCGCGATGCGCGGCCTGTTCGTCGGTGGACCGGTGGCGACCAACGTCACGTGGACCCTCGTCTGGTGCGTCGGGCTCGTGGCGGTCTTCATGCCGCTGGCCATGCGCGCCTACCGCCGCAAGGTCTGACCCCGACACCAGGCGGTGATCCGACCAGGCGGTCCAGGACCGGGTCGTCGTGCCGTTCGGCCTACGGGCTGAGCAGCGCGGCGACCCGGTTCTTCGCCTCGGTCATGCTCATGGCGAAGGCGTCCGCCAGCAGCGCCTCGCGCTCCTCGGGCGACCCGATCGCGCGATTGAACTGGTCGGCGACGGCGGTGCCGAACGCGCGTGCGAGGTTCGCGCCGAGCCGCGTCCCCAGGGCCCACAGCACCCGCGCGTGCTCGAGGTCACCCCGCGAGACGGCGAGCTCGGCGTAACCCAGCGCGACCGAGCCCAGCACGGGCACGTCGGGTGTGCGCAGCGCGGCGGCGGCGGCCAGGCCGAGAAGAGGCTCACCGTCGGCCCCAGCACGGATCCGGAGCACCGCGGCGGTGACCTCGGACATGATGCGCGACTGCGGCGAGGGTGCCGGGTTGGCGTAGGTGATGGCCAGGCCGTCGTCCGCGCGGCGCAGCGTCTCGGCCCAGTCCCCGTTCTGCGCCGCAACCACACCGAGCCCCAGGCTGGCGCGCGCCCGGTCGTCGGCGGACGACCACGGTGACTGCGCGATCTCGTCGAGCACGGCGACGGCCTCGGCAGACCCGAGGAGAGCGCGTCGCATCTCGCGGACGACCAGCACCGAGCGGACGTCCTGCGCGGCGCCGATCAGCCCGAGGTGCTCCATGGCCCGGGTGAGCCAGATGTCGGCCTCACCGCCACGCCCCGACTCCCACTGGCCGATCCCCATGGCAGCCATCCCCATCCCCCAGTGGTCGCCGAAGGACTCGAACATCAGGTACGCCCGACGGGCTCGCTGGCTCGCCTCGTCGATGTCGCCCTGGTTCTCCTGCACCGCCCCGTGCAGGAACAGCCCGAGCGCCTGGAGGTACGGGTCGTCGCTCGCGCCGAGCTCGGCGGCGGCCACGAGGTGTGTCTCGGTGTCGAGCGAGGCGATCTGCGTCGCGAGCCGGAAGAGGGCGTGGCCCCGACCGGACGTCGAAGGAGGAACTGACAGCCCGACCCGACGCCCCAGGGCGGCCACGCGCAGGTCCGACACGATCCCGGCGGTCAGCAGGGCCACGGCCGCGACGGTGTGCACGTCGTCGGCGTCCGGAGCCGCGAGGTCCGGTACGGCGACCCGTGCGAACGAGTGGGCCCGGGGCTCCGGTGAGTCGGCGTGGAGCAGGGCCCGGCACCACGTCACCCCCTCGACGTGCATGCCGACGAGCGTCCACTCGACCAGCAGGGTCGCGGCGATCGCGTATGCCTCGCGCTCCCGGCCCCCGTCGATGGCCCAGCGCAGAGCGGCGGTGAACGTCTCGTGCTCGACGGCGGCGTCCTGGAGGGCGACGAGCTGGTCGTGGCCGATGAACGCCTCGCGCAGGCGGCGTGCCTCGACCGCGGACCAGTGCGCCAGCCGAGCCATGACGGGCTCACGTCCGGCGCGCAGGGCGAGCCGCGCCTCGCCGTACTCGCGCACCGTCTCGAGCATGCGGTAGCGCGCCGGCCGTCCGGGGGGCCGGTCCTCGAGCGCGAGCAACGACTGGTCGACGAGGGTCGCGAGATGCCGCTCGGTATCGGCCGGCTCGGCGATGGCGACGGCCAGCTCGGCGGTGAACGGCCCGGGCACGACGGCCAGGTCGGTGAGCAGCGTCTGGGCGGCCGGGTCGAGCAGGTCCCAGCTCCAGTCGACCATCGACCACAGTCCCTGATGCCGGTCGGGCAGGCCGCGCAGGGCGTTGTCCAGCAGCCCGAAGCGCTTGTCGACGCCGGCGAGGACCGCAGCCAGGGGCATCGACCGCAGGCGCGCGGCAGCGAGCTCGAGTGCGAGGGGCAGGTTGTCGAGCCGGTGGCAGAGCTCGAGCGCCGGCTCCGGGTCCCAGACGAGGTCCGGGCGCCCGGCGCGCGCACGGGACTCGAGCAGCCGGAGGGCGTCGTCGTCGGGCAGCATGCCGACGGGGTGGACCGTCTCACCCAGGACGCCGAGCGGCGCCCGGCTGGTGGCGAGGATGCGCAGCGTCGGCCGGGCGACCTCCAGCACCTGGGCGGTCACGTCGGCGACGGCCCCCAGCAGGTGCTCGCAGTTGTCCAGGACGAGCAGCCCGTCCACCTCGGCCAGGGCCCGCACCAGGCGCTCGTGCACGGGCAGGACGCGTCGGGAGCGTGCCTCCTCCACGTCCGTGGTCGTCTCCGAGGCGCCGAGCGCGGCCAGGAGGGTGGGCAGCACCTCGTCGGCCTCGCGCAGACCTGCCAGTTCCACGGCACGCACCGCTCGGCCGGCCTCGGCGGCACGCTGCGCCACCTCGACGGCGAGCCGCGTCTTGCCCGCCCCGCCCACGGCGACGAGCGTCACGAGCGGTCCCGATGTCAGCTCGGCCAGGACCGCGTCGATGTCCTCCTCGCGCCCGACGAGCGGTGTCGCGGCGCGGCGCCAGCCGAGTGCGGGGGCGGCGGGTCGGTGGGCGCGTGACGGCGCGGCCAGCGCTCCGTCCCGCACGACGCGGGCAGGAGCGGCGCTCAGCTCCCCGCGGAGCAACGCGAGGTGGACGTCGGCGACCACCGGCGACGGGTCGGTCCCGTACTGCTCGCCCAGCCGCGCCCGGAGGGCCTCGTACCGCTCGACGGCCTCGGCCTCGCGCCCGTCCGACGCGAGCGCTCGCAGGAGCAGGGCGGTGAGGGGCTCGTCGGTCGGGTTGGCGTCGACCGCTGCCCGCAGGTCCGCGAGGCGGGTCACCGTCCGCCCCGCACGGAGCTCGGCCTCGACCAGCAGGCTGAGGAGGTCGGTGTGCAGGGATGCTGCGCCGGCCGGACCGGCTGAGCCTGTCGGGGCGTCGGCGTCGTCCCACAGGGCCAGCGCCTGCGCAGCCAGGTCAGCCGCCTTCTCGGCGCCGTCACCCAGGCAGACCCGGGCTGCGGTCAGCAGCCGGCGCGCCTCGAGCACGTCCACGTCGACGCCCGTGAGGTCCACGCGGTACCCGCCCGGCCCGGACGTGATGACGAGCCCGGTGCGCCGCAGCCGCGAGACGAGCGCCTGAAGCGCGCCGGCGGCGTCGGCGGGTGCGTCACCGTCCCAGACCGCGTCGACCAGGTCGCCGACCGGGACGGCCCTCCCACCCGCGAGCACCAGCGTCTCGGCGAGCGTCGCGAGCCTGGCCCCGGGCACGACGGTGCCGTCGATCGTCGTCGGGCCGAGGAGGCGGATCAGCACCGGGCAAGCATCCCGCACGGGCGGGGGACGAGGAACGCGGCCGACCCGGGGGCCGGCCGCGTTCTCGCGGGGGGATGCTGGTGGTCGGGGTGCGTCAGCGACGCAGGTGGTTGAGCAGGTCGACGGCGCGGTCGTGGGACTCGGGCAGCGGCTCGATCCAGATGCGCGGGGGCTGGCGGAGCAGCTCGGTGATCTGGAGGTTCGCGGCCTCCTGGTTGACCTGCGTGCGCATCCGGCGGACGGCCTCACCGAGGTCCCAGTCGCGGGCGACGAGGATGGCGAAGGCGCCCCCGCCCAGGGCGGCCATGGGGTGGCCCGGGGTCAGCGCGGAGGTCAGGGCACGGCCCATCGCTGCCGAGCGCGCCATCCGGCGCCACGGGGTCAGGTCCTCCGCGGCCACGTCGACGAGGACGAGGCAGTGGGTGACGAAGGCGTGGTGCGCGTGCTTGCGGGCGGCGCCGTAGGTCTCGGCCAGCCGTACCGCCAGGTACTCCAGCGTCGGCAGCCCGGACTCGGGGTCGATGCAGCTCGCCTGGACCGGTGCGCCCTCGATGGCTCCGGCCCAGCCCTCGCACAGCGCGCGGACGACGTCGAGCGTGGGCTCCTGGCCGATGAGACGGTAAGGGACGGCGAGGTCGTCGAGCGTCTCGGCGATGCCGACGCCTGCTGCTCCGCGCACGTCGCCGAGCCGGCCGGCCGCGGCGCAGGCCGAGGTCCCGGAGCTGAGGGCCTCGGTGATGGCATCGACAGCCGGGTGGTACCAGTCGCCAGGACGCAGCCACACGGACTCGACCGTCTCAGCCCGCCACTGCTCGCGCAGGGTGGACGCGAGGGCGTCCTGAAGCTGCTCGATCGGCATCATGCAGGGTGAGAGTGCCCAGGGCGCCGGGCATGACGCGGTTCCGGGGTGTCATTGTGGCCTGTTTGCCCGGTCTGGCTCACCCGGTGAGCGGCATCCTCGCCTTGACCTGCCATGAGACCCTGTGAGGTGGTGAGTCGTCTGTCCGGACGACCGCCGGTGATGGTCGGCGGCGGGGAGGAGGCCTGGTGACGATCAGCAGCGCCTGGGACCTCTCCAGCGACGCCGAGCTGATCACCGCGGTGCGCAGCGGTGAGTCGGCAGCCTTCGGTGTTCTCTACGAACGCCACGGTGCCGCGGCCCGCGCCGTCGCCCGCCAGTACTCGAACTCCCCGGCCGACGCCGAGGACGCCGTCTCCGACGCCTTCTCGCGTGTGTTCTCCGCGGTCCAGCAGGGCGGCGGACCGGATGTCGCCTTCCGTGCCTACCTCTTCACCGTGGTCCGTCGCGTCGCCCTCAGCCGCGTCGAGGTGTCCCGCCGCGCCATCGCGACCGACGACCTGGAGACCTTCGAGTCCGCCGTCGGCCCGATGGAGTCGACGGAGGAGCCCGCGCTCGCCGGCTTCGAGCGCGGCATCGTCTCCCAGGCCTACAAGTCGCTGCCCGAACGCTGGCAGGCGGTCCTCTGGTACACCGAGGTCGAGGAGCTGACGCCGGCGCAGATCGCGCCGATCCTCGGGCTCACTGCCAACGGCGTCGCGGCGCTCGCGTACCGCGCCCGCGAGGGCCTGCGTCAGGCCTACCTGCAGCAGCACCTCGCCTCGCCGTCGAGCGAGGCCTGCACCATCGTCAACGCCAAGCTCGGCGCCTACGTGCGCGGCGGCCTGGCCAAGCGTGAGACCGCTCTGGTCGAGTCCCACCTCGAGGAGTGCGGCGCGTGCCGTGCCCTCGTGCTCGAGCTGGGCGACGTGAACCACGGCATGCGCGTGGTCATCGGCCCGCTCGTCCTGGGCGCCGTCGCGCTCGGCGTGATCAAGGGCATCGGCTTCGGGGGCGTCGCGGGCGTCGTCGGCGCTGGCGCAGCGGCAGGTGGTGCCGCTGCCGGTACCGGGGCTGCCGCCGGCTCGGGTGTCGGCGCAGGAGTCGGGGCCTCGGGTGCGGGTTCGGGCGCTGCCGTGTCCGGCGCCACGGTGGCGAGCGGTGCGGGTGCGACCAGCGGTGCCGGGGTGCTCAGCGGCGCCGCGGCGTCGGCGGCCACCGTGTCCGGCGGCGCGGTCACAGCCGGTTCGGGTGCGGCAGCCGCGGGGGCCGGAAGCCTCGTCGGTGCGGGCGTCGGCTCATCAGCCATGGCGAGTGCCGGCGTCGCCGCGATCTTCGGCGCTGCGCCTGCCGCCGCTGCCGCCGCGTCGACGAGCACCACGGCCGCCGGTGCCTCGGGTGCCGCGGGACTGGCCGCCCTCATCGGCGGTCTGCCGGTGGGTGCGCTCGGTGTCGCCGCCGCAGGCGTCGTGGTCGCTGCTGCCGTGGGTGTCGCCGGGGTGCTCGGTGCGTTCTCCCCCAGCGGTGACGGGACGGACCCCATCGGGGCTGCGTCGCAGGACGGCACGGGCCAGGCAGCCCCGGACGCCGGTGCGGCCGTCGAGCCGACGACCAGCCCTGACGCGACCGACCCCACGAACATCCCGGACGTCAGCGGTACGACGACGGACGCCACCGGAACCACGACGGACACGACGGTCGCGGGTGCGCCGGCGACCGGCACGACCACCGACTCGTCGAGCACCACGACCGACACCTCCACGACGACCGACACCCCGCCGGCCGACACGACCCCGCCGCCAGCGGAGACCCCGCCCCCACCGCCGTCGCCGGCCGTCCTGGTCACCTCCGCACCCACGATCACCGGCTCGATCGTCCAGCAGACCGTGACGAACGCCGGTGGCACGGCAGCCGGCTCGGTCCAGACCGCGTTCACGTTCGACGCCGGTGTCACGGGCAGCGTCACCGCCCTGCCGGCCCTGCCCGAGGGCACCGGCTTCGGCCGCGCCAGGGTCGTCGTCCCCTCCACGGCATGGAGCTGCTCCGCGCCCGGCGCCGTGGTCACCTGCTCCCTGCCGGACCTGCCGCCGGGTGAGACGAGCACGCTCATCGCCGCTGTCGCCATGGACGACCCGGCGCTGGACGGCACCGCTGTCCGGTCGGTCACCATCGCCACCTGGAGCGGGACCACGCCGGCCCCCACGCCATTCGTCATGCAGCAGACCGTCTCGTCGCCGCCGGCCGTCCTCGTCGCCGGACCGGTCACGGCCTCCGCGTCGACGCTGGTGCCCGGCTCGACCCTGCGGCTGAGCGTCCCGGTGGCCAACACGGGCGGCACCAGCACCCCCGCGACGGCGGTCGTCCACCTGCCCGCCGACGTCCGCGCGACGGCAGCGGCTCCCTGGGTGTGCGCGTCCGGCGAGGGCGACGTCGCCTGCTCGCTGCCCACGCTGGCCCGGTTCGGCGGCTCCGCGCCCCTCGAGCTGACCCTGCGGGCGTCGTCGGACCTGCGCAACGTCGTCAGGCCGGACCAGCAGGTCACCGTCGACCTCAGCGCACCCGGCGTGCCGACCGTGTCGACGACGAGCCCGGCGTTCGAGGTCCGGTCGGCCCGGGCGGCGTACTCGCTCGACCTCGGCACGATCGGTCCGGTCGAGCGCCCCGGCGCCTACGACCTCCCGATCGACCTGTCCGACATCGGCGGGACGGACGGCCACGACATCACGCTGCGGGCCGTCCTGCCGGCCGGGATGACGTGGGCGGGTGCTGGGACCGAGTGGCGGGCCTGCCCGGGGATGGACGGCGCCGCCTGCCTGACCGTGCCGACCCTGTCCGTCGACGGCCCCGCCTTCTCCGCGCCGCTCACGGTGGTCGTCCTGGGCAACCCCGACGGCTCCGAGACCGAGCCGATCGTGGTCACGGCGACCGACGCCGACGGGAACACCACCACGGCCCGGACCACCGTCCGGCTGCTCCTCGCCCAGGCGGTCGTGCTCGGGCTGCCGGCTGTGCTGCAGGCAGGTGAGTCGGGCACCGTGTCCCTCGTCGTGACCAACACCGGGTCCGTCCCGCTCAGCGAGCTGGAGGCGGGCGTCTACGTCGACGCGCCGCTGCAGCTCGTCGACGGGGCGGCGACGGACGAGTGGACGTGCGACCAGGTCCGCGGCGGACCCACCCAGCCCGACGGGCGGTGCACGACCGATCGCGTCCTCCAGCCCGGCCAGAGCAGCACCCTCGCCGTGGACGTGATGTCACCGAGCAACGCGGAGGAGCGCGCCTACTCCGTGAAGGTCAGGCTGACCGCGCCCCGGCTCGCTGCGGTGCACGGGACGTCGCGCATCACCGTCGTCGCCCGCTGACGACTCACGCCGCCCGCTGACGACTCACGCCGCGCGCTGACGACTCACGCCGCCCGCTGACGACTCACGTCGCGCGCGGGCGGGCGGGCTGCGGATCCCCCTCGGGTGGGTCGGCGACGGGTAGGTACGGGTACTCGTGCAGCTGCGTCGAACGGTTGGGTGCGGTCCCGTCCCCGAAGGGTGTCCCACCCAGCTGCTCGCGCCCGTGCGACGTGTACCAGCCCGCCGTGTCCGGGCCGGCGGGGACGATCCCGGTCGGGTTGATGTCGTCGTGGACCACGTAGTAGTGCCGCTTGATGTGCGGGAAGCTCACCGTGTCCCCGAATCCCTCCGTCTGGAACAGGTCGCGCGCGTACGCCCACAGCACGCGGTCCTCGGTGAGCTTGTTCCGGTTGCACTTGAAGTGACCGTGGTAGACGGCGTCGAACCGGACCAGCGTCGTGAACAGGCGCACGTCCGCCTCGGTGATGTGGTCGCCGACGAGGTAGCGGCGGGTGCTCAGCCGCTCGCTGAGCCAGTCCAGCCGTGAGAACAGCAGCCCGTAGGCCTCCTCGTAGCGCTCCTGCCGCCGGGCGAACCCGGCTCGGTACACACCGTCGTTGACGTCCCGGAAGACTGCCTCGGCGACGCTGTCGATCTCGTCCCGCCACGCCTCGGGGTACAGGTCGGGTGCGCCGGGACGGTGGTGGGCGCGCCACTGCGTGGACAGGTCGAGGGTGAGCCGGGGGTAGTCGTTGGTCACGAGCCTGCCGCTGGGCACGTCCACGACCGCGGGCACGCTGACCCCGCCGTCGTACCCGGGCTCCCTGGCCAGGTAGTGCTCGGCGAGGAAGTGCGTCCCGAGCACCGGGTCCACCCCCTCGTCGTCGAGGGTGAAGCGCCAGCTGCGCTCGTCCTGCACCGGGTCGACGATGGCCAGCGAGATGACGTCCTCGAGGCCGAGCAGGCGCCGCACGATGATCGACCGGTGCGCCCAGGGGCAGGCCAGGCTCGCGACGAGGCGGTAGCGGTCGGGCTCGACAGGCCAGCGACCCTGGTCGTCAGGTCCGCCGCCGGCCGGTGACGTGCTCTCGGTGGTGATGCGGTCGGTGAACCGCGGACCGCGGCGCGTCCACTCGGCCTCACCGCCGGGGAAGCCGTCGGACCCATGCGAAGGCGTCGTTGCGTCCATCTGCTGACGGTAACCAGTGGAAGGCCCGGTCACCCCGCTGACCGGGCCCGGAGCGGCGCCGCGTCAGCCGCGCAGTCGCAGCGCCCACCGCTCCCATGGGGGAGCCGTGGCCCAGTTCACGGACAGGGTGCGCACCGCGCGGCGCATCCGCCGACGTCCATCGGCCCCGCCGCGCAGCGACCGCGCCGAGACCCCGACGCGCAGGGAGGCGTCGTAGCGGACGCGCAGCCGCGGTCCGAGCACCATCGCCAGGTCGACGTCGTCGTGCAGCTCTGGGTCGGCTCGGTGGACGGCCGCCGAGACGGCTCGCCAGCGGTCGGCTCGCAACGCCATGTTCGATCCCCACAGCGGCGCATGGGCCATGGCCGCATGCATCGTCACGTAGTACGTCGCCAGGTACAGGCGGTGCAGCAGCCGGGCGCGCACGGTGCGGACGTCGTAGAAGTCGCCGGCGCCGGTGAGCGCGTCGAGCGCGGGATCGGCCTCGAACGCCTCCGCCACCTGCTCGAGCCACCACCGCGGAGGCACGGTGTCCGCGTCGCACCGGACGATGACGTCGCCTGTCGCCGCGTCGTAGCCGGTGGCCGCCGCGGCGGGGATCCCGGGCGCCGGCTCGGGGACCACGCGGGCGCCGTGGCGCAGGGCGACGCGTGCGCTGCCGTCGCGCGAGCCGTTGTCCACGACGACCACCTCCCACGGCCGGACGGTCTGCCGGCCGAGGGCGTCCAGGCAGCGCTCGAGGGCCTCGGCATCGTCCTTGACGGGGATCACCACAGAGAGCCGGATCGTCATCGGGCCCTCCTTCGTGTCGACGGGAGGGCTGACGGCGCTCATCCTGGGGGAGTCCTCACCCGCACCAGTTCCCGTGACGGTCGAACGCAGCCTAGGACGAACGTCCCGAGGTCGCCTATGCTCAGCATGCTGAGCATCCGCCACCCACCGGAAGGCACCACCTGTGAGCGAGCGCGAGACCGTCATCCTCCTCGACGATCGCGGCACGCACGTGGGGACTGCGGACAAGGCGACGGTCCACACCACCCAGACCCCGCTGCACCTGGCGTTCAGCTGCCATGTGCTCGACGGTGCCGGCCGCGTGCTGGTCACCCGCCGCGCGCTGACCAAGCGGACGTGGCCCGGCGTGTGGACCAACAGCTTCTGCGGGCACCCGGCACCGGCCGAGGAGATGCAGGACGCGGTCCGCCGCCGAGGCCGCCACGAGCTGGGGATCGACCTCGTCGACGTCGAGCTCGTCGTGCCCGACTTCCGCTACCGCGCCGTCGACGCGTCGGGCATCGTCGAGAACGAGATCTGCCCCATCTTCAGCGCCAGGACCGACGAGACCCCGCGGCCGCACCCCGACGAGGTCATGGACCACGCCTGGGTCTCGCTCGACGACCTTCGCCAGGCCATCGCCTCGGCCCCCTGGGCGCT
>DASXVR010000321.1:0-6979 GCA_036504175.1 Actinotalea sp. | reverse complement strand
ACCGCGTCCGCGCTCTGCGCGTCGGCGTCGCCGGCGGTCGGAGCCAGGCCGAGGACGTCCGCCGCCTGGTCCTGCACGGAGGCGTGGTCGGGCGTCTGCTCGTCGTCCCTGGGTGCGTCGCTCACTGGGTCTCAACTCCCTTGATGGTGACCTCGGTCGCCGGCGTGCTGTCGGTTCCCTTGGCGATGCCGGCGTCAGCGACGGCCTGAAGCACGTCCATCCCGCCGGTGATGTGTCCGAACACGGTGTAGCCACCGGCGGAGTCAGAGGGGATCGGCGAGTCCTTGTAGACGAGGAAGAACTGGCTTCCCTGGCTCGCCGCGTCGTCCGCGGTCCGCGCCATCGCCACGGTGCCGGCCGGGTAGATGCCGTCCGCAGGGGCGTTCTCGATCGGTCCGAAGCTGTAGCCCGGGCCGCCGGTGCCGGTGCCCGTCGGGTCACCGCACTGCAGGACGAAGATGCCCTCGACCGTCAGCCGGTGGCAGGTGGTCCCGTCGAAGAACCCCTTCTGCGCCAGCGTGACGAAGGAGGCCACGGCCTGGGGGGCGGCCTTGCCGTCCAGCTCGAGGGCGATGTCTCCCGCCGTCGTGGTCAGCGTCGAGGTCCACGTCCGGCCCTCGGCCAGGGACGGGTCGGGCACGGCGGCGGCGGACGAGCTCGGCGTCGCGGCCGGCGAGCTGGGGGCCGCCGCCGCGGGTGTGCTGTCGCGCGTGAGGTTGATCACCAGCGCGATGGCGCCGATGAGCACCAGGGCGCCGACGACAGCACCGATGAGGACCTGGCGGCGACGGCGCCGGACGCGGAGCGCCGCCTGCCGAGCCAGCCACTTCTCATGGCGCTTGCGCGCGTACTCGCGCTCACGCTTGCTCGAGGACACCTGCACTCCCTGTCTCGCCGCGTCGGGCCACCGGCGCGCTGCGCCTGCGGGCTGCTCCCGCTGCTGTGCCGCGGGCCCCGCACAGTCTAGGCAAGGCAGACCCCGCGGTCTGCCACCATCGTCCCTGACTGTCGTCACAGCGCGCGCCGAGGGTCCCGACGACCGTCGCTAGGCTGCTGACGTGCAGATCTGGACGGTCGTGGCCCCGTTGCTGGCCGCCAACTGCTACGTGCTGGCCGACGACGACGGCCGGTGCGTGGTGATCGACCCCGGGGCCGGCGTCCTGGCAGGCGTGGCTGACGTCGTCGACGCCCATGGCCTGCGACCTGTCGGCGTCCTGGCGACGCACGGCCACGTCGACCACACCTGGGACGCCGCCGGGCTCTGCGACACCTACGGGGTCGCCCTGCACCTCCACGAGGCCGACGTGTACCGCATCAGCGACCCCTTCGGCTCGCTCGGGCCGCTCGGCCCGCAGCTGGCGGCCATGGCAGCGTCGGCAGGCATGGTTCATCGCCTCCCGGCGCGGGTGGTCGGCTTCGCAGCACCCGCCAGGGAGCACGCGGAGATCACCGTCGGCGCCGAGGCGGACGCAGGCCCCCTGGTGCTGCGGGTGCTGCACTCACCGGGCCACACCCAGGGATCCACCGTCTACCTCGCCGACATCGACGGGGCGGAGACCGCCCTGACCGGTGACGTCCTGTTCGCCGGGTCGATCGGCCGTACTGACCTCCCGGGCGGCGGCGACGCCGCCATGGCGCTGACCCTGCGCCGGCTGCGCTCGCTCCCGGGCTCGACGCGCCTGCGACCGGGTCACGGACCGGCGAGCCTGATGTCGACCGAGCTCCTGCGCAACCCCTTCCTGCGCTGAGCCCCGGGGCCCGCCGGTGCCCTGAGCCACTGGCCCAGGGCGTGACCTCTAGGATCTGCGACCATGGCCCGCCCCGCTCCGCTGTCCGGATTCCCCGAGTGGCTCCCGTCCGGCAGGGTGGTCGAGCAGCACGTGCTCGACGTCCTGCGCCGCACCTTCGAGCTGCACGGGTTCGCCGGGATCGAGACCCGTGCCGTGGAGCCGCTCGAGCAGCTGCTCCGCAAGGGCGAGACCTCCAAGGAGGTGTACGTCCTGCGTCGGCTCCAGGAGGAGCCCGCGGAGGCCACCCAGGAGCCGCGGTCCGGACAGCTCGGGCTGCACTTCGACCTCACCGTCCCGTTCGCCCGCTACGTGCTGGAGAACGCCGGGCACCTGGCCTTCCCGTTCCGTCGCTACCAGATCCAGAAGGTCTGGCGTGGTGAGCGGCCCCAGGACGGTCGCTTCCGCGAGTTCGTCCAGGCCGACATCGACGTGGTGGGCCAGGGCGACCTGCCGTACCACTACGAGGTCGAGCTGCCGCTCGTGATCGCCGAGGCCTTCGCCGCCCTCGCGCCCATCGGGGTGCCGGCGGTCCAGATCCTGGTGAACAACCGGCGGGTGATGGAGGGCTTCGCCCGCGGGGTCGGCCTCGCCGACGTCGAGGCCGTGCTGCGCTCCGTGGACAAGCTGGAGAAGGTCGGCGCTGCGGCCTGCGCCTCGTTGCTGGTCGAGGAGGCCGGGGCCACCGACGACCAGGCCCAGGCGGTGCTCGACCTCGCCGCCATCAGCGGCTCGGACGCCTCGGTCGTCGACCGTGTCCGGGCGCTCGCCACCACGCACGGCGCCTCGAACGAGCTTCTTGACCAGGGCCTGGCCGAGCTCGGTGCCCTCATGGACGCCGCCGCCCGGCGTGCACCCGGGGTTCTCGTCGCTGACCTCAAGATCGCCCGGGGGCTGGACTACTACACCGGCTCGGTCTACGAGACGGTGCTGGTCGGCCATGAGCACCTCGGCTCGATCTGCTCCGGTGGCCGCTACGACGCACTGGCCTCTGACGGGACGACCACCTACCCCGGGGTCGGCCTGTCCGTCGGGGTGTCGCGCCTCGTCTCGCGGCTGCTGTCCGCAGGACTGGTGCGTGCCACCCGGGGCGTCCCGTCGGCCGTGCTCGTCGCGGTCACCTCCGAGGAGACGCGACCCGTCAGCGAGCGCGCCGCCGGACTGCTGCGCTCCCGTGGCATCCCTGTCGAGGTGGCCCCGGCGGCGGCGAAGTTCGGCAAGCAGATCCGGCACGCCGACCGTCGCGGCATCCCTTTCGTCTGGTTCCCGGCCGCCGACGGCTCGCCCGACGGCGACCAGGTCAAGGACATCCGCAGCGGTGACCAGGAACCTGCTGACGCCACGACCTGGGTGCCGTCGGCCGACGACTGGTGGCCCAGGGTCGTCCCGGGCGTCCAAGAAGCCTGACGCCGCCGAGCAAGGGTTGACGTCGAGTCGAACGCATGTTCGACTCGGACGATGAGGTCGCAGCGTTGAGGTGGGACGGTCAGGTCGTCGCGGCCGTGGACGAGGCGGCGCTACCGGGTCTGGCCCTGGCGGGGCTCGTCCGCAGCGTGCGCACGCCGGAGTTCGCCGGCGTGACCTTCCACGAGGTCGCGGCGAAGAGTGCGCTGAACCGCGTGCCGGACGGTTCACGGGTGCCCTTCCGCTGGACCGTCAACCCGATGCGCGGCTGCCTGCACGCCTGCACCTACTGCTTCGCGCGGCCCACGCACGAGTACCTCGACCTCGACGCCGGCACCGACTTCGAGACCCAGATCGTCGTGAAGACGAACGTGGTGGAGGTCCTCACGGCCGAGCTGGCCCGGCGGTCGTGGGGCCGCGAGCACGTCGCACTGGGCACCAACACCGACCCCTACCAGCGGGCTGAGGGCCGGTACCGGCTCATGCCCGGGATCATCTCCGCACTGGCGGCATCGGGGACGCCCTTCTCGGTGCTGACGAAGGGCACCCTTCTGCGGCGCGACCTGCCTACCCTGGTCGAGGCCGCCGGGCAGGTCCCCGTCGGCGTCTCGGTGTCGCTGGCCGTGCTCGATGCGGACCTGCAGCACCGTCTCGAGCCGGGGACGCCCACCCCTCGGGCTCGGCTCGACCTGATCCGGGCGATCCGCGACGCCGGGCTCCCGTGCGGCGTGCTCGTCGCGCCGGTGCTGCCATGGCTGACCGACTCCGAGGAGCACCTGGGCGCCCTGCTGACCGAGCTCGCCGACGCCGGGGCGACATCCGTGACCGTGATGGCGCTCCACCTGCGCGGGTCCCTGAAGCCGATGTTCCTGCGGTGGCTCGCGGAGAACCGGCCCGACCTCGTGGGTCGGTACCGCCGTCTCTACGGGAGCGGGGCCTACGCACCGCGGGAGTACCACGACTGGCTGACGCGCCGCGTGCAACCGCTCCTCGCCCAGCGCACCTTCGAGAGCCCGCCGACGACGCCGTCCCTGGGCGTCCCGGCCTGGACCTCCGCGACGGCTGGTCGGGCGGTCGACCCGGCGGTGGGCCTGGTCCAGCCGGCGCTGTTCTGAGGCTGCCCCGACAGCCCGGTGCGCGGGCCGGTCCTCGCGTGCGGACGGCCGGCAGCGCGCTCCCACTAGACTCTCCCGGACGCCCGCAGGGCGCCTCCCCGTGATCCGGAAGGACTTGCCACGTGCTCCGCACCCACACCGCCGGCTCGTTGCGCAGCGAGCACATCGGCCAGACCGTCACCCTGACCGGATGGGTCGACAGGCGCCGGGATCACGGCGGGGTGGCGTTCATCGACCTGAGGGACGCGTCAGGCATCGCGCAGGTCGTCATCCGCGACGAGGCGGTCGCGCACGGCCTGCGCAACGAGTACGTCCTGCAGGTGACCGGCCCGGTCGGTCGGCGCCCCGAGGGCAACGAGAACACGCACCTGGCGACGGGTGAGGTGGAGCTCACGGCCGAGCAGGTCACGGTGCTCAACGAGTCCGCCCCGCTGCCCTTCCAGGTGTCCTCGGCGCTCGACGAGCAGATCGGCGAGGAGGCCCGGCTCAGGTACCGCTACCTCGACCTGCGCCGTCCGGCCCCGGCTCGCGCCCTACGGCTGCGCGCGCAGGCGAACGCGGCCGCCCGGCGCGTGCTGGACGCCCAGCAGTTCGTCGAGATCGAGACGCCGACCCTGACCCGGTCGACCCCTGAGGGTGCGCGGGACTTCGTGGTGCCCGCCCGGCTGGCCCCGGGCTCCTGGTACGCCCTCCCGCAGTCTCCGCAGCTGTTCAAGCAGCTGCTCATGGTCGCCGGGATGGAGCGGTACTACCAGATCGCCCGGTGCTACCGGGACGAGGACTTCCGGGCGGACCGCCAGCCCGAGTTCACCCAGCTCGACGTCGAGATGAGCTTCGTCGAGCAGGACGACGTCATCGCCGTGGGCGAAGAGGTCCTCGTAGCGCTCTGGGACCTGATCGGCTACACGATCCCCACGCCTATCCCGCGGATGACCTTCGCCGACGCCATGACCAGGTACGGGACGGACAAGCCCGACCTGCGGTTCGGCCTCGAGCTCGTCGAGCTCACGTCGTACTTCGCCGAGACCCCGTTCCGGGTGTTCCAGGCTCCGTACGTCGGAGCTGTCGTCATGCCGGGCGGGGGCACGCAGCCGCGGCGGACGTTCGACGCCTGGCAGGAGTGGGCCAAGCAGCGCGGTGCGAAGGGTCTGGCCTACGTGACGGTGGGCGAGGACGGTGAGCTCGGTGGACCGGTCGCCAAGAACCTCTCCGACGCCGAGCGCGCCGGTCTCGTCGCGGCGGTGGGCGCCGGCCCCGGGGACTGCGTCTTCTTCGCGGCGGGCAAGCCCTCCGAGGCCCGCGCGCTGCTCGGTGCGGCGCGCCTCGAGGTCGGACGCCGCGTCGGCCTGATCGACGAGTCCGAGTGGTCGTTCGTCTGGGTCGTCGACGCGCCTCTGTTCAAGCCGACGGGCGAGGACGACGACGTCGCCGTTGGCGCGGGCTCATGGACCGCTGTGCACCACGCCTTCACCTCCCCGACGCCCGAGTGGATCGACACGTTCGAGGACGACCCGGGCGCCGCGCTCGCCTATGCGTACGACATCGTCTGCAACGGCAACGAGATCGGTGGTGGGTCCATCCGTATCCACCGGCGCGACGTGCAGCAGCGGGTCTTCGAGATCATGGGGATCGGCGAGGCCGAGGCCCAGGAGAAGTTCGGGTTCCTGCTCGACGCGTTCCAGTTCGGCGCTCCGCCGCACGGCGGGATCGCCTTCGGCTGGGACCGGATCCTCGCCCTGCTGACCCGCTCGGAGTCGATCAGGGACGTCATCGCCTTCCCGAAGTCCGGAGGTGGCTACGACCCGCTGACGGGGGCCCCGGCGCCGATCACCGCCCAGCAGCGCAAGGAGGCCGGGGTCGACACGCCGGCCGAGCCCAAGGGTGCCGCGGCGCCGCGGTCCTGACGGCGCCACTGCCGGGATGCGCGGTAGGGCGGTGACGGGTGGTGCGCCGGTGACGGGCGGTGCGACGGTGACCGACGTCGCGGCCCGGTTTCCGGGTCGGTGGGCCGAGGACCGGATGCTCCTGGGCGACAGCGTCCGCTGGCCGGACCTCGAGATCCGGGTCGACGACGACGCCGTCGACCGCGCCATCCTGGTGGCCGTCGAACGTGAAGGGCGCTCGACGCTCCTCGGGCGCGGCGACCCCGCTGCGGCCGTCCGCCTCGCGGGTGACTGGCTCGCCGCGCACTCCCGCGCAGGCAGGGCTCCCACGGTCGGCTGGATGAGCCTGCCGCGGGGGGTCACCGTGCCGGAGTCCGTCCTCGACCGGGTCGCCCTCGCCCCGGTCTCCACCTGGGACTGGATGGTGACCGGCCGGGCCCCGGTGGTTGCGGGCGCCGCGGAGACCGTCGTCCGCCTCGACCCGCGCGCCGACGGCGACGCCATCCGCGACTGCCTCGCCGTCGCCAACCCGGGCACCACTGCCGACCCCTCGGGGCCGGGTGAGGCGGGCTGGTTCGGGGTGCGGGACGGCGACGCCCTCGTCGGCGTCATGGGGGCGACCTGGCGCGGCGGACCTGTCAGTGGGGCCTTCTCCTGGCACCTGCACGGGCTCGGGGTGGTGCCGCACGCACGCGGTCGCGGGCTCGGCGGCGCGCTCACCGCAGCGGTGACGATGGCCGGTTTCGAGGCGGGCGCCTCCTGGGTGTCGCTCGGGCTCTATGCGGACAAC
>DASXVR010000320.1:0-15816 GCA_036504175.1 Actinotalea sp. | reverse complement strand
GGGTCGACACCAGGCTGGCGTCCGACCCAGCCGCCCGAGACCGCCCGCCCCGAACCGACAGACGAGCAGACGGGAGATGGCCGATGAGCCGCCGCACCCGTTCACTCGTCGTCGCGGCCGTGGCGGCGCTGTCGCTCGTCGCCTGCAGCGCGCCCCTGCCACAGCCGCATCCGGACGCCGCGCCGGCAGCGGTCCAGCCGGCGGTGTCCACCGACCAGGTGGACCGCGTCCTGGCGGGGCTTGCCTCGACCCTGGAGTCCGCCGACGGAGGAGCCGGAGCAGCGGCGCTCGACGCTCGGCTGACCGGCCCGGCCAAGACCTTGCGCGCCGTCGAGTACCAGCTGGCCGCAGCGGGTGACACCAGCGCCCTGCGCCAGATCCCCGCCGCAGCCCAGACGCGCATCGCGCCCGCGACGAAGACCTGGCCACGCACGGTCTTCGTGGTGACCGAGCCCCCGGCCGACCTGACCGCACCGCTGCTCCTCACCCTCGTCCAGCAGACACCCCGTGACCAGTTCAAGCTGTGGTCCTGGGTCCGGCTGTTCCCGGGCGTCCAGGTGCCGGCGACGGCCAAGCCAGACATCGGCAGCGCACCGGTGCCGATGGATGCCGCCACGCTCGTCGCATCGCCGGCCGACGTCATCGCGCACTACGTCGACGTCCTGACGAACGGTGCGGCCTCGCCGTTCGCCGCCTCGTTCACCCCTGACGACCCGCTGCGCACGGGCATCGCCGGCGTGCGGGCCCAGTACGCCTCGGTGGTCACCGAGAAGGGCAGCCTGACCGAGACGTACCAGCCGTACGAGGGTGGCGCCTACGCGATCGCGACCGCCGACGGCGGTGCGATCGTGGTCGGCGCGATCCAGACGGTCACCACGATCTCCCTGGCAGACAGCACCCTGACCCTCGGTGGCCCGGCAGCGGCGCTCCTCGGCAAGCCCACGGTGGCCTCGAGTCTCGCGATCACGTGGCTGAGCACGGTGGCGTTCGCCGTGCCGCCGGCGGGTTCGCCGAACCCGATCACCGTCCTCGGCGGAGAGCACTCACCCATCCAGGTCACCGGCGAGTAACCTGCCGGTCGCCGACGCCATCGCGTGACACATCGACGGAACGAGCGAGACAGACGATGACACAGCCAGCCGGACCGCGGCCCCGCCTCGACGTGCGCGGCGCGGTGGACCTGTCAGCCCTCGGTCGCCCCCGGACCCCTGCCCCCGGGGGACCGGCGCGTGCAGGGGCGCCCGACGAGCAGGCCGGTGCTCCCGGAGTGGTGGTGGACGTCACCGAGGCGACCTTCGCGGACGTCGTCCAGCTCTCCCTCCAGGTCCCTGTCGTGTTCACCCTGTGGGCCTCCTGGAGCGAGGTGAGCGCGACGGTCACGGCCGACCTCGTCGCGCTCGCGGGCGAGCTGGGCGGGCGGATCCTGCTGGCCCGTGTCGATGCCGACGCCAGCCCTCAGATCGCCCAGGCGTTCGGCGCCCAGACCGTCCCGGCGGTGGTGGCGGTGCTCCGTGGGCAGCCGCTGCCCCTGTTCCAGGGGGCGGCCTCCCGCGAGGAGATGCGTGCCGTGCTGCAGCAGCTGCTCGAGGCCGCGGCCGCCAACGGGATCACCGGCACCGTGGGTGCCGCGGCCCCGCCCGCCGAGGCCCCGGAGGAGCCCGCCGAGCCACCGCTGCCGCCGCTGCACCAGGCAGCGTTCGACGCGATCGAGAACGACGACCTCGACACGGCCGTCGCCGCCTACACCCAGGCCCTGACGGAGAACCCGCGCGACGAGATGGCCCGGATCGGGCTCGCGCAGGTCGAGCTGCTCCGCCGGACGCGCGGTGTCGACGACGCCACGGCGCGCGCGGCCGCAGCAGCAGAGCCCACGGACGTCGACGCCCAGATGGTGGTCGCCGACCTCGACATGCTGACCGGGAACGTCGAGGACGCCTACGCGCGCCTCGTCGACGCCGTGCGCGCCACAGCCGGCCCGGAACGCGAACGGGCGCGGGTCCGACTCATCGAGCTCTTCTCGGTCGTCGGGGACGCCGACCCGCGGGTCCTGACCGCACGGCGCTCGCTGGCCAACGCCCTCTACTGACCGCGTCGCCGAACGACCGACCGCGCCACCGAAACGCCCGGCACGCCCGCCGCAGGACTGATCACCCGCGGCGGGTGTCCCGGCGCTACTGGTCCTCGGGCACCAGGTACAGCGCACCCAGCGGTGGGAGCCGCACCCGTGCGGAGGCTCGCTGGGCGTGCAGCGGCTCACCCGTCGCATGCACCACACCCATGTTGCCCACGCCCGAGCCGCCGTAGGCCGCGCCGTCGGTGTTGAGCAGCTCGCGCCAGCGCCCGCCGTGGGGCAGACCCAGGTGGTACCCCTCGTGCGGCGTCCCGGCGAAGTTGATCACCGCGACCAGGAGCCGACCCTGCCCGTCCTTGCGGATGTACGACAGCACGTTGTGGCCGGCGTCCTGGGAGTCGATCCACTCGAACCCGGCCGGCTCCTTGTCGAGGGTCCAGAGGGCAGGCTCGGCCACGTACAGGCGGTTGAGGTCGCCCACGAGCTGGGAGATCCCCGCGTGCTCCGGGTACTGGGTCAGGTGCCAGTCGAGACTGCGCCCCTCCGCCCACTCGCCCGACTGCCCGAACTCCTGGCCCATGAAGAGCAGCTGCTTGCCCGGGTGGGACCACTGGTAGGCCAGCAGCGAACGCAGGCCGGCTGCCTTCTGCCAGCGGTCGCCCGGCATCTTGTCCAGCAGCGAGCCCTTGCCGTGGACGACCTCGTCGTGGCTCAGCGGCAGGATGAAGTGCTCGGAGAAGGCGTAGACCAGCGAGAACGTGACCTCGTGGTGGTGGTAGCGCCTGTTGATCGGCTCCTCCGCGAGGTAGCGGAGGGTGTCGTTCATCCAGCCCATGTTCCACTTCAGGCCGAAGCCGAGCCCACCGGCGCTGGTCGGCGCGGTCACGCCGGGCCATGCGGTCGACTCCTCGGCGATCATCATGATGCCGGGCGTCCGCCGGTAGGCCGTCGCGTTGGTCTCCTGGATGAAGCGGATGGCCTCGAGGTTCTCGCGGCCGCCGTGGATGTTGGGGCGCCACTGGCCGTGGCTGCGCGAGTAGTCCAGGTAGAGCATCGACGCCACCGCGTCCACGCGCAGGCCGTCGACGTGGAACTCCTCGAGCCAGTACGTCGCGTTGGCGACCAGGAAGTTCTTCACCTCGTTGCGGCCGAAGTTGAAGACGAAGGTGCCCCAGTCCGGCTGCTCACCCAGGAGCGGGTCCGGGTGCTCGTAGAGCGGGGTCCCGTCGAACCGTCCCAGGGCCCACTCGTCCTTCGGGAAGTGGGCCGGCACCCAGTCGAGGAGCACGCCGACGCCTGCCTGGTGCAGCCGGTCGACGAGGTAGCGGAAGTCGTCGGGGTGGCCGAAGCGGGCGGTCGGCGCGTAGTAGGAGCTCACCTGGTAGCCCCAGGAGCCACCGAACGGGTGCTCGGCCACCGGGAGGAGCTCGACGTGGGTGAACCCGAGGGCCACCGCGTAGTCGGTGAGCTGGTCGGCCAGCTCGCGGTAGCTCAGGCCAGGACGCCAGGAGCCGAGGTGCACCTCGTAGATGCTCATCGGGCCGCCGTGCGGGTCCGTCTGCGAGCGGCGCTCGATCCACTCGGCGTCGGCCCAGGTGTACGACGACTCGACCACGACCGACGCGGTGGCCGGCGGCACCTCGGTGCCCTTCGCGACCGGGTCCGCCTTCTGCCGCCACGAGCCCTCGCGGGTGAGGATCTCGTACTTGTACCTGGCTCCGGCGCCCACGCCGGGCACGAAGAGCTCCCAGACCCCGGAGTCGCCGAGGGCGCGCATCGCGTGCGGAGCGCCCTGCCAGTGGTTGAAGTCGCCGACGACCCTGACGGCCCGGGCGTTCGGCGCCCACACGGCGAAGGACGTGCCGTGGACCTCGCCGAGGACGCTCGGGTAGGTGCGCGGGTTGGCGCCCAGCACCGTCCAGAGCTCCTCGTGACGGCCCTCGCGGATCAGGTGGAGGTCGACGTCGCCGAGCGTGGGCAGGAAGCGGTAGGGGTCGTCGACGGTCGTGGTGACCTCGCCGTAGGTCACCCGGATGCGGTAGTCGGGCACGGCCGCAGCCCGGATCGCGCACGTCCACACACCGCCGTGCTCGTGCCGGGCGGCGTGCTCACCCCCGGGCGTGACGATCACGACGGCGTCCGCAAGCGGCCGCAGGACGCGGAACGTCACGGTGCCGCCGTCCTGATGGGCGCCGAGCACGCGGTGCGGGTCCTGATGGGTGCCGTGCACGATCTCGTCCAGCTCGGCGGGGACGACGGTTCGCGCGGTCGGGGAGCGCGTCCCGCTCGTGGGGTCGGCTGCGGACGGCGGGAGGGTCATGTGTTCACCCTGCCACGCTGGCGGTGGCGCCGCACCAACGACCCGCGTCAGCCGTGGGCCGAGAGCAGGCGGTCGACGGCCTCGAGGGGGATCTGGAGCCACGCCGGGCGGTTCCTGGACTCGTAGACGACCTCGTACAGGGCCTTGTCGAGCTCGAGCACCCGCAGGAGCACGTCCGCCGCCGACTGGTCCAGCCCCGTTGACCCGGTCTCCGCCTCCGAGCGGTAGCCCCGGACGAGACCCTCCCTCGCGCGCTTGGCCCAGCCGGGGGAGTGCGCACCGCCCACCGCCGCCGCGTAGTCGATGGAGCGCAGCATCCCTGCCAGGTCGCGCAGCGCGAGGTCGGGTCGGGTGCGTTCGTGCGCCGGCGCCTGGGGCTCGCCCTCGAAGTCCAGCACCGCCCACCCCCTGACCTCCGAGCGCAGGACCTGACCCAGGTGGAAGTCGCCGTGCACGCGCTGCAGGGGCGGGAGGCGGTCCACCCCGTCCACGGCGGCGATCACGGCCTCGATGCCCTCGGCCCGGCTGGCGAGCAGCGGGGTGGCGTCCACAGCCGCTCCCGCGCGCTCGCGCAGCGTCCGCACGACGGTGCGCAACGTCGCGGCGTGGGCGCCGTCATCGGGCCGGTAGACACCCTGGACGGCCTCCGAGACGGTCGGCAGCGCCTCCCGCAGGGCGCGGTGCATCTGGGCTGTCGTGCGGCCGAGGTCCTCGGCCAGGTGCCCGAACTCGTGGTTGTCGCGGGCGTACTCGCAGGCGAGCTCGAACCCGTCGTGCGCGCCGAGGACGAGCTCGCTGAGCACGCCGAGGTGGCCGACGTCGGTGCCGTGCGCGGTGGGCCACGACCCCGCCAGCCAGGCGAGCGGGCGGGGCACGCCCGTCCAGCCGACGTGGCTGAGGGCGAGGGGCACGTCGACGTCCGGGTTGGGGCCCGAGCTGAGCCCGCGGAAGACCTTGAGGATGCTCGGCGGCGAGGAGGCGGGGAGCAGCACGGAGGTGTTCGACTGCTCGCCCGTGAGGACCCGCATGCCGGTGAGGTCGCGCAGCACCGGGGAGTCGTACTCGGCCGCCGCGAGCCAGGCGGTGACGAAGGCGGGGTCGTGGCACCCGTCGATGACCAGGGTGTTCGGAGCGCCCTCCGGTCCGCGCTCGAGCGAGGCGATGACCCCGGGCCTGCTGGTCCCGTCCTCCTCGCGCAGCACTACCGGTACCTGGAGCAGGCCGCCGCCCGGCAGGCGCAGCAGGTGCACGGACACCTCGGCACCCTCGGGTGCGCCGGGGAGGTCGATCACCGCGACCCGGTCGAGCGTGCGCGTCGTGCCCTTGGCGGGGAACCAGCGCTGGTGCGGCGTCCAGGTCTGCAGGGCGGCCAGGACGTCGTCGCGCGGGACCACGCGCCCCTCGAGCGGGTGGTCGGTGGTGCCCGGTGCGACGTGCGACACAGCTGGCCGCCTCCTTGCGGGTGAGCCCTCACGGGCGGATGGGGTGCTCAGGCGCCTGTCGAAGGCGGGGACACGGTCAGCCAGAAGAAGTCGCGGGAGCCGAGCGTCACGGTGAAGCCGCCGTGCGCGTCGAGGGACGGGAACGGAGCGCCACCGAACACGTCACGCAGCAGGTGGCCCCCGTGGTCAGGCAGCCGCATGGTGGCCGACCTCGGCGTCGCCGCCAGGTTGGCCACGCACAGGATCGTCTCGTCGGCCGACGTCCGCAGGTACGCGAGCACCGCCTCGTTGTCCGTCGCCAGCGCTAGGAAGTTGCCCATGCCGAACACCGGGTGCTGCCGGCGGACGGAGAGCATGCCGTGCACCCAGTGCAGCAGAGACGTCGGCTGCGCGAGCTGGGCCTCGACGTTGATGGTCGAGTAGTTGTGCACGAGCGACTGGATCACCGGCAGGTAGAGCTTGCCGGGGTCCGCGGTGGAGAACCCCGCGTTCCGGTCGGGCGTCCACTGCATCGGGGTGCGGACGGCATCACGGTCGGCGAGCCAGATGTTGTCGCCCATGCCGATCTCGTCGCCGTAGTACAGGCACGGGCTGCCCGGCAGCGAGAGCAGCAGCGCATGGGCCAGCTCGATCTCGGCGCGCGAGTTGTCCAGCAGGGGGGCGAGCCGGCGGCGGATGCCCACGTTGGCCCGCATGCGGGAGTCCGGGGCGTACCACCCGTACATCGACGCGCGCTCCTCGGTGGAGACCATCTCGAGCGTGAGCTCGTCGTGGTTGCGCAGGAAGGTGCTCCACTGGCCGCCGCCGGGGATCTGCGGGGTGTCGGCCAGGATGTCGACGATCTGGTTGGCGCGCTGGTCCTTGATCGAGTAGAAGATCCGCGGCATGACCGGGAAGTGGAAGCACATGTGGCACTCGGGCTCGTCCTCGGTGCCGAAATACGGCGCGACGTCCTCGGGCCACTGGTTCGCCTCGGCCAGCATGATCCGGCCGGGGAACTCCTGGTCGACCATCGCGCGCATCTCACGCAGGTACGCGTGCGTCTGCGGGAGGTTCTCGCAGTTGGTGCCCTCCTCCTCGAAGAGGTAGGGCACGGCGTCCAGCCGGAAGCCGTCGACGCCGAGGCGCAGCCAGAAGCGGGCGACGTCCTTCATGGCGTCCCGCACGTACGGGTTGTCGAAGTTCAGGTCCGGCTGGTGGCTGAAGAACCGGTGCCAGAAGTACTGGCGGCGGATCGGGTCGAAGGTCCAGTTGGACGTCTCGGTGTCGACGAAGATGATCCGCGCGTCCTCGTAGCGGTGCGGGTCGTCGCTCCACACGTAGAAGTCGCCGTAGGGACCCTCGGGGTCGGCCCGCGACGCCTGGAACCACGGGTGCGCGTCGCTGGTGTGGTTCATCACGAGGTCGATGACCAGGCGCATCCCACGCTCGTGGGCCTTCTCGATCAGCTCGGCGAAGTCGTTGACGGTGCCGTACTGCGGCGCGATGGCGGTGTAGTCGGCGACGTCGTAGCCGCCGTCGCGCAGGGGAGAGGGGTAGAACGGCGGGAGCCACAGGCAGTCCACGCCGAGCCACTGCAGGTAGTCGAGCCGGTCGATGAGCCCGCGCAGGTCACCCGAGCCCGCCCCGGTCGAGTCGGAGAAGCAGCGCAGCATGACCTCGTAGAAGACGGCCGTGCGGTACCAGTGCGGGTCATCGCTCAGTGCGCGACGAGCCACGTGCGGCAGGTTGGCCGTCGGCTGGTTCTGCGGCGGCAGGGCACGCACGGGGTCCACGGTGCGCAGGGTGCCGGTGTCGACGGGGACGGGCTCCTGGGTCCGCTCGTACGTCACAGGTTCCTCACGCTCACGATGTGGGCGCACTGGCTCCACGGGTCGAGGCGGACGAACGGTGTGCCGCTCCACGCGTACACCGCGCCGGAGAGCTGGTCGTGCGCGGCCAGGGCCGGTGCGTCGGGGTCGGCGGGGGCCGCGATCCCCAGGGCCTTCAGGTCCAGGGTGACGATCGCCTCGCGGGTGCGGTGCGGGTCGGTGTTGACGACGACGATGACGGTGTCCGCCTTGCCGTCCGGGGACTCGGCGGCCGTGACCCGACGCGAGAAGCAGAGGATGGCGTCGTCCGTGGTGCGGTGGACCGTGAGGCCGCGCAGCCGCTGCAGCGCCGGGTGCTGGCGACGCAGGTGGTTGAGCTTGAGCAGGAGCTCGCCGATGCCCGTCTGCTTCGCGGCCTCCCAGTCGCGTGGCTTGAACTCGTACTTCTCGTTGTCGATCTGCTCCTCGACGCCGGGTCGCGGGACGTTCTCCACGAGCTCGTAGCCGGAGTACACGCCCCAGGTGGGCGCACCCATGGCCGCCAGGACCGCGCGGATGGCGAACGCGGGCGGGCCCCCGTGCTGCATGTACGGGGTGAGGATGTCGTGCGTGGTCGGCCAGAAGCTCGGCCGCATGTACGCAGCCCCCTCGCCGGACACCTCGGTGAGGTACTCGGCGAGCTCCTGCTTGGTGTTGCGCCACGTGAAGTACGTGTACGACTGGTGGAAGCCGATCTTGGCGAGCGTGTGCATCATCGCCGGCCGGGTGAACGCCTCGGCCAGGAAGATCACGTCGGGGTGGTCCTTCGCCACGTCGGCGAGGATGCGCTCCCAGAAGGTGAGCGGCTTGGTGTGCGGGTTGTCCACCCGGAACGCCGTCACGCCGTGGTCGATCCACACCTGCAGCACGCGCCGCACCTCGGTGTAGATGCCCTCGGGGTCGTTGTCGAAGTTGAGCGGGTAGATGTCCTGGTACTTCTTCGGCGGGTTCTCGGCGTACGCGATCGTCCCGTCCACGCGGGTGGTGAACCACTCGGGGTGCTCGGTCACCCAGGGGTGGTCCGGCGAGCACTGCAGGGCGAGGTCGAGGGCGACCTCCAGGCCCAGCTCCTTGGCCGAGGCGACGAAGGCGTCGAAGTCGTCGAAGGTGCCCAGGTCGCGGTGGATCGCGTCGTGGCCGCCGTCCGCCGAGCCGATCGCGTAGGGCGAGCCCGGGTCGCCGGGCTCGGTGCGCAACGAGTTGTTGCGGCCCTTGCGGTACGTCTCACCGATCGGGTGCACGGGGGTCAGGTAGACCACGTCGAAGCCCATCCGGGCGATCTCGGGGAGCCGGCGGGCGGCGGTGCGCAGCGTGCCCGACCGCCAGGTGTGGCTGGCCTCGTCGTAGGTCGCACCCTCCGAGCGCGGGAACATCTCGTACCAGGAGCCGACCATGGCCAGCGGGCGCTGGACCAGGAGCGGGTAGACCTCCGAGGCGCTGACGTACTGACGCCACGGGAAGGCAGCCATGACCTCGGCGACCTCGGCGCTCACGCCGGCGGCGAGCCGGGCGAGCGGGGGTCGGTGCGTGTCGCGCAGCGCGGTGACGGCGTCGCGCAGGGTTGCCGTGGCGTCGGCGGACAGCTCGGGGCGGTCCGCCGCGCGGGCGAGCAGCACGGCACCCTCGGCGAGCATGAGCTCGACGTCGACCCCGGCCTCGACCTTGATGGTCGCGTCGTGCGTCCAGGTGCCGTACGGGTCCGACCAGCCCTCGACCCGGAAGCCCCAGGTGCCCGTCGCGTCGGGGACGAGGTGGGCCCGGTAGGTGTCCAGGCCTGCGTTCACGACGTCCATGCGCGTGCTGGAGTGGTCGGTGCCGTCCGGGGCGACCAGCACCGCTGTCGCGGCGACGGCGTCATGGCCCTCGCGGAACACGGTGGCCGTGATCTCCACGGCCTCCCCGACGACGGCCTTGGCCGGCCAGCGGCCTCCGTCCACGACAGGGCCGACGTCGACGACCGGGATCCTGCCGATCGCCGGACCTCGGGGGGCCGGCGGGCGGGGGCCGGACGGGGCGGGCGGACGTGGCTGCGACGGTGCCGGCGCGGCAGGTCGAGCAGGCGGCTGAGCGGCAGCGGCCCCCCGGCCGGAGGCCGCAGCGGGGCTCGAACCCGATGACGGCTGCGTCGGTGGGGGCGTCTGGCGCGGCTGAGTCGGCGTCACGGGGCAGAACGCTACCGATCCAGGGGCCCGGAGGACATTCGGGCAGGGGGGTGTCGGGACCGCCCTGACGTGCTGTGGCGCCGGTCCACCGGCCCTTCATGCCTCTGACCTGCACGCACGTCCCCAAATCCGTGTAAGCGCTTGCAGAAGGGTCTGGAAACTCCGCCCGCTCGCCCGTACTCTCGCCAGCGTGAGAGCCATCCGCCGCTTCACCGTCCGCACCGTCCTGCCTGCCGAGCTGGCCGACCTCGACGAGCTCGCGCACAACCTGCGCTGGTCCTGGAACCCGCCCACCCGTGACCTGTTCGAGGGTCTCGACCCCGCGGTGTGGGCCGAGGTCAACGGCGACCCGGTGGCCCTCCTGGGCGCCCTGGGGACCGACAAGCTCGCCGCGCTCGCGGCCGACCCCGACGTCGTCGCCCGGGTCCGAGAGGCGGTGGACGGTCTGCGCGCCTACGAGACCGAGCCCCGCTGGTACCAACAGACCGACCACGGCGAGACGCCGATGCCGCGGGCGATCGCGTACTTCTCGCCCGAGTTCGGCATCACCTCGGTGCTGCCGCAGTACTCCGGCGGCCTCGGCATCCTCGCGGGCGACCACCTGAAGAGCGCGTCCGACCTGGGCGTGCCGATCGTCGGCGTGGGGCTGCTCTACGGTGCCGGCTACTTCAAGCAGGCGCTCACCCGTGACGGGTGGCAGGTCGAGACCTACCCCGTGATCGATCCGGACGGCCTGCCGCTCACCCTGCTTCGCGAGGGCGACGGCACCCCGGCGCGCGTGACGATCGGGCTTCCTGGCGGGCGCACGCTGCACGCCCACATCTGGAAGGCCGCCGTCGGGCGCGTGCCCCTCCTCATGCTCGACTCGAACGTGCCCGAGAACGACGACCTCGCGCGCCGCGTCACCGAGCGCCTCTACGGCGGCGGCGGGGAGACGCGTCTGCAGCAGGAGCTCCTGCTCGGCGTCGGCGGCGTCCGGGCGTTGCGCCTGTGGTCCCGGCTGACCGGTGCCCCGGCGCCGGAGGTGTTCCACACCAACGAGGGGCACGCCGGGTTCCTGGGCATCGAACGCATCCGCGAGCTGGTGGGCGAGGTCGGGCTCACCTTCGACGAGGCCCTCGAGGCCGTCCGCGCCGCCACGGTCTTTACCACGCACACGCCGGTCCCGGCCGGCATCGACAGGTTCGACGCCACGCTCATCCGTCAGTACTTCGGCGGGGACAACGCGATCGAGGGCGTGCCCGTCGAGAAGGTGCTCGCGCTCGGCGCCGAGGACTACCAGGGCGGCGACCCGACCCTGTTCAACATGGCTGTCATGGGCCTGCGGCTCGGTGGCCGGGCCAACGGCGTCTCCCTGCTGCACGGTGAGGTCTCTCGCGGGATGTTCAACGGGCTCTGGCACGGCTTCGAGCGCGCCGAGGTGCCGATCGGCTCGGTCACCAACGGCGTGCACGCGCCGTCCTGGGTCGATCGCAAGCTGCACGACCTGGCCGCGTCACGGCTCGGTCCGGCCGAGCTCGAGGACGGGTCGGGCTGGTTGCGCACGGACGGCGTCACCGACGAGGAGCTGTGGGCGATGCGCCGCACCCTGCGCGCCCAGCTGGTCGTCGAGGCGCGACGTCGGGTGAGGGCGTCCTGGCGGACCCGTGGCGCGAGCCCCGCCGAGCTGGGCTGGGTCGACGAGGTCCTCGACCCGGACGTGCTGACCATCGGGTTCGCTCGGCGCGTGCCGACCTACAAGCGACTGACCCTCATGCTGCGCCACCCCGACCGCCTGACCAGCCTCCTGCTGGACCCGGTGCGTCCGGTGCAGCTGGTGGTCGCGGGGAAGTCGCACCCTGCCGACGAGCAGGGCAAGCGGCTGATCCAGCAGCTGGTGCGCTTCGCCGACGACGCTGGCGTGCGGCACCGCATCGTCTTCCTGCCCAACTACGACATCGGCATGGCGCAGTCCCTGTACCCGGGGTGCGACGTCTGGCTGAACAACCCGCTGCGCCCGCTCGAGGCGTGCGGGACCTCGGGCATGAAGGCGGCCCTGAACGGCGGCCTGAACCTGTCGATCCTCGACGGCTGGTGGGACGAGTGGTTCGACGGGGAGAACGGCTGGGCGATCCCCACCGCCGACGGCGTGGACGACCCCGACCGGCGGGACGACATCGAGGCGACGGCGCTGTACGACCTGGTCGAGCACCAGGTCGCGGCCCGCTTCTACGACCGGGACGAGCGGGGGCTGCCCGTCACCTGGCTCGAGATGCTCCGCCACACGCTCGCGACGCTGGGCCCGAAGGTCCAGGCGACGCGGATGGTGCGTGAGTACGTCGAACGTCTCTACGTGCCGGCGGCCCGGGCGGGCCGAGGGCTGGACGGCGCCGGCTACCCCGGGGCCCGCGAGCTCGCCGGCTGGAAGGCGCACGTGCGCCTCGCGTGGCCGCACGTGCGCGTGGACCACGTCGAGTCGGGTGGCGTCGACGAGGTGGCGCACGTCGGCGACCGGCTGCACGTTCGCGCCTACGTCTCGCTGGGCTCGCTCAAGCCGGACGACGTGGCGGTGCAGGTGGTGCACGGGCGGGTCTCGGAGGCCGACGACCTCAGCGCGGTCCACTACCAGGACCTGGAGTGGGCCGAGGCCTACGAGGCCGGCCGGCATGCCTTCGCCGGCGACGTCCGGCTGCAGTCGGCGGGACCGTTCGGCTACACGGTACGGATCATCCCGCGGCACGCCTACCTGGCGTCGTCGGCGGACACCGGCCTGGTGGCGACGGCCGGAACCAGCTGACGGGTCACTCGGCCGGGACGGCGACGTACAGGCGCAGGCTCAGGCCGTCGACGAGCACGCGCTCGCCCGGGAGCGCGTGCAGCGACCCGGCGATCGCGGCGCCGCGCACCTCGTCCGGGTGCTCCCACACGGAGTCCCACGCGAGCTCCCAGCGCTCGGCGCGCCCGGTCGTCAGGGTGACCGCCACCGGGTCGAACATGCCGTTGACCACGAGGAGCACGCAGGAGCCGTCGGCCGCGGTGCGCACCATCTGCAGCGCCCTGACCGCGGGGTCGTGCCACTGGCCGTGGTCGAAGGGTGCGTCCCACGCCGTCCGCCAGTCCAGGTCGGGGATGCCGGTGGTCTCCCGCGGCTGACCGAGGTAGAAGTGGCGCGCGCGCAGCGCCCGGTGCTGGCGGCGCAGGTGCAGCAGGTGCCGCGTGGTGGCCTGGAGGTCGTCGCGCCAGGGGACCGGGTCCCAGGTCGTCCAGGAGATCTCGTTGTCCTGGCAGTAGGCGTTGTTGTTGCCGTGCTGGGTGCGCCCGCGCTCGTCGCCGGCAGTGATCATCGGCGTCCCTGCTGCGAGCAGGAGGGTGCCAAGGAGGTTGCGCATCGAGCGGCGGCGCAGGGGCAGGACCTCGGCGCCGACCAGGACGTCGGGCGGTCCCTCGATGCCGTGGTTCCAGGACCGGTTGTCGTCGGTGCCGTCGTGGTTGTCCTCGCCGTTCGCGGCGTTCTGCTTGTGCTCGTACGCGACGACGTCGGCCAGCGTGAAGCCGTCGTGGGCGGTCACGTAGTTGACCGAGGCGACCACGCCGCGCATGAGCGGGGGGTCGCTGTAGCCGAAGAGGTCGGCCGAACCCGCGAGCCTCGTCGCGAGCTCCCGCACGCCGTGGCCGGGACGCCCGTGGGCGGCCTGCGCCGGGTCGCTCAGCCAGAACGACCTGGCGGCGTTGCGGAACCTGTCGTTCCACTCGGCCATCGGTGGCGGGAACGCACCGGTGCGCCAGCCGCCCGGACCCACGTCCCACGGCTCGGCGATGAGCTTGCAGTCGGCCAGCACGGGGTCGGTCTGCAGCGCGACCAGGAAGGCGTGGTTGGGGTTGAAGCCGTCGTCGTCGCGACCGAGGGTCACCGCGAGGTCGAATCGGAAGCCGTCGACACCCACGTCCTGCGCCCAGTAGCGGAGCGAGTCGAGGGCCATCTGCACCACGCGCGGCCGCCGGAAGTCGAGGGAGTTCCCGCAGCCGGTGACGTCGGCGAACCGTGCGGGCGTGCCACCGTCGTGCAGGTAGTACACCGTCGGGTCCAGGCCGCGCCAGCTCAGCTGGGGCCCGTTCGTGCCCCCCTCGCAGGTGTGGTTGTAGACGACGTCCAGCACGACCTCGATGCCTGCCGCGTGCAGCAGCCGCACCATGCCCTTGACCTCGGCGAGCACGGCCCCCGGACCGGCCTTCTGAGCGCTCGCGGTCGCGTAGGACGGGTTCGGGGCGAAGAAGCCGAGGGTGTTGTAGCCCCAGTAGTTGCTCAGCCCCTTCGCGACGAGGTGCGGCTCGCTGGCCATCGCGTGGATCGGCAGGAGCTCGAGAGTGGTCACGCCGAGGCTCTTGAGGTGGTCGATCGTGACGGGGTGAGCCATGCCGGCGTACGTCCCGCGCAGCTGCTCGGGGATGTCCGGGTGGAGCAGCGTCTGGCCCCGGACGTGCGCCTCGTAGATCACGGTCTCGGACCACAGGACGATCGGTCGCGGCGTGATGGGTGCGTCGAACCGGTCGTCGATGACGACGGCGTGCGGCACGTCGGCGCGCGAGTCGCTCTCGTCGAGCTCGGGGACCTGGCCGAGAGGGGCCAGGTGCTCGTCGACCCGGTGGCCGTGGACCGACTGCCCGAGCTGCACCTCGCCGACGATGCCGCGGGCGTAGGGGTCCAGCAGGAGCTTGGCGGGGTTGTAGCGCGTCCCGGCGACCGGGTCCCAGCGCCCGTGCGCGCGGAACCCGTAGTGCTGGCCGGCGTGCACGCCGGGCACGTGACCGTGCCACACCCCCTGGACCGGTCCGACGAGCGAGATGCGCCGCTCGGTCCAGCCGTCGGGCGATCTCGGGTCGGCGTCGAGGAGGCAGAGCTCGACGCCCGTGGCGTGCGAGGCCAGGACGGCGACGTCGATGCCGTCTCCGGCAAGGCGAACGCCGAGGCGGGGGGGCAACGGGGTCACGCGACAATTGTGACGCAGCGGCGGCGCGGCCCTCGACGACGACGCCCGGTACCCTTCCGGACGGGGTGCGCCACAGGCAGACGGGTCGCGCCAGGAGAGGGAGACGCCGGGGATGAAGATCGTGGTCTGCGTGAAGCACGTACCGGACCTGCAGTCCGACAGGCGGCTCACGGAGCAGGGCTGGATGGACCGTTCGCAGGGTGACGGCACGCTGAACGAGCTGGACGAGAACGCCGTCGAGGCGGCGCTCGCCCTGGTCGAGAGCGAGGGCGGAGAGGTCGTGGTGGTCACCGTCGGTCCGCCCGACGCTGTGGACGCGGTCCGCCGAGGCCTGCAGATGGGCGCCGACAGCGCCGTCCACGTCCTGGACGACGCGGTGGCGGGCTCGGACGTGTTCGGCACCGCTCTCGTGCTGGCCGCGGCCGTACGGCACGTCGCGGCGAGCGGTCCGGTGGACCTGGTCCTGACGGGCATGGGCTCGCTCGACGGCCTGACCTCGCTGCTCCCCGCCGCGCTCGCGGCCGAGCTCGACCTGCCGCAGCTCACCCTCGCGGCGGAGCTGACCCTCGCCGACGGGACCGTCCGCGTGCGTCGCGACCTCGACCACGCCACGGAGCACCTGACGGCGCCCCTGCCGGCGCTGGTGTCCGTCACCGACCAGGCGAACGAGGCCCGGTACCCGAACTTCAAGGGCATCATGGCCGCCCGCAAGAAGCCGGTCGAGGTGCTCGGGCTCGCCGACCTCGGCGTCGCGCCGGAACGTGTCGGGACCGCCGGGGCCCGCACGGAGGTTCTCGACGCCCGCCCCCAGCCCGTCCGCGAGAACCGCGTGCTGATCTCCGACGACGGAGAGGCCGGGCTGAGGCTCGCGGCCTTCCTCGTCGAGAACAAGCTCGCCTGAACCCGCGCACCGCCCACCTGATCGGAGCTCGACGATGGCCACCTCCTTGACCGGACCCGTCCTGGTGCTGCTCGACCACGACCCCGGGGGCGCCCTGCGTCCC
>DASXVR010000319.1:0-5176 GCA_036504175.1 Actinotalea sp. | reverse complement strand
CCGGCCGACGGACAGTGATCGTGACGAGAGCACCGTGGGAAGGACTGGCCGGATGACGCGCGACGCGGGTCGCAGGACACGAGAGGAGGCTTGGCTGTGAACGACCTGTTCCTCGACGAGATCGTGCGCCCAGAAGAGCCGTCCAACGAGAACCTTCGCTCAGCCCGCCGAGCGGAACGCGCCGAGCGCGACCGCAAGCGCCGGATGCGGAGGCGTCGGAGCCTCATCGCCGTCCTCGTCTCACTCGCCATCCTCGGTGGCGGCGCGTTCGCGGTGGTCAAGTACGCCCTCCCGATGCTGCACTCCATCGGGTCGTCCGCGACCGACGCGACCGACTACCCCGGCCCGGGGCACGGTTCCGTGGAGGTCACCATCGCCGACGGTGCCACCGGTGCGGACATGGGTGCTGCGCTCGTCGAGGCCGGGGTCGTGCAGACGGCCCGCGCCTTCACCACCGCCTTCGCAGCGGACCCGGGCGCCTCGAAGATCCAGCCCGGCACCTACCGCCTTCAGCTGGAGATGCCTGCCGCAGACGCGGTGGCTGCCCTCCAGGAGTCGAAGAACCGCGTCGAGACCAAGATCACGATCCCGGAGGGCCTGACCCAGGACCAGATCCTGGAGAAGCTGTCCTCGATCACGGCCCTGCCGCTCGCCCAGTTCCAGGCTGCCATGCAGGACACGGCAGCGACGGGCCTGCCCGCCGAGGCCGGTGGCAACTATGAGGGCTGGCTCTTCGCCTCCACGTACACCTTCCAGCCGGGGACGACGCCCACGCAGATGATCTCGGCGATGGTCGCGCAGACGGTCGCGAAGCTCGACGCCCGCGCCGTGGCGCCGGCGGACCGTGAGACGGTGCTGACCAAGGCTGCGCTCGTCGAGCGCGAGGCACGGACCCCTGAGGACCGGGCCAAGGTCGCGCGGGCCATCGAGAACCGGCTCGCGCAGGACATGAAGCTGGACATCGACGCCGCCGTCGCCTACGGCCTCAAGAAGCCCGGCACCGAGCTGACCAGCGCGGACAAGGACGTCGACACCCCGTACAACCTCTACCTGCACACGGGCCTGCCGCCCACGCCGATCGCCTCGCCCAGCGAGGTGTCGATCGACGCGGTCCTGCACCCGGCTGACGGCAAGTGGCTGTTCTGGGTGACGGTGAACCTCGACACCGGTGAGACCCGGTTCGCCGAGACGTTCGCCGAGCACCAGGTCAACGTCCAGGCGCTGCGGGACTGGCAGAGCCAGAACCAGGGGTGAGCGCAGCCGAGGTCACCGGCGGCCCGCCCACGGGCCGCCGGGCAGCAGTCCTGGGCCATCCCATCGCCCACTCCCTGTCGCCGGTGCTGCACCGCGCCGCCTACCGCGCGCTCGCGCTGAGCGACTGGAGCTACGACGCCCTGGACGTCGTCGAGGACCAGCTCGCCGGCCTCGTCGCGGGCCTGGACACGAGCTGGGCCGGCCTGAGCCTGACGATGCCGTTGAAGAAGACCGTCCTCCCGCTGTTGGACCACGTCGAGCCGCTGGCCGAGGTCGTGGGCGCCGTCAACACGGTGCTCGTCCAGGCGGGTGGCGGGTCCAGGCCGCTGCTGGTCGGAGCCAACACCGACGTCCACGGCATCGTCGCGGCGGTGCGCGAGGGGCTCGAACGGCGTGGTGAGACCACCGTGCGCCGGGCCGTCGTGCTCGGCGCAGGTGCGACGGCTGCGTCCGCCCTCGCCGCCCTGGCCGAGCTCGGCTGCGCCGACCCCGACGTCTACGTCCGGTCGATGGCGCGGGCCGGGGCGACGATGCGCGCCGCGCACCGGATGGGTGTCGAGCCCCGGTTCCTCGTCTCCGAGCCGTCCGGGCGGCTGCTGGCGGCGGTGACCGCGGCGGACGTGGTGATCTCGACCCTGCCCGCGCACGGCGCGGACCCGCTCGCCGGTGATCTCAGTGCGACCGGCGCGCGCGTCACCGGCGTGCTGCTCGACTGCTCGTACGACCCGCACCCCACGGCGCTGGTGACCGCCTGGACGGGTGCCGGTGGGGCAGCGGTGACGGGGGAGCGGATGCTGCTCCACCAGGCCACCGAGCAGGTCCGCCTGATGACGGGTCGTCCGGCGCCGGTTGCCGCGATGGAGGCTGCGCTGGCAGCCGCCCTGGGCGGTCCGACGCACTGACTGCGGGCGGTTTGTCGGCGAAACCTTCAAGCACCCGGGTGCCTGTGCCGATATGCACCACGTCAGTCTTCGGGCCGACAGCCCCAGCGCCCTTGCGCGCGCGTCCGCCCCCGCGGACCCGCTCGCCCGGAAAGGACACCCGTGAAGCAGCTCGGAGACATCCTCCTGGACGAAGGCCTCGTCACCGAGGGCCAGCTCATGGCGGCGCTCGACGAGCAGGCGGTGCGGGGTGAGTCGCTCGGCCGGGTGCTGGTCGAGATCGGCATGCTCAGCGAGGCCCAGCTGGTCCGCGCGCTCGCGGCGCAGGTCGGCATGGACTTCGTCGAGCTCGCGGACTTCCCGATCGACCGGAACGCCGTCGCCCTCGTGCCCGGCTCGCTCTGCCGCCGCTACACGGTGCTGCCGATCTCCCTGCTAGAGGGATCGGTCGTCCTGGCGATGGCCGACCCCGGCAACGTGCTCGCCGTCGACGACGTCCGGACGCTCTCCGGCCTGCCCGTCCGCACCGTGGTCGCCACCCACGACGACCTGACCGTCGCCATCGACAGGTTCTGCCGCGCCGACGACGAGATCGACGACCTGACCTCGGCCTTCCAGGACGCCGAGCCCGAGACCACCGACACCGACCTGTCCCGCGTGGGCGACTACGTCGAGGACGACGCGCCGATCGTCCGGTTCGTGAACCTGCTCGTCACGCAGGCCATCCAGGACCGTGCGTCGGACATCCACATCGAGCCGGCCGAGCACGACATGCGCGTCCGGTACCGCATCGACGGCGTGCTCCACGAGATGCAGCGCTCACCCAAGGCGATCCAGGGCGGGGTCATCTCCCGCCTGAAGATCATGAGCGACATCGACATCGCCGAGCGCCGCAAGCCCCAGGACGGGCGCATGTCCGTCACGCACAACGGCCGCAAGATCGACCTCCGCGTGGCGACCCTGCCGACGGTGTGGGGCGAGAAGGTCGTCATGCGAATCCTGGACAACTCGACGGCCAGCCTCGACCTGCACGACCTGTCCTTCCTCGAGGACAACTTCCAGACCTACCAGTCGTCCTACACCAAGCCCTACGGGATGATCCTGGTCACCGGCCCGACGGGCTCGGGCAAGTCGACGACCCTGTACGCGACGCTCAACGCGGTGTCGAAGCCGGAGATCAACGTCATCACCGTCGAGGACCCGGTCGAGTACCGACTCCCCGGGATCAACCAGGTCCAGGTCAACCCGAAGGCCGGCCTGACGTTCGCGGGGGCCCTGCGCTCGATCCTGCGGTCCGACCCGGACGTGGTGCTGCTGGGTGAGATCCGTGACCACGAGACCGCCCAGATCGCCATCGAGGCGGCCCTCACCGGCCACCTCGTGCTGTCGACGCTGCACACCAACGACGCGCCCAGCGCCGTGACCCGTCTGGTCGAGATGGGCATCGAGCCCTTCCTGGTCGGGTCGGCCCTCGACTGCGTGGTCGCGCAGCGGCTCGCCCGCCGGCTCTGCACCAAGTGCAAGGAGCCGTACCAGCCGAGCGAGGTCGAGATGATCGCCGCCCGGTTCCCGTGGAGCCCGGGGGAGGAGATCCCGGTCATCTACCGGCCCAACGGCTGCTCCTCGTGCTCGCGGACCGGCTACAAGGGCCGCATGGCCATCCACGAGGTCATGCGGGTCACCGAGGACATCGAGCGCCACGCGGTGGCGCACTCGTCCTCGGCGGAGATCGGCCGGACCGCCCGTGAGCAGGGCATGATCACCCTCCGCGACGACGGCTGGACGAAGGTGCTGGTGGGGGACACCTCCATCGAGGAGATCCTGCGCGTCGTGTCCTGACGCGTGAGCTGGGTCCCGCGCCCTCAAGCCTGAGGAGCAGCGGGTCGATAGACGACCGGAAGCGTCTTGCTGCAGACGCCATGACGGAGAGGCCCGCTGTGACCGACTACTTCCCCGAGCAGGACGGCGAGCCCACGCGGCCGGCGGCTCCTGCGCCGAGCCTCGGTGACCGGTGGCCCACCGCGGTCCCGCCGGCAGCTCCCGCCCCCGTCGCTGGACAGGCGCCTGTGGCGCCCGCCTACCCGCCGGGTCTCTCGCCGCAGCAGTACCCGCCGGTGGGCACGCAGTCCTACCCGACGCGGGTGGCCGGTCCTTCGGCCCCGCTCCCGGCGAGCAGCGCACCGCTCGCGGCCGGCGGCCCCGCTCCGGCCGGCGCGCCCGGAGGCCGTCGCGCCGCCGCTGGGCCGCCTCAGTCCGCCTTCCAGCCCCTGACGAGCCCGGCCCCGCAGCAGCCGGCTCCGCCCGCCGTGCAGCAGATGGCGCCCCCGACCGGCCAGCCCGTCGGCGCGTACGCACCGCAGACGGCCGCACCACGGCCCGTCGCCAACGGCGCCCTGCCCGGCTCGGCGGCCCCCACCGAGGTACGGGCCCCGGCTCCGACGACGACCCGCGCCCCGGCCGCAGCCACGCGCGCGCCGGAGCGCAGCGCTCGCGTCGGCCTCAGCCAGGCGCTGGGCGAGGGCGACCTCGACCTGGACTCCGCTCTGCGCAAGATGATCGAGGTCGGCGCATCCGACCTGCACATCACCTCGGGCGCCCAGCCGACGATTCGGCTCGACGGCCAGCTCAAGCCGCTCGACGGGTTCGGCACGCTCATGCCGGACAGCATCCAGCGCACGATCTACGCGGTGCTCACCCAGAAGCAGCGGGAGACGTTCGAGGAGAACCTCGAGCTCGACTTCGCCTACGCCGTGCGGGGGGTCGCCCGCTTCCGGGTGAACCTCTACCAGCAGCGTGACTCGCTCGGGGCCGCGTTCCGCGTGATCCCGTACGAGATCAAGCCCCTCGAGGCCCTCGGGGTGCCGGCAGTCGTCTCGAACTTCGCGAACCTGCCCCGCGGGCTGGTCCTGGTCACCGGCCCGACGGGGTCCGGCAAGTCGACGACCCTCGCGGCCATCATCGACCTGGCCAACCGGACGCGCAGCGACCACATCATGACCGTCGAGGACCCGATCGAGTTCCTCCACCGGCACAAGAAGTCG
>DASXVR010000318.1:0-13721 GCA_036504175.1 Actinotalea sp. | reverse complement strand
TCCACGGCCCGGTCGGCGCCTGGAGCACGCGCACCTCGATGCGCCCCTCGTGCGGGTAGTCGCCGACGACCTCGAGCCGCACCCGGCCCGAGGCCAGCTCGGTGTCCACCACGCACGGCGCGTACTGGTGCAGCTGGATGCCGTCGTCGGTCGCGGTCGCCAGGTACCCCGCGAGGGAGGCCAGCGTGCGCGCCACGTTGGGCGGGCAGCAGGAGACGTCGAACCAGGGTGCGCGCACCGACGAGCCGGCTCGCAGCGAGGGCTCGTCGGGCGAGGTCAGCGCCCCCGGCAGACGACGGTGCAGGGTGTTCGCGTAGAAGAACGATCGGCCGTCGTGGGCCGGTGACGTCGCTACCACGTTGAAGAGCGTGCGCTCGATGAGGTCGGCGTACCGGGGCAGCCCGCTGTCCAGCAGGAGGCGCCAGGAGAACATGATCGAGCCGATCGCGGCGCAGGTCTCGGAGTAGGCCCGGTCCGGCGGCAGCATCCAGTCCTCGCCGAACGCCTCGTCCTGGTGCTGCGAGCCCTGGCCCCCGGTGACGTAGGTGCGCCGGCGCACGGTGGCGTCCCACTGGCGGGCCAGCGTCTCGGTCAGCCCCCGGTCACCGGTCTCGGCAGCGACGTCGACGGCGCCCGCAGCCAGGTAGTTGGCCCGCACGGCATGGCCGCGCAGCACGTCCGCCTCACGGATGGGCACGTCGTCCTGGAAGTAGGAGCGGCCGAACTCGATCTCCTGGAGCACCTGGTGACCACGCCGCTCGACGAACAGACGCGCCTGCTCGACGTACGCCGCCCGGCCGGTGACCCGGCCGAGCTCGACGAGCGCCGGCTCGATCTCCGGGTGCCCGCAGACCGAGGCGATGCCGTCGGGCCCGAACACCGTGCAGACGAGGTCGGCCGCGCGGGTCGCGATGCCCAGCAGCCCATCGTCGGCGCCCGGGCGGGTGCGCTCCCGGGCCACAGCCGCCTGGAAGAGGTGACCCAGGCAGTAGAGCTCGTGCCCCCACTCGGGGTCCGACCAGCGGGGCGGCCGGCCGGGGTGCCCGAAGGCGGTGTTCACATAGCCGTCGGCGTCCTGCGCGGCAGCGACCCGGGCGACCACGGCGCGCAGGTCGGCCTCGAGCTCGGGCGACCCCGAGCGGCCGACCTCCCAGGACACCGCCTCGAGGTACTTGTAGATCTCGGAGTCGGTGAACTCCCGGCCGCGCCGTCCCTCGCCCAGGCCGCCGGAGGCGGTCAGGTCGAAGTTCGCCAGCCAGCCCTCGCGCTCGAGCCAGTGCCGGATGTGCGGAAGCGTCGCTGAGGCGTTGACCTCCTGGCGCCGAGCCCAGAACCCGTCGGTGATCTGCACGGCGTCCAGGCCGAGCGGTCGCAGGGACGAGGTGCGGGGGGCGACAGGGACGGACCCGGTCGCGATGCGTGTGGTGGTCATCCCTTGAACGCTCCTGACATGAACCCGCGGACGTAGTGCCGCTGAAGGATGAGGAAGAGGACGACGCAGGGCAGCGCCAGCACGACGACACCTGCCTCCGTCGCGCCGTAGTCGACGACTCCCTGGACCTGCACGCGCAGGTTGGCGATCGCGAGAGGCAGCGTCATCCGGTTGGAGTCGTTGATGAGGATGAGCGGCGCCATGAAGTCGTTCCAGGCCGCGAGGAAGGCGAACAGGCCCACCGTGATCAGGCCCGGTCGGACGGCCGGGAGCAGCACGCGCCGCAGGGCGCCGAAGCTCGTGCAGCCGTCGACCATGGCGGCCTCGTCGAGCTCGCGAGGCACGGACTCGAACGAGATCCGCATCATGAACGTGGAGAACGGCAGCTGGAACATGGTCAGCACCAGCGCCACGCCGAACAGCGAGTTCTGCAGCCCCACCTTGCTGAGCAGCACGTACAGCGGGATGAGCAGCGTCGCGTACGGGACCATCAGGATGCCGAGCGTGACCAGGAACAGCAGGTTCTTGCCAGGGAACGAGAACCGGCCGAAGGCGTACCCGCCGAGCACCGAGACCGCCAGCGTCATCCCCACGGACATCACGCAGACGAGCGTGGAGTTGAGCAGGTACTGCCAGATGCCGGCCTGGTAGTGGCCGAGGGTGACGAAGTTGCCGAAGCCCCAGCCGTCCACCTGGTTGGTGCCGGCTCGTGGGGACACCGAGGCGACGGTCGTCCAGATGAGCGGGTAGAGGAACACCACGGCGATCGCGCCGCTGAGCACCCAGAAGGGCATGCGCAGCGCGATCCCACCGAGGCTGCTGCCCTTCTGCAGGGCTGCCCGGCGCGTGGTGACCGCAGGCTTCGGGGTCGCAGTCGCGGTGGCCATCAGGAGTCCCCTCCGGTGCGCAGGGCACGCATCTGGAAGACGTTGATCACGACGAGCGCGACCAGGACGATCACCGAGAGCGCGCCGGCCAGCCCGAGGTCGTTGCGACCCTGGAAGGCGAACGAGTAGATGAGCTGGACGACGGTGATCGTGCTGTTGTCGGGTCCGCCCTTGGTCAGGATGTAGAACTGCTCGAACGCGAGCAGGGAGCCGGTGACGCAGAGCACCGTGCTCAGCGCGAGCGTCGGACGCAGCAGCGGCAGCGTGATGTCGCGGAACGTCTGGAGCCGCGAGGCCCCGTCGATGCGCGCCGCCTCGTACACCTCGTCGGGGATGGCTTGCAGCCCGACGAGCATGAGCAGCATGTAGAAGCCCGCGAAGCGCCAGACGATGAGGAAGAGGGTCGACCAGAGGGCCGCGTTCGGCGAGCCCAGGAAGGAGAACCCCCACCGCTGGGCGACGCTCGCGAACGGCCCTGCGATCGGGGAGTAGATCACGTAGAAGAGCAGGGACGCCGACGCCAGGCCCAGCGCGCTGGGCAGCAGGAAGGCGACCCGCAGCGCACCCTTCCACCGGGTGGACTCCTGGACGAGCAGAGCCAGGCCGAGCCCGAGGACGATGAGCAGCACCGTGGCGAGCACCGTGTACTTCAGCGTGAAGGCCACCGCGGGTCCGAAGAACCTGTCGCCCACCGCGTTGGTGAAGTTCTTCGGCAGGTTGATCCCGTGGTCGCCGCTGAGCAGCGGCCAGTCCGAGGCTGACATGCGCGTCACCAGCAGCAGCGGTAGCACGAACAGGATCAGGACGAACAGCGCCGTCGGCGCCGCGTAGGCCCAGCCGAGCACCGCGTGGGTCTGCGTTCGCGACATGCGACGCGTTCGTGAGAGGCGACGTGGCCGCCCGACTGTCATGGTCATGGGTCTCTCTCTCCGGTGGATGAGCCGCGGTCCTGCAGCGATCGGCCGCCCGGTGGTCGGGCGGCCGATCGCGGAGGCCTACTGCCCGAGCACCTTCGTGATCTCGGCGTTGTCCTGCTTGATGGAGGAGCCGTCACCGAGGACCGCGTTGCGCACCAGCGTCAGCCAGGGGCTGCCGGTGGCGTTGTACGCCTGCTGGAAGTTCAGCGCCACGGGGGTGCCGCCGTTGCCGGCCACCTTGTTGATGGTGACCAGTCGCGGGTCCTTCGTGGAGTACTGGTTGTCTGCCAGGTCGGACCGGGAGACGACGTCGCTGTCCTTGGCCAGCACGCCCACCTGGGCGTCCTCGGACATCATCCACTGCAGGAAGTTCCAGGCCTGCGCGGCCTTCTTGGAGTCCTTGGAGATGCCCAGGCCGTCGCCGCCGACGAAGGTCGAGGCGCCGCCCTTGATGCCCGGGATGCCTGCCACGCCGGCGTCGAACGGCGTCGAGGAGAGCAGCGTCGCGGGGTAGAACATGAGGCCGACCTTGCCCTCGGTGAAGCCGGCGGTCCACGTCGGACCCGCCTCGTCCTTCGAGGAAGGCAGCACGGCGCCGGAGGACCAGAGGTCACGCCACACCTTGTAGATGCCCTGGGCCGTTGCCGAGTCGAGCTGGGCGACGGTGCCGTCTGCGTTCATCGGCTGCTCGCCGTCGGCGTACAGGCTCGGGAACCAGGTGAACACCAGGCAGCCGCCGCAGTTGAGGCCGGTGGCCGTGCCGTAGGTGCCAGGCAGGTTCAGCGCCTGGATGGCCTTGGCGTCCTTGGCGAACTCATCGAGGGTGGCCGGGGCCTTCTCGGGGTCCAGGCCCGCCTTGGTGAACAGGTCCTTGTTCCAGAAGAGCATCGACAGGTCGAGCACGAACGGCAGGACGTGCTCCTTGCCGTCGACGGTGCCGGCCGACAGGTGGCCCTTGTTGATCGTGTCCTTGTACGGCAGCCCGTCGATCTGGGCGGTCAGGTCCTGGAAGAGACCCTGCTTGACCCAGTTCGGGACGTAGACGATGTCTGCGGCGAACAGGTCCGGCAGGGAGCCCGACCCTGCGGCGGCGCCGACCTTGGCCACGTAGTCGTCGTTGGGGACGACCGTGAGCTCGACCTGGTTCTTGTGGCTGGAGTTGTACGCGGCGACGAGCAGCTTCGCCTGCTTCTCCAGCGGTGCCCGGGTCCAGAGGGTGAGCGCGGACCCGTCGTCCACGCCTTCGGTCCCGGCGCTTGCGACGCCGCTGCTCTCCGGCGTGGTGCTGCCCCCGCAGGCCGCGAGGCCCGTCATCAGGACGCCCGTCGTCAGGATCCCAGCGACAACCCGCATCGGCCCGTGCCGCCGGATGGTGATGGCCATGTGACTCCTCGTTGCTCCTCGTTGAGCGGGTCAGTCGACCCGGGGGTTCGCGAAACTGGCGCGAAATCCTTTTCGGACCCTAGTGTGTGCAGGATCGACAGGTCAACCCGTATCCTCACGAACACAGGTCACGAAAGGATTTCGATGTGAGCGTGAACGAGGAGACCGGCTCGGCCGTCACCCTGAGTGACGTCGCCCGCCTGGCCGGGGTCTCCATCGCCACCGCGTCGAAGGCGATGAACAACCGCCACGACGTGGCCGAGGCGACCCGCCAACGTGTCCTCGCGGCGGCGGAGCGGCTCTCCTTCACCCCCAACCAGCTCGCACGCAGCCTGCTCTCCGGCCGCAGCGGCACCGTCGGCCTGCTCACCAGCGACCTCGAGGGCCGCTTCGTCCTGCCGATCCTCATGGGCGCCGAGGACGCGCTCGGCGCCGGCCAGATCAACGTGTTCCTGTGCGACGCGCGGGGCGACACCATCCGCGAGCAGCACCACCTGCGCGCGCTCCTCAACCGCCGCGTGGACGGCATCATCGTCGTCGGCCGGCAGACCGACCCCCGGCCGAGCCTGGGTCACGAGGTCCCGGTGCCGGTGGTCTACGCCTACGCGCCGTCCGACGACCCGACCGACGTCTCCTTCGCGCCGGACGACGTGGCCGGCGGGCGGCTGGCCGTCGAGCACCTCCTCTCCGGCGGACGCCGCAGGATCGGCCACGTCTCCGGCGACCGCACGTACGCCGCCGCCCGCGACCGGGTCACCGGCGCCGGCCAGGCCTTCGCGGCGGCCGGGCTGGAGCCGGTCGAGGAGGTGCTGTTCGGGGAGTGGTCGGAGCACTGGGGGCGGGACGGGGCGACGATGCTGCTCGAGCGCCACCCCGACCTCGACGCGATCGTCTGCGGCTCCGACCAGATCGCCCGCGGGGTCCAGGACGCGCTGCGGGACCAGGGCCGGGTCGTCCCCGACGACGTGGCCGTGGTCGGCTACGACAACTGGGAGGTCCTGGCGACCAACGCCCGCCCGCAGCTGACCACCATCGACCCGAACCTCCAGCGGCTCGGCCGGGCAGCCGCCCGGGCGGTCTTCGACGCGATCGACGGCCAGCCGGCGGAGCCCGGCGCTCATCGTCTGCCGGTCCGCCTCGTGCTGCGCGGCTCCACCACCCCTCGACCCGGCCCGGCCCTCGCCGGCGGGAGGCTGGGCTCGGCCTGACAGGTTCTGCCAGTACCAGGATCACCAGGGACTCCCCCTCCCGGCCGATGAGGCGTTTGCTGGGGGCCATGGAGACCCTCACCACCCCACCGACCGCGAGCGGTCCGGCCGCCTGGTTCACCGGCGGCGTCTGGTTCGACGTCGTCGCCGCGCCCCCGGCGCCGTCCCGGCTGCGCGTGAACACCGTCCGGTTCGCCCCCGGCGCCCACACCTTCTGGCACCGGCACGCGAACGGCCAGGCGCTCCGGATCACCGAGGGGGTCGCCCTGGTCGGCACCCGCGACGGCCGGGTGGTCGAGGCCCGTCCCGGGGAGACCGTCTGGACCCCGGCGGACGAGTGGCACTGGCACGGCGCCACCCCCGAGTGCTTCATGACCCACCTGGCGATGTGGGAGGCGGGCGACGGCTCCGGTCCCGACACCGAGTGGGGCGAGGCCGTCACCGACGAGCAGTACGCCGCCCGCACGCCGCAGGACGCCTGATGGCCGACCGGTCCGAGAGGAGCCCCATGTCCGACCCCACCTCCCCCGCGGAGCCGACGGTCGCCCGCGAGCCGACGGCCTCGGCCGCAGCGCCGACGGCTGCCCAGCGACTGGTCGGCGACGTCGCACCGGACCTCGCCCGGTTCACCGACGACGTCCTCTTCGGCCAGGTCTGGCCGCGCACCGAGCTGACGCGACGGGACCGCAGCCTGGTCACCGTGGCCGCCCTGATCGCGACCGGGAGCACCGAGCAGCTCGTCGGGCACCTGCGCCTGGCCCAGGCCAACGGGTTGACCCGCAGCGAGCTCGTCGAGGTCATCACCCACCTGGCGTTCTACGCCGGCTGGCCCCGGGCGATGTCCGCCGCAGGCGTGGCCAAGCAGGTGTTCGCCGAGGACGGGCCGGAGGCCGGCGCATGAGCAGCTGGACCGACGACGAGCTCGCGCGCGTCGACCGCGCCGACGAGGTCGGCATCGCCTCGCACCGCGCCGACGGCACGCTGCGACCGTTCGTGACCATCTGGGCCGTGCGGGTCGGTGACGACGTCTACCTCCGGTCCGCCCACGGACCGGAGAACGGCTGGTTCCGGCGCGCCGTCGCGGCCGGCACGGGCGGCCTCCGCGTCGGCGGCAGGACGCGTGAGATCCGCTTCGAGGCGTCGCACGACGACGTCCACGACGCCGTCGACGCCGCCTACCACGACAAGTACGACAGGTACGGGCCGGCCATCGTCGGGAGCGTGGTGGGGCCTGCGGTCCGCAGCGTCACCCTGCGCGTCGTCCCCACCGACTGACCCCGCACGAGACTCGTCCCCCGACCGACCGAATCACGAGCACCAGGAGACAACGATGCACACACGCACCCTCGGCCAGGGCCTCGAGGTGTCGGCCGTCGGCCTCGGAGCCATGGGCATGTCGCAGAGCTACGGGCCCAACCCCGGCTCGCGCGAGGACATGATCGCCGTGCTGCGCGGTGCCGTCGAGCGCGGCGTCACGTTCATCGACACGGCCGAGGTCTACGGGCCCTACGTCAACGAGGAGCTCGTCGGCGAGGCCCTGGAACCCCTGCGCGACCAGGTCGTCATCGCCACCAAGTTCGGCTTCGACATCGTCGAGGGCCGCTCGAGCGGCGTCGACTCCCGGCCCGAGCAGATCCGCCGGGTCGCTGACGCGTCGCTGCGGCGGCTGCGCACCGACGTGATCGATCTCTTCTACCAGCACCGGGTGGACCCGAACGTCCCGATCGAGGATGTCGCCGGCGCGGTCAAGGAGCTCGTCGAGGCGGGCAAGGTCAGGCACTTCGGTCTCTCCGAGGCGGGCGCAGGCACGATCCGGCGTGCGCACGCCGTCCACCCCGTCACGGCCGTGCAGTCCGAGTACTCGCTGTGGACCCGCGACCCCGAACCCGAGGTGCTGCCCACGTGCGCCGAGCTGGGGATCGGGTTCGTGCCGTTCAGCCCGCTCGGCAAGGGCTTCCTCACCGGGACCGTCGAGCCCACGACGACCTTCGCCGAGGGTGACATCCGACGCTCCATCCCCCGGTTCACCCCGGAGAACCGCGACCTCAACACGGCGATCGTCGAGCACGTGCGCTCCCTCGCCGCCGCGCGGGGCGCGAGCGCGGGTCAGGTCGCGCTGGCATGGCTGCTCGCCCAGCAGCCGTGGATCGTGCCGATCCCGGGAACACGTCGCATCGAGCGCGTGGAGGAGAACGCCGGTGCGACCCAGGTCGCCCTCTCCGCCGACGACATCGCCGACCTGAACGCCGTAGCCACGCGGATCGGCGTCCAGGGCAACCGCTACAACGACGCGGGCCTGGGCATGGTCGGGCTCTGACCTGTCGCGAGGCCCCGGCTGTCAGCCGGCCGGCGCCTCGACCGCGGACGACCCGCCGGCCCAGCGCAGCACGCGCAGCGCCCGCAGGGTGAGCCAGCGGCTCGGGCCGCCCTCGGACTCGCCCAGGTCGACGAGGAGGCGCGGGTGGTAGGCGTGCTCCAGCGGCCACGTGCCGTCGGGGGCGCGCTTGGCCCCCAGGATGCGCAGCGCTTCCGCCATCCGCTCGTCGGGCACGGGGCGGGCCGCGCGGAGGTAGTCGAGCACGCGCGCCACGTCGTAGTACCAGCCGTTGGGGAACCCGACCTCGAGCCACCTGGTCTTGCCGACCCGGCCGTCGGAGAGCCGGTGCAGCAGGCGTCGTTCGAGCAGGTACTCCTCGCCGCGTTCACGCGCAGCCCGGACGTCGGCGTCAGCCCCGCTCGACCGCTCGTACTCCAGCAGTCCCTCCAGGACGTTGATGGTCGTGTCGAACGAGCCGCGGGTCGAGCCGTTCTCCTGCTCGCAGTTCCAGCCGCCGTCGGCCATCTGCTCGCCCAGCAGCCGGTCGACGATGCCGCGGACGTCCTGGCCGAAGTACGCGCCGACGGCGACCGTCCGCCCGTTGATGCAGGGCTCGACCTCGCCGTCGAAGTACTTCATTCGCGGGTCGTAGTCCCACCGCGCGGCCTCGTGGATGGGCGCGACGGCGCGTCGGGCCTCGTCGCTCGTCGGGTCGAGACCGAAGACGTAGAGGAGCCGCAGGGTGGCCTCGGTCGAGATCCACTCGGGGAAGAAGGTGCCGCCGCTCCAGCGACCGTCCGGGTCCTGGGCCGCCAGCAGCTGGGCGCCCCAGCCCTCGCGCGCCACCCGGGCCCGCTCGGCGGCGACCACATCGGTCGGCGCATCGGTGAGGTCGCGCAGCACCTGCCAGCGGATGGCAGGGTCCGACTCGAGCAGCCAGTCGACGACGTCCATCGGCCCATGGTGCACCGGGCGGGACGCTGAGGCAGGTCGGCGGGCGCGCGACGTCCAGGCGACTCCCAGGTGCGATGCGGGACCATGGGTCCGCGACGACAGGAGACCGATGGCAGACGTGAGCGGCAGGTGACCCCGCCCGAGCTGAGTGCGGTCGCCATCGCTGAGGACGACGCCCGCCTGCGCGGGCTGCTCCGCCGCGGGCTCGAGGACGCCGGCTTCGAGGTGGTGCTTGCCGTCGCCTCGGGCACCGAGCTGCTGGCCGGCATCGAGGCGTCGGGCGCCCGCCTGCTGATCGTCGACATCGGCCTGCCGGACGGCGACGGCCGCGACGTCGTCGCCGCGCTGCGGGCCCGAGGGGCGGACCTCGGCGTGCTGATGCTCACCGCCAAGGACGGGCTGACAGACCGGCTGGCCGGCTTCCATGCCGGGATCGACGACTACCTGACCAAGCCCTTCGCCCTCTCCGAGCTCGTGGTGCGCCTGACAGCCCTGGCCCGCCGAACCCGGCGGACCACCGAGGCCGATGCCGGTGGACCTCGGCTGCACCTCGACCCGGTGACCCACGCCGCAGGGTTCGGCGACCGGCGGGTCGGGCTGACACCTACCGAGTACCGCCTCCTCGCCCGGCTGCTGGCCCGGCCCGGCGAAGCAGTCCGTCGCGCCGCTCTCGTGTCCGCTGCCTGGCCCGACGGCGCCGTCGTGCAGGAGAACACCCTGGACTCCTACGCGGTCAGGTTGCGTCGCAAGCTCGCCCACCTCGACGCCCCGGTCGACCTCGCCACCGTGCGCGGCGTCGGCTACCGCCTGCAGTGATCAGGCGGCGGCTGACCCTGCTGGCCGTGTCCGCGCTGGCCGTCGCGCTCGCGGTGGTGACAGCCGTGTTCTCCGTGCTGCTCTCCCGGGCCCTCGAGCACGACGCCGCCGCCGTCCTGCAGACCCGGCTCGAGGCGGCGACGGCTGCCGTCACCGTCTCCGACGGGGAGGTCGTCGTGGCCGACTCCGCCGGCGACGAGACCCTCGACGCGACCACGTGGGTCCTCGGAGGGCGCGGCGTCGTGGTGCTGGCACCGACCGCGTCATCGGCCCCGACCGCTGCCATCGTCCGGCTCGCCGGGGTACGCGTGCCCACGGCGCGCGACGTCGGCACCCAGACCCGGGTGCTGGCCTCGCCCCTGCCCGGGGAGGACCCGACGACGGCCACGGTGGTCGTCAGCGTCCCCCTGGCCCCCTACGAGACGACCGAACGCGCGGGCCTGGTCGCGGCCCTCGCGCTCGACGCGGTGACGCTCGGCCTGCTCGCAGTCCTGGCCCGCTGGCTGGTCGGGTCGGCGCTGCGTCCGGTCGACCAGATGACCCGCCGCGCGCACGACTGGGCGGAGCACGACGTGGACCGCCGGTTCCCCGAGTCGGACGCCCATGACGACGAGATCGGGCGCCTGGGCGCGACCCTGAACGACCTGCTGGCGCGCCTGGGGGCGAGCCTGCGGCACGAACGGCGGCTCACCGACGAGATCGCACACGAGCTGCGGACCCCGCTGGCCCGGGCGCGGATGGAGGCGGAGCTCTCCGCCGGCCGCGACGACCCGGAGGAGCTGCGCGCGGCCCTGCGCGCGATCATCGGTGACGTGGACGAGCTCTCCGGCACCGTCAACACGCTGATGGATGCCGCCCGACTCGGTGTGCTCGACGCCCGCGAGTGCGACGTCGGGGCGGAGATCAGGGACCTGACGACGGCCGCAGACCGACGCGGGATCGTGCACGTCGACCTACCGGCCGAGCCGGCGTTCGCGGCCCTCGACGGGGCACTCGTCCGGCGCATCCTCAGCCCCCAGCTCGACAACGCCCTGCGGCACGCGACGTCCGGCGTCGACGTGGTGTGCCGGCACACCGGCGCCTGGATCGATGTCTCAGTCATCGACGACGGTCCCGGTGTGGCGGGCGACGACCTCGACAGGGTGTTCCTTCCTGGTGAGCGCGGCGAGGCGTCCGACGGCCTCGGCCTCGGCCTGGCACTGGCCCGGCGCCTGGCCCGTGCGGCCGGAGGCGACGTGTCGGCCGATCCCGGCCCTGGCGGCCGGTTCCGCACCAGACTCCCGGCGCAGCCAGTCAGGTCATAGTCAGGCGGGCCGTGTCACGGTCCCACCCATGACCAACCAGCTCCTGCGGCCCGGCGTCGCCAGCACGTCCCGCGGCACCGCGCGCACCCTGCTCAACAAGGTGCCCGAGGTCACCCTCTACTTCTGGGTGATCAAGATCATGGCGACGACCGTCGGGGAGACGGCGGCCGACTTCCTCTCCACCACCCTCGGCCTGGGCCTGACGGGTACCAGCGTCGTGATGAGCATGGCCCTCGCCGCGGCCCTGTGGTGGCAGCTCCGCGCCCCCCGGTACGTCCCGGTGCGGTACTGGACGGCGGTCGTCCTGATCAGCATCGTCGGGACCCTTCTCACCGACAACCTGACCGACAACCTCGGCGTCTCGCTGGCCGTGTCGACTGCCGTCTTCGCCATCGCTCTGGCGGCGGTCTTCGCCGTGTGGTGGCGCAGCGAGCGGACCCTGTCCATCCACGCCGTCACGACACGGCGCCGTGAGGGCTTCTACTGGGCCGCGATCCTCATGACGTTCGCCCTGGGCACCGCTGCCGGCGACCTCCTCGGAGAGGGCCTGGCGCTCGGCTACGGGGTGTCGGCACTGCTCTTCGCCGCGGCCATCGCGCTCGTCACCGTCGCGCACCTGCGGTTCCGCCTCGGTGCCGTGGTGGCCTTCTGGGCCGCCTACATCCTGACCCGCCCGCTCGGCGCGTCCCTCGGCGACCTGCTCTCCCAGACCAGGCGGGACGGCGGCATCGGTCTCGGCACCGTCGGCACGACTGCCCTGTTCCTCGTCACGATCCTCGCCCTGGTCACCTTCCTGTCCTTCACGCGGCGCGACGTGACCGAGGTCGTCTACGCCGGTCGTGCTGAAGAGCTGGAGCCCGTGGTCGAGTGACCGACCGCCAAGCACTGTCGAGGCGGCCCGCTGCGTCGCTCGCCGGCGCCGTGCGGGTGGCCGAGGCGTCGGTCGCGTTCTGGCTGATCAAGGGCCTGTCCACCGCGCTCGGCGAGTCGGCCTCGGACTACCTCGTCGTGGCGATCCCCCCGGTCGTCGCGGTGCTGGCCGGATTCGTGGCCTTCGCGGTGGCGCTGGCGATCCAGCTGACGCGGGGGCGTTACGTGCCGTGGGCGTACTGGCTCGCGGTGGTCATGGTCGGGATCTTCGGGACCATGGCCGCCGACGTCGTCCACGTCGTCCTGGGGGTGCCGTACCTGGGCTCGAGCCTCGGGTACGCGGCACTCCTCGCCGGGGTGTTCTTCACCTGGTGGCGCGTGGAGGGCACGCTGTCGGTCCACGCGGTCACCACCTGGCGCCGCGAGCTCTTCTACTGGGCGGCGGTCGCTGCGACCTTCGCCACCGGAACCGCTGTCGGCGACCTGACGGCCATGACCCTGCACCTGGGCTACGGCAGGTCGATCGTGGCCTTCGCCGCAGCCATCTGCGTCCCCGCCATCGGTTTCCGGAGGTGGGGGTGGAACCCGGTCGCGAGCTTCTGGGTCGCCTACGTCCTCACCCGTCCGCTCGGGGCGTCGGTGGCCGACTGGACGGGCAAGAGCACCGCCGTGGGCGGGCTGGGGTGGGGCGACGCGCCGATGAGCACAGCGTTCGCGCTGGCCATCGTGGTCCTGGTGGGCGGACCTGGTCGCCGAGGAGCGTCGCGACCCGTGGTGCCCCAGGCTCTCGCGGTCGAGTAGGACAGCCGGACGAGCCGCAGCCGGCCGGCCCGGCACCCGGTCGGGCGAGGGCGGCACTCTCGCCGTCCCCGCCCGACCTGGCACTGACGGTCAGGCGTTGGTGCCTGCTGCATCTCCGCTCGTGCCCGTGCTGGAGTCGGTCGCTCTGCCGGTTCCGGTACCCGGGTCGGCAGCGCCGCCCGGCCCACCGTGCCCGGGCCCGCCATGGCCACCCCCACCGGCGGTCACGGTCGCCAGGTCGGCGCTCACGTCGTAGAACACCGGCGAGCCGCCCGACGTGCCGAGCGCGTCGTAGGAGCCGTCGGGGTCCTTGCGCACCGTGGTGATCGACGCGTTCGCGTCCTTCGCCACGACAGCGGCGATGACCTTGTCAGCCTCGGCACCCGTCACGGCCGTATCGGCCGAGGCACCGCCCGGACCGCCGCCGCCGGGTCCGCCGTGGCCGCCCCCGCCCTTGGTGACCGTCGCGAGGTCGGCGCTCACGTCGTAGAACACCGGCGAGCCGCCCGACGTGCCGAGCGCGTCGTAGGAGCCGTCGGGGTCCTTGCGCACCGAGGTGATCGACGCGTTCGCGTCGACGGCCACGACGGCGGCGATCACCTTGTCGGCCTCGGCGCCCGTCACGGCGGTGTCGGTGGACGCGGGTGGGGTCTGGTCGGTCGAGCTGTCGGTCGTCGATCCGGCCGATGGGGCCACGGTGGCGGCAGCCGGTGAGCCGGTGGCAGCCAGCGCGAGGCTGGAGCCACCCAAGGTGAGCGCGGCCACGGCAGCAGCACCGACCGCGATCAGGCCAAGACGTCGCTTGGACATGGGTTCCTCCTGGATTCCCCGG
>DASXVR010000317.1:0-2587 GCA_036504175.1 Actinotalea sp. | reverse complement strand
GCCGACGAGCGGTGGCATGGCGTCGAAGCCGCCCTCGGCCACCAGGTGACCCGAGTGCTCGACGACCTCGCCCCCGACGAGCAGCGGTGCGACCGCGGGGTGGCGCTTGAAGTCCTCGAGCATCTGGTAGATCGGCGTCTCGGCGGTCACCAGGTCCGAGAGGGTCGCGACGATGCCGACCGAGAGGGACGACCGGTTCGTGTAGACGAACCCGCCGCCCACGTGGCCGTGCGTCGCGTCGCCGACGAAGAGCCATGCCGAGCCCTCGTCGTCCGCGCACATGAACCGGTCGCTGATGGTCCGCTCGGGCAGCTCGATGATCTGCTTGACGCCGGCCGCCACCTGCCCGAGCGCCGGGCGGGCCGCGCCGACCGCCTGCGGCGTGAGCAGGGAGTTCACGCCGTCGGCGAGGATCACCACGTCGGCGGTGATCTCGTCGTCGCCCGCCCGGACGCCCGTGACCCGGGCGCCGTCCTTGAGCAGCGACTCGACGGCGATCCCCGTGACGTACTCGGCCCCGGCCTCCTCGGCCTTGCCCGCGAGCCACGGGTCGAACCGGGCGCGCAGCACCGTGTACGACTCGGCGCGCTCGGTGCGGAGCTCCGCGTCCGTGTAGTCGACCGTCACGTTCGCGTCCGGCGAGAGCATCGAGATGCGCTCGCGGACGACGCGGCGCTCCAGCGGCGCCTCGGACGCGAAGTCCGGGAACACCGCCCGCAGCGCGTGCGTGTACAGGCGGCCGCCGGAGACGTTCTTCGCCCCCGCGAACGTCCCGCGTTCGACGACGAGCACGCTCTTGCCGGCGCGCGCCAGCTCGTACGCCGCGACGGGCCCGGCGCAGCCCGACCCGACGACGATCGCATCGAAGTCAGCCATCGCTACCTACCTTGTTCTCTCGGGGTGAGGGCACTCGCCTCGGTCAGGGTCAGGTGCCGGGTCTCGGGTGCGTCGACGACCGACCACACGAGGGCGACCACCAGGAGGCCGGCGCCGACGAGCATCGTGGGGCCGACGCCGAACCTGGCCAGGAACAGCGGCAGCCCGTAGGTGGAGACCACGACGCCGATCCGGCTGATCGCGATCGCCACCCCGACCGCGGTGGCACGGATCTCGGTCGGGAACAGCTCGTTCGGGTAGAGCCACTGCAGGATGCCCGGGCCGCCGGAGAAGAAGGCGTAGATCCCGAAGGCGACGACGATCACGGCCGCCGGCGCGGCGGGGGCGATGCCGGGGACCAGCAGGCCGACCGCCATGAGCGCCAGGCTGCCGATGAGGAGCGGCCGGCGGCCGAGCGAGTTCAGCCAGAACATCGCCGGGATGCTGCCGACGATGAAGAAGACGCTGATCAGCGCCTCGCCGAGGATCGACATCCGGTCCGAGCCCAGGCCGAAGGACTCGAGGATCGTCGGGCCGAACGTGTACATCGCGTACATCGGCACGACCTGGCACAGGATGAGCACCCCGAGGTAGACCACCCGGCGGGAGTAGCCGGCCCGGAACACGTCCGCGAACCGGGTCTTCGCCGGCTCCTCGTCGTCCAGCTCGACGTTCTCGCCGTAGACCCGCTGCACCGCGGCGCGCGCCGCGTCGAGGCGTCCCCGGCGGGCGAGCCACCGCGGCGACTCGGGGATGTCGCGCCGGCCGACGAGGAGGAACACGCAGGGCAGCGCGGCGCTGCCCAGCATCCAGCGCCAGCCCTGGGCGACGTCGACGAGCGCGAAGCCGACGAACGCCGCCACGGTCGCCCCGACGTACCAGGCGATCGACACCACGCCCATGCCGGTGGCGCGCGCCCGGCGGGGCACGAACTCCGTGATCAGCGACGTCGCGATCGGGTAGTCGGCCCCGACGAAGAAGCCGACGAGCAGCCGCAGCACGATGAGCTGCCACGTGGTGGCCACGAAGACGCTCGCCAGGGACGCCAGCCCGATGGCGGTGACGTCCAGGATGAACATCGTGCGCCGGCCCAGGCCGTCCGTGAGCCGGCCGGCGAGGATCGAGCCGACGAAGATGCCGGCGAGGGACGCGGCGCCGACCAGCGCCTGGTCCCGCGACGTCAGGCCGAGCGCCGGGCCGAGCTGGACGAGGGCGACGCCGATGATCGACAGCGCGTAGCCGTCGAGGAACGAGCCGCCGCTGGAGAAGAGCACGATCTTCTTGAGGAACGGGCTCATCTCGACGTCGTCGATGGTGCGCCGCATGGCGACGCCCGCGGGTGCTACCTCCACTCGACGATTCCCCAGTTCAGGTGCGGCTTGGCGTCCGGGGCGTCGGTGTCGACCAGGCGGAACCGCAGCTCGTGGTCGCCCACCTGCCACAGCTGCGTGGTGAGCCTCGAGCCGGGGTGGACGGGCGAGGTGATCCGGGTCTTGAACCGCGTGAGCCGCTCCGGCTCGCCCGGCATGAACGCCGAGATCGCGTGCCGCATCACCACACCGGCGTAGCTGATGGCGTGCAGGATCGGTCGGGGCTCGCCGTTGGCGGCCGCGTAGTCCCAGTCGATGTGCTGCGGGTGGTAGTCGCCCGAGAGGCGGTAGATGAGCGCCTGGTTCTGGGGGATCGTCTCGACGACCTCCCGGTCGGGGGC
>DASXVR010000316.1:0-10897 GCA_036504175.1 Actinotalea sp. | reverse complement strand
AGCTGGGTCGTGGAGCGCCTCGCTCCCTGAGGAGGTCCCTGGCCGGGGGCCACATCGCCGCTGAGGTTGACAGCCTCGCCTGATCGATACCGATCTGTGACCCACGCCACTTGACGGGCTTGTTTGTTTGATGAACACTACCAATCATCGTCGAAGCGCTTCGACTACACGCTTCGACGATGCGCTTCGCCAGCCGAGCCGGTGAGTGACCACCGAGCTCGAACCGGACGGCCCTCGGGGCCCCGCGAACCGATGGAGGGTCGATGGCGACCATGCAGGACGTCGCGCGGCACGCCAAGGTCTCACTCAGCACCGTCTCGTACGCGCTGAGCGGCGCCAGGCCTGTCTCGGCCGCGACCAAGGTCCGGATAGACGCGGCGATGGCCGAGCTCGGCTTCCGCCCCAACGCGATGGCCCGCGGACTGGCCAGCCGGCGGAGCAGCACGCTCGCCCTCATCTTCCCGGCCATGGAGAGCGGCCTGGGCGGCACGGTCACCGAGTTCGTCGCGAGTGCCGCGGCGGCCGCACGTGAGCACGGGTACCACCTGGTCCTCTGGCCCTTCGGCGCGCACCAGGCGGACGAGATCCGCGACCTGGTCCGCCAGGGGCTGGCCGACGGCGTCCTGCTCATGGAGGTCCGCCTGGAGGACCCGCGGGTCGAGGCCCTGCACGCCGCCGGCCTCCCCTTCACGATGATCGGTCGTACCCGGGAGGTCGAGGGGCTCGCCTACGTCGACATCGACTTCGACCGGACGACCGAGGACGCCGTTGCCCACCTGACGGCGCTCGGTCACGAGCACATCGGGTTCCTCAACCACTCCCGCGAGAGCCACGACGAGGGCTACGCACCGACCATCCGGGCCGAGGATGGCTTCCGCACGGCGATGACCAGCCGCGGGCTGGTGCCCCGGACGGTCCTGTGCCACGAGAGCCCCCAGGCAGGTCGCCGGGCGGTGGCCGAGCTGCTCGAGGCCGATCCGGACATGACGGCGCTGGTCTCGATGAACGAGATGGCGACGTTCGGCGCGACGGTCGAGCTCCAGGACCGGGGCCTGCGGATCCCCGACGACTTCTCGGTCCTGTCGATCGTGACCTCGCCGGGCGTCGGCGCCCTCAGCAACCCCCCGCTGACCACCATGCACGCCCCGGGTGCCGAGCTCGGTCGTCTCGGCGTCGAGGCACTGCTCGGCCGGCTCGTCCCTGACGGTCGCCATCCCGAACCCGTGCTGCTGAGCTGCCGCCTCGAGGAAGGCGCCAGCACCGGTCCGGCACCCGTCCGCGGCGTGCCACGCACGAGGCCCTGACACCGCCCCACCAGCCACCTTCGAACCACCGAACCGCAACCCCATCCCGCACCACTCAACGAGGAGAACGACATGGGTACACGCAGACGAGCCGGAATCGTCGCCGGCCTGATGGTCCTACCGCTGGCGCTCGCCGCCTGCGGCAGCGGCGGCTCGAGCACGTCCGGGGCCTCGGACAGTGCGACGGGCGCGTCGACGGGGACGCTCAAGCTGTGGCACTACGAAGGTGCTGACTCCGCCATGGGGCTCGCCTGGGACCAGGCCATCAAGACCTTCGAGGCCGAGCACAAGGGCGTCAAGGTCGAGTTCGAGCGCAAGGCGTTCGAGCAGATCCAGCAGACCGCCGGCATGGTGCTCAGCTCGGACCAGGGCCCGGACATCATGGAGTACAACAAGGGCAACGCCACGGCCGGCCTGCTGTCCTCCCAGGGGCTGCTGACCGACCTCACGGACGTCGCCAAGGAGCGCGGGTGGGACAAGGCCCTGCCTACGAGCATCCAGACCACTGCCAAGTACTCCGACAAGGGCATCATGGGCTCGGGGAACTGGTACGGCGTCCCGAACTACGGTGAGTTCGTCACCGTCTACTACAACAAGGACATGTTCAAGGCGCAGGGCATCGAGGTGCCCAAGACGCTCGCCGACATGGAAGCCGCCATGGACAAGTTCAAGGCTGCCGGCGTCACGCCGCTCGGCATGGCGGGCGCCGAGTACCCGGCCGGCCAGCTCTTCTACGAGCTCGCGCTGAGCAAGGCCGACCGCGACTTCGTCACCGCGTACCAGACCTACACGAAGAAGGTCGACTTCACCAAGGACCCGCTGAAGTACGGCGCGGACACCTTCGAGAAGTGGGTCCAGGCCGGCTACGTGTCGAAGGACTCCGCAAGCCTCAAGGCCGAGGACATGGGGGTGGGCTTCATCAACGGGACCACGCCGATGATCGTCTCCGGCTCCTGGTGGTACGGCCGCTTCGTCTCCGAGATCAAGGGCTTCGACTGGGGCATCTTCAACTTCCCGGGCAACAAGCTCAACGCCGGCTCGAGCGGCAACCTGTGGGTCGTCCCCGAGAACTCCAAGAACAAGGACCTCGCGTACGACTTCATCGACATCACGATGCGCCCGGAGATCCAGGCCATCCTCGGCAACAACGGCGGCCTGCCGCTCGCCGCGAAGGCTGCTGACGTGACCGACCCGAAGAGCCAGGAGCTCATCACGGCGTTCAACGAGGTCCTGGACAACGACGGTCTGGCCTTCTACCCCGACTGGCCCGTCCCGGGTTACTACGACGTGCTCGTCTCGGCGTTCCAGTCGCTGATCAACCAGTCCAAGAGCCCCGACCAGGTGCTCAGTGACATCGGCAAGGCCTACGACGACGGCGTCGCCAACGTCGGATGACCCCGTCGGCGGGGCCGGTCGACCACCGGCCGGCCCCGCCGCACGGCACGAACCCCCGATCACAAGGAGTCGACATGGCGGTCCTCACCGAGGTCCCCCGGCGGGCAGCAGAGCGCTCGCGGCGGCGCAGGACAGGCACCGGACGCGCCGCCTACTGGCTGTACCTGATCCCCGGCGCCGTGCTCTTCACCGGCGTCATCGCCGTCCCCTTCTTCATGAACCTGTACTTCTCGTTCACCAAGTGGCCCGGCATCGGCGACCCGCGGTGGACCGGCCTGACCAACTACACGCGCCTCATCCACGACGAGACGTTCTGGATGTCGTTCCGCAACTCGGTCGCCATGATCGTCGCGATGGTGATCGTGCCCACCGCGATCGGCCTGCTGCTCGCCGCCGTCCTGTTCGACTACCTCGGCAAGAGGTTCCCGGGCCGGGTCGCCAACGCACTGCGGGCCGTGTACTACCTGCCCCAGATCCTGCCGGTGGCTGTGGCGGGCATCCTGTGGGGCTGGATCGTCAACCCCGAGACGGGTGCGCTCAACGCCATCCTGCGCAGCGTGGGGCTGGACTCCTGGGCGCTGAACTGGCTCGGTGACACGACCACCGCACTGCCCACGGTGATGATGGTGATGATCTGGGTCCAGATCGGCTACCCCGTCGTCATCTTCATGGCGGCGCTGCAGCGGGTCGATCCCGAGCTGTACGAGGCAGCCGAGCTCGACGGTGCCGGCTGGTTCCGGCGGTTCCGCGCGATCACCGTCCCGCAGATCAAGCCGGAGACGTTCGTCGTGACGCTGACCTGCACCATCGCGGCGCTCAAGGTGTTCGGGCCCATCTACGTCCTGACCAAGGGCGGTCCGGAGAACTCCACGAACGTGCCGTCGTACTTCGCGTACCAGAACTTCTTCCCCAAGTCCCAGGTGGGCTACGGCGCCGCTGTCGCCACCGTCCTGACGCTGATCGTCATCATCGTCTCGGTGGTCTTCATGCGGGTCCAGGCCGCCAGCGAGCGCAAGGAGAACCGCTGACATGGCCACCGAACCCGTTCTCCTGCCGACGGTGCTGCCCACCGCTCCGGCGCGCGGAGTGGCAGCCGACGCCCGTACCGACAGGCTGCGCCACGGCTCGCTGCGCTGGGTGATCCTCGCGGCCGCGGTCCTCGTCGGCCTGCTGATGATGGTGCCGTTCGTCATCATGCTGCTCAACGCGTTCAAGTCGCCGAGCGACTACTCCGCGAACGGCCCGCTGACGCTGCCGAAGTCGCTGTACACCGACGGCCTGGTCAACTTCTGGAACCGGGTCGAGTACCCGGGCAAGCTGCTCAACTCGGTCGTCATCAGCGGCGCCGTCGCGGTGCTGGCGACGGGCGTCTCGCTCTTCAACGCGTACGCCCTGGGCATCGGGCGGGTGAAGGGCCGGCTCTGGATCGTCACGCTCTTCCTGCTGGCCAACATGCTGCCGCAGGAGGCGTTGATCTACCCGCTGTACTTCCTGGCCAAGCAGACGCACCTGTACAACACGCAGCTGTCGGTCATCATCATCTTCACGGTGATCCAGAGCGCCTTCGGCACGTACCTGCTCTCGTCGGTGCTCTCGACCTTCCCGCCCTCGGTCCTCGAGGCGGCGGCCCTGGACGGTGCGAGCAAGTGGCAGGTCCTGTGGCGCGTGATCTTCCCGATCTCGCGGCCGACGCTCGCCGTGCTGGTGATCTTCTTCTTCATCTGGACGTGGAACGAGTTCTTCATCCCGCTGGTGATGCTCATCGACAACGCCACCCAGACCATCCCTGTGGCGCTCGCCTCGCTGCAGGGCGACCGGCTCATGGACGCGCCGACGATCAACGCCGGCTCGTTGATCAGCCTGCTGCCTGCCGTCGTCTTCTTCCTGATCTTCCAGCGGACCCTGACCCGCGGCATCACTGCCGGCGCGGTCAAGTGACCGCGACCTCACCACAGAGAGCGACACCAGAGCGATGAAGTTCACCGACGGGTACTGGATGGTTCGCGAGGGCATGCACCCGTTGCACCCCGCGCAGGCGTACGACATCTGGTCCGAGGCCGATGCCATGACCGTGTACGCGCCGACCAAGGCCATCACCGGCCGCGGGGACACGCTCAACCAGCCGGTGCTGACCATCACCTACAGCTCGCCCATGGCCGATGTGATCCGGGTCCGGATCGAGAACCACGTCGGCGGGGTGGACCGCCGCCCGGCCTTCGAGCTGCTCGCACCCGAGCGCGTGCCGGTCAAGATCGACGTGGACGAGGCCACAGGCGTCCTGACCTCGGGAGCCCTGTCCGTCCGGGTCGACCGGGCCGACTGGCGGGTGGACTTCCTCGCCGACGACCGGGTCCTGACGTCGAGCCCGCGCAAGGGCATCGGCGTGGTGACGGCGGACGACGGCTCGACGTACGTCCACGAGGGGCTCACCCTCGGGGTCGGCGAGCACGTCTACGGCCTGGGGGAGCGCTTCGGTCCCTTCGTCAAGAACGGCCAGGTCGTCGACATCTGGAACGCCGACGGCGGGACGTCGAGCGAGCAGGCGTACAAGAACATCCCCTTCTACCTCACCGACCGCGGCTACGGCGTGTTCGTCAACCACCCGGAGAAGGTCTCGTTCGAGGTCGCCTCGGAGGCCGTCTCGCGGACCCAGTTCAGCGTCGAGGGGCAGGCGCTGGAGTACCTCGTCATCCACGGACCGTCACCCAAGGAGATCCTGCGGCGCTACACGGCCCTCACCGGGCGGCCCGCGCAGGTGCCGCTGTGGTCCTTCGGTCTGTGGATGTCCACGTCGTTCACCACCGACTACGACGAGACCACCGTCACCAGCTTCGTGGACGGCATGGCGGAGCGGGACCTGCCGCTGAGCGTCGTGCACTTCGACTGCTTCTGGATGCGTGAGCTCAACTGGTGCGACTTCGAGTGGGACCCGCGGACCTTCCCCGACCCGGAGGGGATGCTCGCGCGGCTCAAGGCACGCGGCCTGAAGGTCTGCGTCTGGATCAACCCGTACATCGCCCAGCGCTCGCCGCTGTTCGCCGAGGGTGCCGCCCGGGGCTACCTGGTCAGGCGCCCCGACGGCTCGGTGTGGCAGTGGGACCTGTGGCAGGCCGGCATGGGTCTGGTGGACTTCACCAACCCCGAGGCGACGGCCTGGTTCACCGGCCACCTGGACCGGCTGCTGGGCATGGGGGTCGACGCCTTCAAGACGGACTTCGGCGAGCGCATCCCGACGGACGTCGTCTGGCACGACGGGTCCGACCCGCAGAAGATGCACAACTACTACACGCACCTGTACAACAAGGCCGTCTACGACCTCCTCGTCGAGCGCCGGGGGGCGGGCGAGGCTGTGCTCTTCGCGCGGTCGGCGACGGCGGGCGGGCAGCAGTTCCCGGTGCACTGGGGCGGTGACTGCTGGTCCACCTACGACGCGATGGCCGAGTCGCTGCGCGGTGGGCTGTCCCTGTCGCTGTCCGGGTTCGGCTACTGGAGCCACGACATCGGCGGCTTCGAGGGCACGCCGGACCCGACGGTGTTCAAGCGCTGGACGGCGTTCGGGCTGCTCTCGTCGCACTCCCGCCTGCACGGGTCGGGTTCGTACCGGGTGCCGTGGGCCTTCGACGAGGAGGCCGTGGACATCACCCGCACCTTCACGCGTCTGAAGATGTCGCTCATGCCGTACCTGGCTCGGGTCGCCCGCGAGGCGCACACGGACGGCACCCCGATGATGCGGCCCATGGTGCTCGAGTTCCCGCAGGACCGCACGGCGCAGACGCTGGACACCCAGTACATGCTCGGCGACGCGCTCCTGGTCGCCCCGGTGATGTCCGCCGACGGGTTCGTCGAGTACTACGTGCCGGACGGCACCTGGTTCCACCTGCTGACCGGCGAGGCCGTCACAGGCGGCCGCTGGGTGCGTGAGCACCACGACGTCGGGTCGCTGCCGCTGCTGGTGCGGCCTGGCACGGTCATCCCCGTCGGTCGCGTCACCGACCGCCCCGACTACGACTTCGCCGACGGCGTCCTCCTGCGGGTCGTCCCGCCGGCTGACGGGGTCGAGGTCGAGGTGGTGGTCCCGCGCGGGGGCGAGGCCACCGGTGCCGACGACGCGCGGTTCACCGTCGCGCGGACAGGGGATGAGCTCGTGGTCACGGCGGCCGACGCACCCGGTCCCTGGTCGGTCGAGGTCATCGGCGCGGCCGACGAGCCAGTGCTCGCGGAAGGCCCGACGGTCAGGCTCCGGCTCGCCTGACGAGGCGTCTGGTCACGGCGGTCCCACAGGCTGGACACTGTGTGTCGAATCGGTTCGACACAGGAAGGATCCTCACTCATGACGACTGTCCCCACCGCACGGACGTTCCCGCACGACTTCCTCTGGGGCGCCGCCACGGCGTCGTACCAGATCGAGGGTGCCGTGGACGAGGACGGCCGCGGGGCGTCGATCTGGGACACCTTCAGCGGCACGCCCGGACGGGTGCTCGACGGGCACACCGGCGCCGTCGCCGCCGACCACTACAACCGCATGCCCGACGACGTCGCGATGATGAAGGACCTCGGCCTCTCGGCCTACCGGTTCTCCCTCGCCTGGCCCCGCATCCAGCCGACAGGGTCGGGTGCGGTGAACCAGAAGGGCCTCGACTTCTACTCCCGCCTGATCGACCAGCTCCACGGCGCGGGGATCGAGCCGGTCGTCACGATGTACCACTGGGACCTGCCGCAGGCGCTCGAGGACGCGGGCGGCTGGCCGGTCCGTGACACCGCGCTGCGGTTCGCCGACTACGCAGCGGCCGTGGTCGGGGCGTTCGGGGACCGGGTCTCCACGTGGACCACGCTCAACGAGCCGTGGTGCTCCGCCTACCTGGGCTACGGCTCCGGGGTCCACGCGCCGGGGCGCGCCGACGGTGCCCAGGCGCTCGCGGCGGTCCACCACCTCAACCTCGCCCACGGGTTCGGCGGGCGTGCGGTGCGAGAGGTGCTCGGGCAGGACGCCCAGCTCTCCCTGACCCTGAACCTGCACGTCGCGCGACCGGACTCCGACTCACCTGAGGACCTGGACGCCGCACGCAAGATCGACGCCCTGGCGAACCGCGTCTTCCTCAACCCGGTCCTGGACGGCTACTACCCGCCCGACCTGCTCGAGGACACCGCGCACGTCACCGACTGGTCCTTCGTCCACGACGGCGACCTGGACATCACGCGGACCGGCCTGGACGTGCTCGGGGTCAACTACTACTCGACGCAGCGCGTGCGCCGCTTCACCGGCGACCACGAGCGCGTGATGGCGGACGGGCACGGCGCGGCCGCCGCATCCCCGTGGCCCGGCGCCGACGACGTGGAGTTCCTCAAGCAGCCCGGCCCGTACACCGAGATGGGCTGGAACATCGACCCGACGGGCATGACCGAGCTGCTCGTGGGCCTGTCGCGCACCTACCCCGGCCTCCCGCTGATGATCACGGAGAACGGCGCCGCGTTCGTGGACACCGTCTCCTCCGACGGTCGTGTGCACGACGAGGCACGGGTCGCGTACCTGCACGACCACCTCGACGCCGTCGGCCAGGCCATCGACGCCGGCGCGGACGTCCGCGGCTACTTCGTCTGGTCGCTGATGGACAACTTCGAGTGGGCCTACGGCTTCCACCGCCGGTTCGGCGTGGTGCGCGTGGACTACGAGACGCAGGAGCGGATCTGGAAGGACTCGGCGTTCTGGTACCGCGAGCTCCTGCGCACCGGGTCCCTTCCGCCCGTCGAGATCGCCCCGCAGCTCACCTGAGCTCCTGCCACCTGAGCGTCGCGACGCATGGTCGGGGAGAATGGCTGACGTGCCGCGGAGCCGCAGGTCAGCCAAGCGTCCCTGGGGCCAGGAGCACCCGGACCTGGACGTCGAGCGCGCGCTGGGCGGGCGACGGACGGAGACGTCCGCCGACGGGGACTGGGTCGTGCAGAGCGTGCCGGCCGGCTCGTCGACCAAGGTCTACCGCTGTCCGGGCTGCCAGCAGGAGGTGACGGCCGGCACCGCCCACCTGGTCGCCTGGGCGACCGACTCGCTCCTCGGGGCCGACGCGGCCGTGTCCGACAGGCGTCACTGGCACACCGCCTGCTGGCGCAGCCGCGGCCGTCGTCGCTGAGCGCCGATAGGGTCGTGACGATGACTGAGCACGCAGCGGCCGGGTCCGCACCCGAGATCCGCTCCCTGAGCGTCCTGCCTGCCCGCCGCGAGGAGATCGAGCTCCACACGGCGGACGGCCTGACCCTGGTGGGTGAGCTGGCGCTGCCGGCCGACCGACCGCCGGTCGCCACCCTCATCACCCTGCACCCGCTGCCCACGCACGGCGGCTTCATGGACTCCCACGTGCTCCGCAAGGCCGCCTGGCGGCTCCCCGCCCTCGCCGACCTCGCAGTCCTGCGCTTCAACACGCGTGGCACCTCGAGCCCGCGTGGACGCAGCGAGGGGACCTTCGACGGCGGGGCGGGGGAGCACTTCGACGTCGTTGCCGCCATCGAGTACGCCGAGTTCCACGAGCTCCCGCACCGGTGGCTCGTGGGCTGGTCGTTCGGGACCGAGCTGGCCCTCATGCACGGCACCGACCCGTCGATCGAGGGCGCCGTGCTGCTGTCCCCGCCCCTGCACCGGGCGTCCGAGGAGGACCTCGCGGCCTGGGACGCGTTCGGCAAGCCGCTCGTGGTGCTCGTGCCCGAGCTCGACGACTACCTGCGCCCCGACGAGGCCCGCGAGCGGTTCGCCCGCGTCCACCAGGCCGAGGTGATAGGTGTGGAGGGCGCGCGTCACCTGTGGGTCGGTGAGGCGGCCGTCCGGCGGGTGCTCGACGAGATCGTCGCGCACGTGCTGCCCGGGCATCCGCCGCTGCCGACCACGTGGACCGGACCGCTCGCCACGGCCGCCGAGGACGACGAGACCCGCTGACGCCGGCGGTGCCCCGCCGGCCGACCAGATGGAGGCACTGATGACCACGGACGGCATGCTCGCGGTGCACACGCTCCGGCGCGGTCAGCCCGGCACGCTGCCGCTGGTGCTGCTGCACGGCTTCCCGCTCGACCACCGGATGTGGCTGGACGTGACCGACCTCCTGGCGGGGGACCGGACCGTCCTGGCCCTGGACCTCCCGGGCTTCGGCGCCTCCCCGACAGGGCCTGACGTCGCCGGGGCGCTCGGGACCGACCCAGCGCCCTCGATCGACGTCATGGCTGACGGGGTCGCCGCGACCTTGCGGGCCGTCGGCGTGCCGAGGGCTGTCGTCGCCGGGTTGTCCATGGGTGGTTACGTGGCGATGGCCCTGGCAGAACGTCATCGCGACCTGGTGGCCGGGCTGGGACTGGTGAGCACGAAGTCGACCGCCGACGACGAGGCTGCCCGCGCACGGCGCCTGGCCATCGCCGACACCGTGCTCGCCGAGGCACGCATCGACGCGGTGCTGGGGATGCGCACCTCGCTGCTCGGTGCGACGAGCAGGACGGCGCGTCCCGACCTCGTCGAGCGGGTGGAGGGCTGGATCCGCGACCAGGGGCCTGCGGCGGTGGCGTGGGCCCAGCGGGCGATGGCGGCCCGGCCCGACCGGACTGCTGCGCTGAGGGCGTTCGGCGGACCGGCGGTGATCGTCGTGGGGGAGGAGGACGAGCTCGCGCCGCTGCCTGCAGCGCAGCACATGCTCTCGGCGCTGCAGGACGGTGAGCTCGTGGTGGTGGCCGGCGCGGGTCACATGGTCAGCATCGAGAGCCCCGAACCGGTCGCCGCGGCGCTGACGACCCTCCTGCGGCGTGGGCTGGCCGCACCCGCGGGGTGAGCCTGCGAGCCGGAGCCGCGCGCTCAGCCTGGGTCGAGCCAGGTGCGGGCGCCGGGCTCAGCCGGGGTTGAGCCAAGCGCGGGCGGCGGGCTCAGCCGGGGTTGAGCCAGGCGCGGGCGGCGCGCTCAGCCGGGGTTGGTCAGGTGCAGCGGTGGCAGCGTCTCGTGCGGCGGGCTGGTCAGGTGCGGCGGGGCTGGTCGCCCAGGGCGATGGCCAGCGCGTCGACGAGGTCGATGGACTCGCCGTCGCGTCCGCCCTTGCCGAGCACGAGAGGGGGGTCGCTGGGCTCGACGGGGGTCCCGCGCACCAGAGCGCTCATGCTCCGCGGCACCGACAGGACGTAGAACTCTCCGTCCGTCCCGACGGCAACCGTCTCGTTCCGACGCAGGTACCAGCCCT
>DASXVR010000315.1:0-6419 GCA_036504175.1 Actinotalea sp. | reverse complement strand
GACCGGGTAGACCTCGGTCGCAGGGTGACCGGCGCGCTCGTGGATGCGCTTGACCGCCTCGGCGCTCGGTGCCTCCGAGACGCACCAGACCATCCCGGACTCGGGGTCGCCCCAAGCCCGCTGGAAGTCGACGTCCTCGTCACCCTGGATGTCGACGTCTGCCTGGTGTGCGGCCTTGAGCGCCTCGGGCGTGATGCCGTGCATCCCGTGGTGTACGTCCATGAACTTCGGCATGGGAGCAGCCCTTCTGGGGGATCACCGGCGCCCCATTAGCCCCGGTTTGCCCCAGTTCTACGCCGGTTGGGGTGCTGTGGGTAGAGGAGCGCGGACGGTAGCCCGGCCACGGTCATCGCGACCAGGTCACGGATCAGCTGCCGCATGTGAGCGGTGTCGCGCGCCTTGGACTTGAAGCCGAGCGCCGCGGCGATGAGGACCTGGGCCCGGGCCGGCGCCGACGGGTCCAGGGCGTCCGGCTCGACGACGGCGTCGCGGAACAGCCCGGTGAGCAGGTCGGCAAGGCGTTGCGAGCTGCGGTCGAAGACATCACCTACGAAGCCGAACGAGTCGTTCATCAGCTCGTCGGCCGCTGGGGAGCTCACCACCATCTCGAAGGGCTGGACGCTCCAGATCTCGAAGACGTGCAGCAGCTGATCGGTCAGGGAGCGCAGCGCGGGAAGTCCGGCCTCGATCTCACCGAGGATCCGTTCGTGCCCCGCCTCCACGACAGCTCGGAGGATGGCCTCCTTGTTGGGGAAGGTCAGGTACAGCGTCGGCCGGGACAGACCGACCCGTTGGGCGATGTCGTCCATCGTCGCGCGGCGGTAGCCGTAGCGCATGAAGACCTCGAAGGCGCCGTCGATGATCGCCTGCCGTCGCGGATCGCTCACGAGGTCACCATTGACAAGAGCTGTCAGAATGTCAAACACTGACGCGTGGGCGAAATACGTCAGGACGTCAGAGTGTCGACAGGGGTAGCGATGAGGGCAGTCACGTGGCGGGCTTACGGTCCGCCGGAGGTGCTCCAGGTGGAGGAGCTGCCCGAGCCCGTGCCCGGGAGGGACGAGGTGCTGGTCCGGGTTCACGCCACGACGGTCACCGCGGCGGACGCGATGCTGCGCGGGGGCGGGTCGGCAGCCGTCAGGACCGTCATCGGCCTGCGCGAACCACGGCGCCGGTACCGCGTCCCGGGGCTCGAGCTGGCCGGCGTCGTCGAGTCCACGGGCGGGGGCGTGACCCGGTTCCGGCCTGGTGACGAGGTGTACGGGTTCACCGGGTTCCGGCTCGGCGCCAACGCGGAGCTCGCCTGCCTGCCTGAGCGGGCCTCCTTGGCACTCAAGCCGGCGACGGTGAGCTACGGCGAAGCGGCCGCGTTGGTCGACGGCGCGACCACGGCGCTGCACTTCCTGCAAGGCCTGGCGCACCTGCGCGCCGGCCAGCGGGTGCTCGTGCTGGGCGCCTCCGGGAGCATCGGCGGATACGCGGTCCAGCTCGCCCGCCACCTCGGCGCAGAGGTGGCCGCCACCTGCGGCACGTCGAACCTGGAGCGGGTCCGGTCGCTGGGCGCGCACAGGGCCATCGACTACTCGGCCGAGGACGTCGGTTCCGGCGGGGAGCGCTACGACGTGATCCTCGACGCCGTCGGCGCCAGCACGTTCGCCCGGTCCCGCGGCTCCCTGACCACGCGGGGCTGCTACCTGACCACCGTCCTGGGGCTCACGCCGATCGCGCAGACGGTCGCCACCTGGGCCTCGCCGCGCCGACGCATGAGGTTCGGGATGTCCGTGCGGAAGACCGAGGCACTGCGACAGCTGACGGACCTTGTCGACAACGGCGCGGTGGTACCTGTCGTGGACAGGTGCTTCACCCTGGAGCAGATCGTCGACGCGCACCGCTACGTCGACGGGGGCCACAAGGCAGGCAACGTGGTCGTGAGTGTCGACGGCAGCCCGACCTGCTCCGGACCCGTCCAGGCGCGCACGACGGGACCGCGGCCATGAAGGCGATCGTCCTGGACCGCTACGGCCCGCCGAGCGAGGTGCTGAGCCTGCAGGACGTCGACAGGCCGGTGCCGGGCCCTCACGACGTGCTCGTCCGGGTGCGGGCCGCGGGCGTGGACCCCGGCATCTGGCACCTGGTCCGCGGCGAGGCCTACGTGGGGCGCCTGGTGCTGGGCCTTCGCCGGCCGAGACGTCAGGTGGTGGGCCAGGACGTCGCCGGGCTCGTCGAAGAGGTCGGCAGCGACGTCGGGGGATTCAGCCCGGGCGACGAGGTGTTCGCCCAGGCCGGCGGCACCCTCGCCGAGCTCGTGCGCGTGAGCGAGGACCTGCTGGAGCACAAGCCCGCGGGTCTGACCTTCCAGGAGGCGGCGGCGGTGCCCCTCTCGGCCAACACGGCCCTGCTCGCACTGCGCGACGTCGGAGGGCTGCGGGCAGGGCAGACGGTGCTCGTCAACGGAGCCTCAGGAGGCGTCGGCACGTTCGCCGTGCAGATCGCCGCGGCGTACGGGGCACACGTCACGGCCGTCTGCGGCCCCGGCAGCGACGACCTGGTCCGCTCTCTCGGTGCCGAGCACGTCGTCGACCACACCGCCGAGGACGTCACCCGGAGCGGCAAGCGGTACGACCTGATCCTGGACCTGGCCGGCAGCCACTCGGTGCGCCGCCTGCGCAAAGCGCTGACCAGCCACGGGACTCTCGTGCTGTGCTCTGGCAACGGCGGCCGTTGGTTCGGGCCCGTCGGGCGGATCGTCGTCGCGCGCCTGCTGTCACCGTTCGTGAAGCAGCGGCTGCGCACCGTCCTGGCGCAGCCGAGCAGGCAGAACCTCGCGACGCTCAAGGAGCTGATCGACTCCGGGCGGCTGCGGCCCGTCGTCGACAGCACCTATCCGCTGGCCGAGACCGCCGATGCCATCCGCCACGTCGAGGCAGGGCACCCCCGCGGAAAGGTCGTCGTCGTGGTGTGACCGTCCTGCGTGATGACCTCGTCGCCGGACAGGACCCGGCGCAGCGGCCTAGCGTGGCCGGATGTCGACGCCACTGATCCCGGAGGAAGTCCGGGACCACTACGAGAACCAGCAGGACGAGGATGCTCGGCTGCGCAGCGGTTCAGGGTTGCTGGAGCGAGCCCGGGTCCAGGAGATCGTGCGCCGGTACCTGGGTCCGGCGCCGCAGCGCGTCCTGGACGTGGGGGGTGCCACCGGCGTCCACGCGGAGTGGCTGCTGGAGGACGGGCACGACGTCCACCTCGTCGATCCCGTCCGGGCGCAGGTCGAGCGGGCACGCTCCCGGCTGGGCGCCGCGCACGCCCGCTTCTCTGCCGAGGTGGGTGATGCCAGGAGCCTCGCGGTGGCAGACGCCAGCGTCGACGTCGCGCTGCTGTTCGGCCCGCTCTACCACCTGGTCGACCCGGATGACCGGGTACAGGCGTGGCGGGAGGTCGCCCGAGTGCTGGTGCCGGGTGGCGTCGTCCTGGGCATGGCCATCTCCCGTTTCGCCTCGCTGTTCGACGGGCTCGCCCACGGCATCCTCTTCGACCCCGCCTTCCGGACGATCGTCACGGCAGACCTTGCGACCGGCCGGCACGAGAACCCGACCAACCACGCTGGCTGGTTCACCACGGCCTACTTCCAGCGGCCCGACGAGCTCGCTGCGGAGGCGGAGGCCGGCGGGCTGGTCGTGGAGGCCGTTCTCGGAGTCGAGGGCATGGCCGCCTACCTGCCACACAGGGCCGAGCGCTGGGACGACGAGCGCGACCGCGAGGTGATCCTTGACGCGGCCCGGGCGTCGGAGTCCGAGCCGAGCCTGCTGGGCCTGGGGCCGCACATCATCGCGGTCGCGCGGAGGGCCGGTGCTGGGGTCTGATCCCCACCTGCGGTTGGCCCGGACCGCTCACGGGTCGCGACCATGGTGACCACGACGTCCCGAGCGCAAGCCGACGGCTGGCACGATGTGCTCGTGAACGCGGAGCGCACGCCTGGCGGCGCCCCTCTGGGCGAGCTCGTGATTCAGCGCGGTGATGACGTTCTTGGGGCTCTCATACCGCTCAAGGTGTTCGTCGACGACACTGCCGTTGTGGGCCTCATGCCGAACCGGACGGTTGCGCTGCAGCTTGCCCAAGGCGAGCACCGCGTCAGAGCGGGCCGTTCCCTACCCGTCACGGTGTCAGTGACGGCCGGCTCGAGGACGTTCGTGCTTGCCTCCCACCCGCCTCTGCCAGGCAGGTGGCGCTTGTTGATCTCGCCGGTTCGAGCTACCCGACCCACAGTGGAAGTCAGGTCTTCGCACACAGTTGGTCCCGGGCCGGGCGAACCCACCGCGGTCGAGCTCCATCTGAACCGCCGGCTGGCGTCCTTGATCTCGTTCGATCTGGCGTCGCTGGTCGTCCTTGGATGCCTGTTCTTCGTTACTGGCGTCACAGTTGCGGTGCTCTGGCGCGAGGCAGGCGTGCTCGTACTGCTCCCGTCCGCGGTCGCGCTGCTCGGCCTGGTCACCGCTGCGGTTGGGATCCGTGTCCGGCGGCGAGCGGTCGGAGCGCCCGGCCGGATCGCTTGAGTCCAATGACCCCCGACCCGGGCGTGTCACTGCTCCGCTAGCCGCGCCGCGTGGTCACGTTCGTCGTCGGCGACCTCCACAGCGCCGTGGTGGAGGAGTCGCCAGCCCGGACGCTCGTCGGGCGGCAGCGGCAGGCGCCCGACGGCGAGAGCGGCCGAGATCTTCTGCCTGACGGCCTCCTCGGCGTCAGGCTCGGTGGCGAAGAGGATGCGCACGACGAGGTGCTCGGCGTCGCGGTCGACCGCCGTGTGATGGGGGGCCGACGGGCACGGGCCGGCGTGCTCCCACGAGCCGCACAGGGCCACGGTGACGGCCGCGCCCGGCTCGCGTTCGTCGGCGCCCGGCTCGAGAAGGAGGTTCGCCTCGTGGGCGTAGGTGGTACGCACCACGCCAGTATCGCCAGCGACGTCAACACCCAGCCGGCCGCGCACCCCCGGATCCGCCGGGCCGCCCGTCGTCGTGCGACGATCGCCGTATGGAGCGCCTGCGCGACCGGACGGCATCGACCTGGCGCGCGCTCGCAGAGCTCCCGGTCGTGCGGCGCTACGCCCTCCTGGGTGGCGTCGTCGCCGGAGTCCTCGGCGGGGTCGCCGGACTGATCATCGGTCTGCGGGTGTACCCGCCCACGGCCTGGTTCGCGATCATCGAGGTCGGCTTGCCTGCGGCAGTCGTGGGCGCCCTGCTGGGGCTGCTGCTCGGCGCAGTCGCCCGCGAGACGTCGAGGCGCCGGGTCGGCTACAGCTCGCCGGAGCGCTGAAGGACGCGCATCGCGAGCCAGCCGAACGGAGCCCGCCCCCAGTAGGTCAGCGCACGGAAGAGGACGACCACCGAGGTCGCGATGGCGAGCGGCACGTGACCCGGACCGCTGAGGCCGGTGATGAGCGCACCCTCGACGGCGCCGAGCCCGCCCGGTGACGGGGCGAGCGCACCGGCGGCGTTGCCGAACAGGTAGATGACGGCGAGGTCGATCGGCGAGAGCTGGTAGCCGAAAGCGGCGAGGCAGGCGTCGAAGGCGCCCAGGTACCCCAGCGTCATGAGCAGATTGCCGGCGAGGGCGACCAGGAGGCGGCGGGGCTGACCCATCATCTGGACCAGTCGCGGCCAGGTCTGCTTCCAGACGGGCACGGTGCGGGCGAGGACCCACTGCCGGACGCGGGGCACGAGCATCGCCGACGTGACCCCGATGATGAGCAGCGCGACGGCGATGAGCACTGTGGGCGAGGGCATGGTCAGGGGCTCCTGCGTGCCGCTGACCAGCGAGAGCACGATGAGCAGGCCGATGGTCGTGATGAGCTGCGACACCTGCACGAGCCCCACCGACGCGACTGCGAGCGCGTTGGGGATCCCGCGGCGGGTGAGCATGCGCAGGTTGAGCGCCGCCGGCCCGACGCCTGCGGGAGCGGCCAGCGCCACGAAGGAGGACGCCGCCTGCACGAGCGTCACGCGCCACAGCGACATCCGGATCGGGGCGAACGCGACCAGGGCCATCGCCGAGCCGAGGAACGTCACCATGCCGAGCCCGAACGCGGTAGCGATCCACAGCGGTTCCTGGGCCGCCGTCGCCAGGGCCGCGGTGACCAGGTCGAACTGGATGGTGGTGATCACGGTGAACACCACGGCGATGGTCACCGCGATGATCAGGACGGTGCGCAGGCCGAACCGGACGAGTCGCTCGGGCTCGACGTCGGCCTCGGGGAGTCGTGCGAGGAGCGCCTCGCGGACCTCGGCGAGCAGACCCTTGTGCTTGCGGGCCTCGTCGCGGGTCGCCCGGGGCAGCGCGATGCTCTGCAGCAACGGGCCGGCGGCGGCGAGGTCGTCGTCGGCCAGGCAGCGGGCGGCGGAGGCGACGGCCCGCTCCGCGCCGACCCG
>DASXVR010000314.1:0-24470 GCA_036504175.1 Actinotalea sp. | reverse complement strand
GGCATCGGACGCAGGGCTCGGACCAGCAGCCGCAGCTGGATCGCGTTCCAGCCCGGGACGTAGGTGAGGTGGGTCGCCACCACGGTGACCGGGCCGGACGGCAGGCGCACGACGGCCGCCAGCGCGGCGCGTGGCTCGTCGCGCACGAGGACGGGGCGTCGGCTCCCCGGGAAGATCACCGGTACACGACCAGGCAGGGCCGGCAGGGTGTGGGTGCTCCACTGCTCCACCGGGTGCCGGCTGAGCAGGGCGATCCCGTAGCTGGCCGTGCTGGGCTGACGCGCACCCGTCGCAGCGGTCCAGAGGTCCGGGGTGCCGGAGAGCGTCGCGACGAAGCGGTGCTCGGGGGCCCTCATCGCCGCGGCGGCCACCGAGGTGAGGTCGGCGCCGTGCGACCGCGGCTGGTCGCGGTCCACCTCCTGCAGGGCGAGCACGTCGGCATCGAGGTGGGCGACCGCTGCCGCGTACCGGTCGAGGTCCACCTGCCCGTCCGTCAGGGACCTGCCGTGCAGGATGTTGAACGTCGCCAGCCGCACCGGACCGATTGTGTCCCCCGCGGTGCGGTGCCGCACGACGTCGTGTAGACCCGAGGCATGTCCGACGACCGCGAGGCCCTTCAGGAGGGTCTGAAGATCGCGGCCGTCGCGCTCGCCGAGGCCGACATCCCTCATGCGCTGTGCGGTGGGTACGCGGCGTGGGCCCGCGGGGCCCCCGAGCCCAGCCACGACGCCGACTTCGTCATCCGCGAGCAGGACGTGGAGCGAGCCAGGACGTCCTTGGCGGCCGCGGGCCTCGACGTACGGGAGCCGCCGGAGAACTGGCTCTTCAAGGCATTCCACCGGGGCGCCCTCGTCGACGTGCTGTTCCGGATGTGCGGCGAGCCCGTGTCCGAGGAGGTCCTCGAGCGGGCCGACGTGATCGAGGTGCTCGGCCAGCGCATGCCCGTGCTCAGTGCGACGGACACGTTCTCCGCGAAGCTGCGGGTGATGGGCGAGCACTACTGCGACTTCGGCAGGCTCCTGCCGGTCGCGCGGGCGCTGCGCGAGCAGATCGACTGGCACCAGGTGCGTGCAGAGGCAGAGGGGAACCCGTTCGCGGGTGCGTTCCTGCACCTGGTGGACGAGCTGGGAGTCACCTCGTGAGAAGCCTGGGGGTCGCCCGACGGAGCACGGCCGCGGTCGCTCTGCAAAGGCCGTTCCAGAGGGCCTACGTTTGTCCTAGGGACGCGGTCCCTCGACAGTCGTGGGTGAAGGTGGGGTTCTGACGATGATCCGTCTGCTGCCGGCATGGCTCGAGGTGATCGTCCTGGTGTTCTGCCTGATCGACGCCATCCAGGCGGACACCACCCAGGTCCGGAACATGAAGAAGGTCTACTGGATCATCCTGATCATCGTCGTGCCGGTGATCGGTGGCATCGCCTGGCTCGTGGCCGGACGGCCCGAGGCGGGGGCGGCGCAGCGGCGTGTGCCTTGGCCGTCGACCAAGACGGCCGGCCTCCCCGAGCGCCAGCGCCCGCCGCGCGGCCCGGACGACGACGAGCAGTTCCTCGCCGACCTGCGTGCCTCGGACGCCCAGCACGAGAAGATGCTCGCCGAGTGGGAGAAGCAGCTGCGCGAGCGCGAGACCCGCCTGCGCGACGACGACTCTCCGGGAGAGCCGGGGGGCGGCGCGCCTGGTGACGGCGCCCCCTCCGACCCGGACGCACCCGAGGACAACGCGCGGAGCTAGGGGCTCGTTCGCACGGAGCCGGTCGCTCAGGTCAGGGTGGTCACTCTGTGGCGGGTGGCTGGCGGCGCGCCACCGGCACGCGCGAGACTCGCGCCATGGTCGCCGAGACACGCCCGCTGCTCCTGCTCGACACCGCGTCGCTGTAGTTCACCGAAGAGCACATGACGGAGTGCGGTCGGCGTCCTCGCGTGAGCCCGGCTGTTAGCGTGCGGCGGAGTCGGGGTGGATTCGGAGGTTACCTGTGTGGGTCGACGCTGAAGGTGCGCTGCACACGGTCGCGCTGCCCGAGCCCTCGGAGGTACTGACCTCTCGTGCGCTCGCCACGTTCTGGCACCTTCGTGACGATGTCGGGCCGGAGGTGATCGAGGGCATCCTCGACGACGAGGAGGAGAAGGTGTACGACGCGGATCATGCCCCTGACACGGATGACTCCTTCGTTGGTGAGACGCCGTCCGTGGGCTTCCTGGACGCGGATCTGGACTCCGTCAACGCCCTCGCCGAGGCGGTGCGCCGTGTCCCGGATCGCTGGCGGCTGGACGTCCTGATGGCCCTCGCCGACCTGAACGACGACGAGTGAGGAAATGGGTGCCATGAGTGACCGCCGCCCGCTCCTCCTCCTGGACACCGCCTCGCTGGAGTTCACCAAAGCGCACATGACTGCGCAGGGCGCCCGTGGGCCTGAGAGGAATGGGTCCTATACCTGCAGGTCCCGACGCCGGACTTGAATCCCCGCCTTCGTCATCTGTTCTAGTGCTGACCACTGCGGAGGCCTGGACGCATCGACAAACCATGGAGCGCCACGTGCCAGCCACGCTGCTCGATACCGCTGGGCCGTCCACTCGTCGATGTCGTCGACCCCTGTCTCCGCCGCGCAGCACTCACAGATGAGGTATTTCGGGCCGCTGTCCTCCGCAGCCCAGCCCGGCTCCTCGTGCGACAGCCCGCACACTCGACAGAGGTCAGCGTCTGCTGGCCACCAGGCGCGCGGGTGCGTCATGCCGCGACGCTAGCGGCCCGACGGCCTCGCGGTGACAGACTCCCTACGTGACCGCCGACCGCGCCCCGCTTCTCCTCCTGGACACCGCGTCGCTGTACTTCCGGGCGTTCTTCGGGGTGCCGGAGTCGGTGCGTGCGCCCGACGGGACGCCGGTGAACGCGGTGCGCGGGCTGCTGGACATAACCGCACGCCTGGTGACCGCGCGTCAGCCCGGAAGGCTGGTGGCGTGCTGGGACGACGACTGGCGCCCGGCGTTCCGGGTGGCAGCCATCCCCAGCTACAAGGAGCACCGCGTCGCAGCCGACGGAGGCGAGGAGGTGCCGGCCGCGCTCGTCGCGCAGATACCCCTGATCGTCGAGGTCCTGGCGGCGTTCGGGATCGCGCGGGTCGGCGCGCCGGGCTTCGAGGCCGACGACGTCATCGGGACCCTGACGGCGCGCGAGCGCGAGCGGCCGGCGGGGGAGCGATCGGCGGTGGAGGTCGTCACGGGCGACCGCGACCTGTTCCAGCTCGTCGACGACTCGGTCCCGGTGCGGGTGCTCTACACCGCGCGGGGCATCGGTGACCTGGACGTCGTCGACCAGGCTCGGCTCGCGGAGAAGTACGACGTGCCCACCGGGCAGGCGTACGCGGACATGGCGGTGCTGCGCGGGGACCCGAGCGACGGGCTGCCGGGGGTACCGGGCATCGGCGAGAAGACGGCCGTCGCGCTCCTGCGACGTCACGGGGACCTCGCCGGGGTGCTTGCGGCGGCGGACCGGGACGACCCTGCCGTGTCGCCGGCTCAGCGGCGTCGGCTCAAGGAGGCGGCGGACTACCTGGCCGTCGCGCCGCACGTGGTCCGGGTCGCACCCGACGCACCCGTCGGGACGGTGGACGACGCGGTGCCCTCACCCGTGGCACATCCGGACCGGCTGGTCGAGCTCTCGGACAGGTGGAACCTGACGTCGAGCGTGGCGCGGCTCGTGGACGCGCTCAACAAGCTCTGACCGTGCCCCGTCAGCGCTGACCGGGCACGCTCAGAGGTCCGAGCAGCGCTCAGAGGCGCGCGCGCATGCCTCCGAGGGCCCGGCCCCACGCCAGGGCTGCGTCGGCCTCGCCCTCGAGCAGGCCGTCGGCCTTGCCGTGGACCTTGAACGAGCGCGCGGCGACGACGGGACGCCCACCCATGCCCTTGAGCCGCTTCTCCGCGGACTTGGCTGCGGAGCCCGGGAGGTTGGGCTTGGCGACCTTGGTGTCGAAGCAGGCGACGGGCAGGCCACCGGTGGGCAGGCTCAGTGCCTCCAGCCACTCGCGCACGCCCTTGCCGGACGAGATGACCCCGCCGGGTGCCTGGGCGGCTGCGTCCTGCCGCGTGTTGGCGCGGCTGAGGCTGAACGCGTGCGTCGGCGCTCCGACGACGAGCAGGGTGATGTCGTCGGCCAGACGGGTGCTCCCGGGGGACGAGGCGAGGGTGCTGACCTCGACGATCCGGACCGGACCCGAGGCGCGCAGGCCTTCGGCGATCGCCTCCGCCACCGTCTTGGTGCTGCCGAACATCGACTCGTAGACGACCAGTGCAGTCATGTGCTCACCGTTGCGGCGGCGCTACGGCCACGCAAGGGACAAAAGCCTCACCTGGCACGATTCACCCGGTCGTCCTGTCGGCCCTCGGGCCTACGGTTCGGGCATGACTCGATACGCCGTCTTCCTGCGGGGCGTGAACGTCGGCGGGCGCACCATGCCCATGGCCGAGGTGCGCCGAGCGCTGTCCGCGCTCCCCGTCGAGAACCTGGCGACGCTCCTCGCGTCGGGCAACGTCGTGTGCTCCTTCGCAGGCACCGCGGCCGAGCTCCGGGCAGCGGTGGAGGCGACGCTGCGGTCGTCGTTCGGCTACGACGCGTGGGTGGTGGTGCTGACGGCCGAGCGGCTCGCCGAGCTCCTCGAGGCGTGCCCCTTCCCGCCGGACTCGGCCGACACGCACACCTACGTCACGGTGGCGTCGGACCCGGCGGCGCTGGACGAGCTCGTCGACGCGGTGGCCGAGGCGGACCCGTCGGCAGAGCAGGTGCGGCTCGGGCCGGAGGCGTCGGCGTGGACCGTGCCGGTGGGCCGCACGCTCGAGAGCCCGCGGAGCAAGATCGCGAGCCGGGCGCGCTACCGCAACGCGCTGACCGACAGGAACCTGCGCACGATGCTCAAGGTGACGGCAGCGCTGGAGAAGATGGCCGACGGCTGAGCGGGCCGAGGTGCGTCGTCAGCCGAGGAGGTCGGGCAGCAGCAGGCGGGCGCCGACGCCTGCGGCCACGACGGTGACCAGCCCGAAGACGAGCACCCACACGGCGCCGGGCAGGTGGGTCAGCTTGGCCAGCTGGTCGGCATCGGAGCCGCGGCCCCGCCCTCCTCGCCGCGACGCCGCGAGCTCCACCACGGCGCGTGGGGCGGCCAGCAGCAGGAACCACGCGAGGCCGCACGCGACAGCCGACTGCACCGGTGCCTGGGTCCATCCCGTGACGGCGACCGCCACGGCACCGCAGACGAGGACCACCCACAGGCCGAACAGGTTGCGGATCTGCAGGAGTAGCAGCGCCAGCACGAGCAGGACTCCCCAGAGCACCAGGAGGGGACGCCCGGCGGCCAGGGCGGCGGCCGCAGCCAGGCCCACCAGGCCCGGCATCGGGTAGCCGGCGAGCAGCGTGACGACCATGCCGGGGCCCCGCGGCCTGCCGCGTGAGACGGTCAGGCCGGACGTGTCCGAGTGGAGCCGCACGCCCGCGAGTCGTCGACCGGCCAGCACCGCGACCAGGGCGTGCCCGCCCTCGTGGGCGACGGTCACCACGTTGCGCACCACCGGCCACACGCCCGGGATCACGAGCAACGCCAGCGCGGCGGCCGCGGTCCACAGCGCGACGCCTGACGACGGGACGGTCTGGCGGGCGGTCAGCTGGTCCCAGAGGTCGGCAGGCACGCGCTCATGCTCGCAGCATCGTCGAGCTCACGGTCCAGGGTGTCCGCGAGGTAGGTCCCCAGGAGCTCGGCGGCCTCGGCGCCGGGGACTGCCCGTGCGTAGAGCCAGCCCTGGGCGGTGCCGCAGCCCATGTCGCGCAGCGTGTCCGCCTGGAGGGTGGTCTCCACGCCCTCGGCGACCACGTGGATCCCCAGCACCTGACCCATCGCGACGATGATCCGGACGAGCTCGGTGGTCTGCGCGTCGATCCCGAGCTGCTGCACGAACGACTGGTCGATCTTGAGGGCGTCGACCGGGAAGGCGCGCAGCGCATGGAGCGAGGAGTGGCCCGTGCCGAAGTCGTCGATGTGCAGGCGCACGCCCGCCTGCTGCAGGTTGCGCATGATCGTGCGGGCGGCGTCCGGGTCGGACATGATCACCGACTCGGTGATCTCGAGCACGAGCGAGTGCGCAGCGACGCCGTGCTTGTCGAGCGCGTCGGTGACCGCGCCGAGCAGCCGGTCGGACCAGAACTCGGCGTGGGACACGTTGACCGACACCTCGACCGGTCCCCGGCCTGCCGCTGCCCACTCGGCGACCTGGCGGCACACGGAGTCGATGACCCAGTGGCCGAGCGCCACGACGGTGCCGGACCCGATCATCACGGGCAGGAACTCGCCCGGGAGCACCACGCCCCGCTGCGGGTGCCGCCAGCGGACGAGGGCTTCGAACTGGGTGAGCGCGGCACCGTCGAGGCTGACCAGCGGCTGGTAGTGCACCTCGAACTGACCCTCGAGCAGGGCTGTGCGCAGCTCGGACTGGGCCTGCAGCCGCCCCGTCGCGCGCGCGTGCATCGCCGGCTCGAACACGCTGGTCGTGCCGCGCTCCGAGCCCTTGGCGTGGTACATCGCGATGTCCGCGTCCCGCAGCACGTCCTCCGGATCGGTGTAGCCGGTGACCGACGGGGCGATGCCGACGCTCGCGGTGACGCACACCTCCTGGCCGCGCAGCAGGACCGGTTCGGCGACACGCTGCTGGATGCGCCCCACGACGCGGAGCACCGCCTCGTGCGAGAGGCCGCGCAGCAGCACGGCGAACTCGTCCCCACCGAAGCGCGCGGCGGTGTCGACCGGGCGAAGGTCGTGCACGAGCCGGTCGGCGATGACCGTGAGGAGCTCGTCGCCCATGAGGTGGCCGAGCGAGTCGTTGACCAGCTTGAACCCGTCCAGGTCGAGGAAGACGACGGTGAAGCCGGGTCCGCCGTTGCCCGCGAGGTCGTCGAGAGCGGTGGTGAGCCGCTCGAGGAAGTGGGGGCGGTTGGGCAGGCCGGTCAGCGAGTCGTGCAGGGCCCCGCGGCGCAGCTGCTCCTCGAGCTCCTTGTGCGCGTGGATGTCCACCAGCGAGCCGACCACCCGTCGCGGCGCCCGCCGACGTGAGCCGTCGACCGGCAGGCCACGGCAGACGACCCAGCGGTAGGTGCCGTCGTCGGTCCGGATCCGGTGCTCGACCTCGAAGGGGCGGCTGTCGGCGAGGGCGCCGCGCAAGGCTGCCACCAGGCGGGGCCTGTCGTCGGGATGCACCGCACGCGTCCACGTCGCGAGCTCGGGCGGTGCGCCGTCCGCCGGCCCGGCCCCGCCCGCCGGCCCGGCCGCGAGCATCGCCGCCGCCCGCTCGGAGAAGAAGCACGAGCCGCGCTCGACGTCCCAGTCCCACAGGCCGTCCTCGGTCGCGGCGGCGGCGAGGGAGTACCGCTCCTCGCTGCGCCGCACCTCCTCGAGCAGGCTCTGCTGCTTGAGCGCGACGCCGAGGAGGGCCGCCCAGTGGTTGTAGGTGGCGCGGCCGCTGCCAGGGCTGGAGTCGACCGGGCCGACGAGGGCGAGGAATCCGTGGTCGCCGCCTGCGCCGCGGACCGGGATGACGAAGCAGGCCTGCTGGCGGCTCGGGTCCGCCTGCTCCACGACCGCCCTCGGCGGGAACTCCTCGACCCGCACGGTGCCGGGGATGCGCCCGCGCACGGCTCCGGCCGGGTCGTGCAGGCCCGCGATGCGCAGCCGTCCCTGGCTCGGCGGTCCGTCCCAGAGCCCGAGGCAGCCCAGAGGGATCGGCACGGCGCTCAGCCACGCGAGGTCGGAGGGGTCGGTGTCGGCGCTGCCCAGGAGGCCGATGCCGACGTCGTACTGCTCGACGAGCGAGGCGGACAGCCTGTCGGAGCGGGCCATGCCCCCGGCGACCTCCCGGCGTGCGAGGAGCACGGCCGTGCGCGTCGTGCACCGCTCGAGGACCTCGCGACCCGGCAGGCCGGCCTCGGTCAGGTCATGGGCGAGCGCGCCGAAGAGGGCGACGACCGTCTCGGTGAAGCGTTCGAGGGTCTCGGGGGACTGGGGCCGCCGGTCCAGGCGCTGGAGCGCCGTCTCGATGACGTGGTCGAGCGCATCGAGGTCGACGTCGGTGAGCTCGACACCCGACGGTCCGGCGCTGTGCCGGCCCTGGGGACGGCTCGCGGACCCGGCACGCAGGGCCAGGTGCTCCATGACGGCGGTGACCAGGGCCTCGGCGTCAGCGCTGCCCGTGGCAGGCGACGGGCTCGGCGTCGCGGTGCAGCCGCACGAGCCGCGCGGCAGGAAGGTCGAGGCGGTGGTGTGCCGCCGGTGCTCGACGGGCTCGCCGCGCAGCTCGGCGACGAGCAGGGCTGCGGCCCGCGCCCCCAGCTCGGCGATGTGCTGGTTCACGGTGGCCAGCGGCGGGTTGCTGCGCCACCCGGCCTCGCTGTCGTCGAAGCCGACGACGGCCATGTCGTCGGGCACCTCGAGCCCGTACGCGCCGAGGCCCGCCAGGAGCCCGAGGGCGATGCGGTCCGTGGACGCGACGGCCGCCGTGACCCGTGGGCGGACGGCGGCGAGCCGGTGCGCGGCGCCCCGGCCGCCGAGCTCGATGTGGTCGGTGGTCGCGATGAAGAGCTCGTCGTCGACGGGCAGCCCGTGCTCGGCCATGGCAGCGAGGTAGGCCTGGTAGCGCTCCTGCCCGTCGGTCTGCGCGAGGTTGCCGACGAAGGCGATCCGGCTGTGCCCGTGCCCGACGAGGTGCGTGACGGCGACCCGGACGCCCTCGGCGTTGTCGGTCATGACCGAGGCGGCGTCGATCGGCAGCGTCGTCCCGGCGAGGACGACGGGCCGGCCGGCCGCGAGGAGGGCCTGCAGGTGCGTGGCGTCGACCGCCTCGGCGACGGCGATGAAGCCGTCCAGGCTCTCCCAGCCCAGCGGGAGGTCGACCCTCGGCGCCGGCAGGACGTCGTCGCCGGAGCGCCCGGCGTCGAGCGTCTGCAGCAGCGTCACGCGGCCGCCGACGGCGGTGACCTGGCGGACGACCCCGGCCAGGATCTCGCCGTAGTAGAACCCTCCGCTGACGGGGGAGAGCACGCCGATGTGCGTCATGTCACCCTTCAGCGCGTAGCGAGACCCACCTTCGGCACGGATGCTAGACGCCTCAACCGCCGGAGCACGCGTGGCAGGGCCGGTCACGCACAGTGTGACTGGTCCGCTTTGTGTGCTTTTCAGCGGGCTGAGAGGGAGCGCTCCCGTCCGCCGACCTCGATGATCTCGGGTCGGGCGAGCGGGACGGCCATGCTCGTGCCCAGCACCTCCTGGGCCTCGTCGCCCGGCAGGGCCCTCGCGTACAGCCAGCCCTGGGCGTTGGCGCACCCCATCGTCTGCAGCTGCTCGGCCTGCTCGACCGTCTCCACGCACTCGGCGATCACGTCCAGGCCCAGCACGGCGCCCATGTAGAGGATCACCTCGACCAGCTCACGGGTCCGCTCGGTCTGCACGAGCTCGGCGATGAACGAGCCGTCGATCTTGAGCGCGTCGACCGGGAGCGTGCGCAGCGCGTTGAGCGAGGAGTGGCCGGTGCCGAAGTCGTCGACGTGCAGCTTGAGCCCCATGGCATGCAGCGTGGTCATCAGGTCACGCGCGGCCGACGGGTCGGCCATGATCACCGACTCGGTGATCTCCAGCACCAGGCACTCCGGGGGCACGGCATGGGCGGCGAGCGCCGTGGTCAGGGTGGCGACCAGCTCGGTGGACCAGAACTCCCGGTGGGACAGGTTGACCGAGACGCTGACCGGGCCCGCGTACTCGGCGCGCCACGCGGCGACCTGCCGGCACACCTCGCCGATGAGCCACTGGCCGAGGGCGACGATCGTGGGGTTGTCCTCCATGGCGGGCAGGAACGCGCCGGGCAGCAGGAGACCTCGCTCGGGGTGCTGCCAGCGGACGAGAGCCTCGAACTGGCGCAGGCCGGTCCCGTCGAGGGCGACGATCGGCTGGTAGTGGACGACGAACTGGTTCTCCGCCAGCGCGGCGCGGATCTCGCTGCGGGCCTTGAGCCGTCCCGTCGCACGCAGGTGCATGTCCGGGTCGAAGACGGACGCCGAGCCTCGTTCGGTCGCCTTGGCGTGGTACATCGCCGTGTCCGCATCGCGCACGACGTCCTCGGCGGAGAGGTACTCCGTGTGTGACGTCGCGACACCGACGCTCGCGGTGACGGCGATCTCCTGCCCGGTGAGCGTGACCGGCTGCGAGATGCGCTCCTGGATGCGCTCGACGATCACCAGGACCTCGTCGGGCACCGGGTCGACGAGCAGCACCGCGAACTCGTCACCGCCGAAGCGGGCGGCGGTGTCGGCGCTCCGCAGCTCGGCCCGCAGTCGTCCGGCGACGGTGGTGAGCAGCTCGTCGCCCGCCAGGTGACCGAGGGAGTCGTTGACCAGCTTGAAGCCGTCCAGGTCGAGGAAGATCACGGCGAAGCCCGCCCCGGGCCGACGGATCTGCTGGCTGACGGCGGCCGCGAGGCGGTCCATGAACAGGCGCCGGTTGGGCAGCCCCGTCACCGCGTCGTAGAGGGCGCCCTGCCGCAGCTGCTCCTCGAGCTCCTTGCGGGTCTGGATGTCGGACAGCGAGCCGACCAGCCTGTCGACCGGGCCGCCGGTCGGGCCCGTGCCGAGCGAGCGGCTGAGCACCCACTGCGTCCGGCCGTCGTCGAGACTGACCCGGTACTCCACCTCGACGGGCGTGCCTGGCGCGGACTTGGCCGCCTCCATGGACTCGCGCAGGGACGCCAGGTCGTCGGGGTGGACGTGGGCCTCCCACGTGGCGAGGTCGACGACCTGCTCGTCGCGCAGGCCGAGCAGCTCGCGGCACCGCTCGGAGAGGTAGACGCCGGTGCCGCCGTCCCACTCCCACAGCCCGTCCTTCGCGGCGCGAGTCACCAGCGCGTAGCGCTCCTCGCTGGCCTGGACCGCGTCCTGGAGGGACTGCTCCTCGAGGGCGCCGGCGAGCAGTGCCGCCCAGTGGTGATAGGTCTCGCGGGCCGAGGTGGTCTCGATCTCCGCCACGACGGCGAGCAGCCCCCAGTGGTGGTCCCGGGTGCGCACGGGCACCACGTAGCAGATCTGCCGCTCCCACGGACGGGCCAGGTCGACGAGCTGCCGGGGCGGGAAGTGCTCGGCGGCCAGGTGCTCGTCCACCGTCCCGACGATGCGTCCGTCCGGGTCGTAGACGCCCTTGACCGTGAGCGGGCTGACGCCGGGTTCGCCGTCCCAGCGCGCGAAGACACCGGCGGCGACGTGGGTCCCGGCCAGCCACGTGATCTGCTCCGGGTCGTTGCCGTCGGCGTCGAGCAGGCCCGCGTCGACCTCGAACTGCTCGTCGAGCCTCGCCTCGAAGGTGCCCGACTCCTGCAGGAACGAGCCTGCCTCCAGGTGCCAGAGAACGCTGCGGAACGCGGTCAGACCGGCGTCCGTGGCTGTGGCGGTGACGTAGCCGTTGAGCACGCGGGTGACCATGCGCAGCGAGCCGTGCGTCGGCGCGAGCCTGCGCAGCGAGGCGGTGACCTTGTCGGCGAGCGCCGGGTCGGCGTCGCCGGCCGCTGCTGCATCCACGTCGTCGAGGAGCTGCTCGAGGAGCACGCGCAGGGGGGTGTCGGCGTTCGGGCGGCCCGAGCGGAGGGGCCGGGCCAGGCGCTCGATGGTCCCGCTGCGCAGCTCGGCGTGGAGGCTGGGTGCGACGTCCGGCCCGGCCGGGGCAGCGGCCAGGTCCGACCCGGCGGGTGTGAGGCTCGGCCGCGGCGCAGCGGCGCAGCCGCACGAGCCGCGGACCACCACCGAGGCCGGTGAGGTGTGGGGGACCGGCGGCACCGTCTGCCCGCGCAGCTGGGCCAGGACCAGCCGCGCTGCGAGGGCGCCGACCTCGTCGAAGGGCTGGTCGACGGTGGTCAGAGCAGGCTCGGAGTAGGCCGACGCCTCGATGTTGTCGAAGCTGATCAGGGCCAGGTCGCGCGGCACGCGCAGGCCGGACACCGCGGTTCCGCGCAGGAAGCCGAGACCGTTGCGGTCCGTCGCCGCCATGATCGCCGTGGGCCTGCTGGAGGAGGCCAGGAACGCCTCGGCGGCCTCGAGCCCACCGCCCTCGCCGTTGTCGCCGATCGAGTAGAGGTGGTCGGGGTCAAGGCTCAGCCCATGGGCGGCGAGCGTCGAGCACAACGCGTCGTACCGGTCGCGGATGTCCTGCTGGACGAGGTTGCCGATGAAGCCGACCTCGGTGTGCCCGTGCGTGAGGAGGTGCTCCACAGCAGCGACGGTCCCGCCGTGGTTGTCGGGGACTGCGGTCGGGGCCGAGAGCCCGTCAAGCCGGTTGCTGGCCACGACCACCGGGACGCCCGCCTGCTGGAGCCGCTCCAGGTAGTCGGCCCGGACGGCCGACGTCACCGAGACGACGCCGTCGATCTGGTCGAGGCTCACCGGCAGCGAGAAGTCCGGCGGCTCGCCGATCTGGTCGCTGCGCAGCCCGGGCTCGAGGGTCTGCACCAGCACCACGCGACCCCCTGCGGCCGCCACCTCGCGAGTCATCCCGCTCAGGAGCGCGCCGAAGTAGTAGCCACCCGTGCTCGGGGAGAGCACGAGCAGCGTCAGCGGGCGCGACATGCGGGGAGACCTCCTGGTCACAGGGGCGGTCGGCACGACCGCGGGCTCTCGTTCCATCGGCTGATCCGGCCGATTCCTGAGGTTCGGCGGGCCGCCGGTTCTGGGCCGATGGGCCCACGCAGCCGTCCATAGGGCACACTAGGAGTGAGCAGTGCGCATCCTGCGCGCTCGTACGCCCCGATCCACCTCGGTCTCCCGGTCCCCCGATCGGCAGCACCAGGTCCGGAGCGTGATCGTCGTGGAGCACCGGCGGGCAACGCCCGCGTCGCCGCCGCGAGCCCCGACCACCGTCATCCCGCCTGAAAGGCGATCACCTGTGTCCAGCTTCTCCACCCTCGGTGTGCCCGAGGTCCTCGTCCGCTCCCTCGCCCAGCGAGGCATCACGGACCCGTTCCCCATCCAGACCGCGAGCCTGCCGGACACCCTGGCCGGCCGCGACGTCCTGGGCCGCGGCCGCACCGGCTCCGGCAAGACCCTCGCGTTCTCGCTGCCGATGGTCACGCGCCTCGCGGGTCTGAACGGTTCGGGCCCCACCGGCGGCCCGTCGGCCGTCCCCGCCCGCCGTGCCCGCCGGCCGCGTGGCCTGGTCCTCGCGCCGACCCGTGAGCTCGCGACCCAGATCGCCGCGACCCTCGAGCCGCTCGCCGAGTCCGTCGGCCTGCGCGTCACCACGATCTTCGGCGGCGTCTCGCAGCACCGGCAGGTCGTGGCGCTGGACGCCGGCGTCGACATCGTCGTGGCCTGCCCGGGCCGCCTCGAGGACCTGCTCGGCCAGAAGGTGCTCACGCTCGACGCGATCGAGATCACCGTGCTCGACGAGGCCGACCACATGGCCGACCTGGGCTTCCTGCCCGGCGTGCGCCGCATCATGGCCGCCACCCCGGTGCGCGGTCAGCGGCTGCTCTTCTCCGCGACGCTGGACAACGGCGTCGACCAGCTCGTCCAGCGCTTCCTCAGCAAGCCGACCACGCACTCGGTGGACTCCGTGGACTCGCCCGTCGAGGCCATGACCCACCACCTGTTCGCCGTCGACGGCGCCGAGACCAAGCGCGCCGTCGTCCAGCACCTGGCGTCGGGCATGGGCCGTCGCCTGCTCTTCACGCGGACCAAGCACCAGGCCAAGAAGCTCGCCAAGCTGCTCACCGCCGCTGGCATCCCGGCCGTCGACCTGCACGGCAACCTGAGCCAGAACGCCCGCGAGCGCAACCTCGAGGCGTTCTCCTCCGGCGCGGTGCGCGTCCTGGTCGCCACCGACATCGCCGCCCGCGGCATCCACGTCGACGAGATCGAGCTGGTCGTGCACGTGGACCCGCCGGCCGAGCACAAGGCCTACCTGCACCGTTCGGGCCGCACCGCCCGCGCCGGCTCGGGTGGGGATGTGGTCACGCTCGTGCTTCCGGAGGAGGCTGCGGACGTGAGGACGCTGACCCGCCTGGCGAAGATCCGCGCGACCCCGCAGAACGTCCGCCCGGGTGCGCCTGCGCTCGAGGCGCTCGTCGGTGCCGTCGCGCCGGTCGTCGTCCCGACGGTGCCTCCCGTCTCGGTGCGGACGGGTCCGGCGCCCGCCGGTCGCGGCCGCCAGGGCGGTCAGGGCGGCCGTGGGCAGGCCTCTGGCCGGTCGGCCTCGGGCCGGTCCGGTGCACCCGCCCGCGACGCCGCCGGTCACGCCGGTGCGTCGCGCCCGGCTGCTGCTGCCACCGGTGACGCCGCGGGCGGCGGGCGTCGTCGTGCGGGTGGCTCCGGCCGCGCCGCAGCGGCGGCCCCTCGTGCCGCCGGCTCGCAGGGACGCAGCGCCCTGTCCGCCTTCCCGGTGCAGGCGGCTGGTGGTCGCAACGGTGCTGTGGAGATGTCGCGCGCCGGACGCCGCCGTGGCCGCTGAGTCCGTCCCGGCACCCGACCCCGAGCCCGAGCACGACCCTGTGCGCGGCCTCGAGCAACCGGCCCCCTCGGGCCGCCCCAAGCGCATGCGCGTCCGGCGACTCCTGGCCCGCACGCTCCTGCGCCTGACCGGCTGGGAGAAGGTCGGCACGCTGCCGCGGACGGGCATCTTCGTCGGCGCCCCGCACACCTCGAACTGGGACTTCGTCCTGACCCTCCTGGTGCTGTGGGCCGACGAGATCCCGCCGCGGGTCCTGCTCAAGCAGGAGATGTTCCGCGGACCCCTTGCCTGGTTCTTCCGCTCGCTCGGGGCCATCCCGACCGACCGTCGCGGAGGTGCCGGGCTGGTCAAGCGGCTGGTGCGCGAGGCGAGCGAGTCCGACTCGTTCGTCCTGGTCCTCGCCGCCGAGGGCACGCGCACCAAGACCGACTACTGGAAGTCCGGGTTCTACCGGATCGCCCAGACCACCGGCCTGCCGCTGACGTTGGGCTTCATCGACGGACCGACCCGGCGGACGGGCATCGGCGAGACGTTCCAGGTGACCGGCGACGTCCGCGCGGACATGGACCGCATCCGCGCCTTCTACGCCGACAAGCGCGGCATCCGCCCCGGTCTTGGCGGCACGCCCCGCCTGCGCGAGGAAGACCCCGCAGCGCAGTGACGCCCGCACGCCGGCTGTCGGCGGCGCATGCGGTACGTCGGGAACACGTCCGCCCCCGGGCCTCGTTGACAGTCGTGGCCGGATGCCTCTCGCGCGGCCGCCGACGTAGTGTCGGAGCAGCGACGGATCGGAGATCACCATGACGTACGAGGTCACCAAGCCCGACGAGCAGTGGCGCACCGAGCTCTCGGCCGAGGAGTTCGCGGTGCTGCGGCAGGCGGCGACGGAACGGCCGTGGACGGGCGAGCTGCTCGACGAGAAGCGGCTCGGCACGTACCGGTGTCGCGCGTGCAGCGCCGTCCTCTTCCAGGCGGAGACGAAGTTCGACTCGCACTGCGGGTGGCCCAGCTTCTACGCCCCCGGCGCCGACGACGCGGTCGAGCTGATCGAGGACAGGTCGCTGGGCATGGTGCGCACCGAGGTGCGCTGCGCGCGCTGCGGCTCGCACCTGGGCCACCTGTTCGACGACGCCCCTCAGACACCGACCGGGGACAGGTACTGCATGAACTCGGTGTCCCTCACGTTCGACCCCCAGGACGGCCGGTGAGCGAGTACCGCCGCCCCCGGCGTCCCGCGATGCTCGACCCGCGGGCGGCCGACGAGCTGCCCGGCGACGTCGACCCCGCCCTGCGGATCGAGGTCGCGCACACCACGGCCAACGCGATCGTCCACCAGGGGCGCGCCGCCGAGGACCCCGAGGTCGTCGGCCGGCTGGTCCGGCTGGTGGAGGCCGAGGGGCTCGACACCGTCGCGGGCATGTGGGCGGACAGCCCGCCGACGACGCTGCCCGGTGCGCTGTGGCGCCTCTACGTGCTGCGTGAGTGGGTGCGCCGCGACCCGCGCACCATCTCCGAGCGCTACCGGATGGGCGTCGCGCGCGCCGAGGTGCACGTCGTGGTGGCAGGGGTGGCGAGCCCGCCCGGGCCCGAAGAGGTCACGCAGGTCGTCGACGCCGTCCTGTCCGGCGTGTTCGCCGGGGACCTCGCCGTCGCCCTCGAGCGGGGTGCCGCGTTCTGCCGGGTGCTCGCGACGGGTGCCGCGCTGGACGCGGACTTCGTCGAGGACCAGGACGCCGACCTGGCGATCCGGATGACCCGCGGGGCCTCGGGCCTGGTGCGCACGGCCGAGGAGCTCGAGGTGGCGGCCGGCCTGTGGCGCTCGGGCCACCTGGACTGACCTGCACCGATCCACCGGACGCGGTGTGTCACCGGTTCGGCTCCTGGCGGCGTCAGCACCCTCGGGTAAACTAGGGGGGACGTCGGGCCGCGAAGCCCCGGGCTCCACACAAAGCCGCTTCGAGCGGCCCTCGCGCCGACAGGCGCCTTGCGGTCCGGCGTCATCATCATCTGCACCAGGTGTCGGCCTCGCGTCACGATTCCTCTGCCGGGACCGCGCGCCGCTCCCGCATGTTCACCGGTATGTCGCGGCGATGTGGCCTTGGTGACACTCCCGCGGTTGTGCGTTCACGCCCCGGCTGCCCTAGCCTTTGGGCGACCGACCCCCCTCCCGACGGAGTCCTCCCGTGCGCCTGAGCCTGACGCCGCGCAACACGTCCTTCTTCGACCTCCTCGCCGACTCGGCCCAGCACCTGGTGACCGGCGCGAAGCTGCTCTCCGCCCTGCTGGGTGCCGAGCCCTCCGCGCGCAAGGAGATCGCGGACCAGCTGCGCGATGCCGAGCACGCCGCCGACGAGGCGACCCACACGATCATGCGGCGGCTGAACCAGACCTTCGTGACGCCCTTCGACCGGGACGACATCTACGGCCTGGCGTCCGGCCTGGACGACTGCATGGACCACATGGAGGAGGCCGGGGACCTCATCGTCCTGTACAAGATCGACACCCTGCCGCCCCTGGTCACCGAGCAGGTCGACGTCCTGCGTCGCTGCGCCGAGCTCACCGCCGAGGCCATGCCGAAGCTGCGCTCGATGAAGGACCTCACCGAGTTCTGGGTCGAGATCAACCGCCTCGAGAACCAGGGCGACCGCACCTACCGCCGCCTGCTGGCCGAGATGTTCAACGAGGGCATGGACCCCATCGAGCTGATGAAGCTCAAGGAGGTCGTCGACACCCTCGAGACCGCCGCTGACGCCTTCGAGCGGGTCGCGAACATGGTCGAGACCATCGCGCTCAAGGAGTCCTGAACGCGGTGGAGATCGCGCTCGTCGTCGTCGTCGTCGCCTTCTCGCTGGGCTTCGACTACACCAACGGATTCCACGACGCCGCCAACGCCATCGCGACGTCGGTGTCCACCCGGGCCCTGACCCCGCGTGCGGCGCTCATCATGTCCGCGGTGATGAACATGGTCGGCGCCCTCCTGGGTACCGGGGTCGCGCACACCATCGGCAGCGGCATCATCGACATCGGTGACCAGAAGCCCCACATCGGCCTGATCATGGTGCTCTCGGCGGTCATCGGCGCGATCACCTGGAACCTCATCACCTGGTGGTTCGGCCTTCCGTCCTCCTCCTCGCACGCCCTCATCGGCGCGCTGACGGGTGTGGGCATGGCGGCGGGGACGACCGTCCACTGGACCGTGATCCTGGACAAGGTCGTCCTGCCGATGCTGATCTCGCCGCTCGTCGGCTTCGCGCTGGCGTTCGTGCTGATGGTCGGGCTGCTGTGGCTGTTCAAGAACGCGAACCCGCACAAGGTCAACCGCCGGTTCCGCATCGCGCAGACGGCCTCGGCCGGTGCGATGGCGCTGGGCCACGGCCTGCAGGACGCGCAGAAGACGATGGGTGTCATCGTCCTCGCGCTGGTCGCCGGCGGCTTCCACAAGGGTGAGGACATCCCCCTGTGGGTCAAGCTGTCCGCCGCAGCGGCGATCTCCCTCGGCACCTATTCCGGCGGCTGGCGCATCATGCGCACGCTCGGCCGCAAGGTGATCGAGCTGGACCCGGCCCGCGGCTTCGTTGCGGAGACCGTCGCCGCCACCGTGCTCTACGTGACCGCGTTCGTGTTCCAGGCGCCCATCTCGACGACCCACACGATCACCTCGGCGATCATGGGCGTCGGCGCCACCAAGCGTGCGTCGGCCGTGCGGTGGGGCGTGGCGGGGAACATCGCCATGGCATGGGTGCTGACGATCCCCGCCGCTGCGGCCGTGGCTGCGGTCATGTACTTCCTGCTGCACCTGCTCCTGGGCTGACGGCGCTGACCGGCTCCGAGCTCGAGGCCGACGTGGTCGGCAGGCTGCGGGCGGCCGGGTGCGTGTTCGCCGAGGACGAGGCGCAACTCCTGCTGGAGGCTGCCTCCTCCGACGAGCAGCTCGCCGACATGGTGGGACGTCGGGTCGACGGGTTCCCCCTCGAGCAGATCCTGGGATGGGCGGAGTTCTCCGGCCTGCGCATCCTCGTCGACCCGGGCGTCTTCGTCCCCCGGCGCCGCACCGAGCTCCTGGTGACCGAGGCGCTGCGACTGGTGACCGGCCGCCCGGCAGGGGCCGCGCCCCTCACCGTGGTGGACCTGTGCTGCGGGTCGGGGGCGCTGGGCGTGGCGCTCACCTCCGCGCTCCCCGAGCCCGTGGACCTGCATGCCGCGGACATCGACCCGGCAGCGGTCCGGTGTGCCCGGCGCAACGTCGAGCCCGTGGGCGGGCAGGTGCATGAGGGCGACCTGTTCGCCGCCCTGCCGGTGACGCTCCGAGGCCGGGTCGACCTGCTGCTGGCCAACACCCCCTACGTGCCCCACGACGCCATCGCGACGCTTCCGCCGGAGGCCCGGCTGCACGAGCCCGCACAGGCGCTCGACGGCGGCGGCGACGGGCTCGACGTGCAGCGGCGGGTGGTGGCTGCGGCGATCGAGTGGCTGGCCCCCGGCGGTCACCTCCTGGTCGAGACCAGCGAGGAGCAGGCGCCGGTGGCCATGGAGGTGTTCCGCGCGGCCGGGCTCGAGGCGCACGTGCGTTCCGACGAGGAGCGCGGAGCCACCGTTGTCGTCGGCACGCGAGCCGCTGCCGCACGGCCGTAGAGGGCTGCGCGGCACGGGCTCAGCGCCCGGGGCTCAGGAGTCGAGCTGCTCCATCAGCGTCTTGGTGTCCGACTCGACCCAACCCTCGACAGCCTTGCCCGACTCCATCCGGAAGATCTCTATCCAGGTCGCCGTCACGGACCTGCCGGTGGCGGCTCGACCCATGAACTCGCCTCGGTGCGTCCCTCGATCCGTCCCTCGGGCGACGACCCGGTCCCCCTCCGCGATCACGTCCTCGACGGTGGTGACGAGGTCCGGGAAGGCCTGGCGGTAGGCGACCAGACCCCGGCAGTAGGCGTCAGAGCTCTGTATCGAGGGATCGAGCGAGTTGTGGCTGACGAACCCTTCTGCCAGGAACGCCCGGACCTCGGCGAGGTCGCCCTTGTTCCAGCCCTCCTCGAAAAAGCGGCGGGCGGCGGCCTTGTTGTCGGCTTCAGACATCTCCACTCCTTCCTCGCGCGGGGCGATCAAGCGCATCGTTCGAGGCTACGACTGGCTCGGGGACGGGCGCCAGAACTCCCTGAGGTGTTCAGCGAGAGCTCTGCCCTGGTCGTGACCGGCTCGAGCGGCCACCGGACGCAGCGACAGATCCATCGCGTTGGCGCCGAACAGGTGCTCGGAGCCGGCGTCCGGGAAGACCGTCTCCACCCTGCTGCCGTGTGCGCGTAGCTCGTCGACCTGGGTGGCGAGGTGCACGCCCCACTCCACCGGGGTCAGTGACCTGCCGCTGAACGGTGAGAGCACGAGCACCCGGGCGTACCCGGCCGCCAGATCGGCGTTGTCGGCGTTGGAGCGGTAGCCGCCGTCGATGTATCGGCTGTCCCCGATCCGGTAGGGACGGCCACTGGAACAGCTCGCGGCGACGGCGTCGGCCAGGTCGACGCCTCTGTGGCGGTCGAACACGACCGGCTCCCCGCTCAGGGCATCGACCGCCGTGATGAGCACGGGTCGTTGCGGCCAGTGCTGGCTGGGCAGTCGTGCGGCGACGGTCGCGCGCCACTGCGCCTGCCAGGACCCGTCCGTCGCCGCATCCAGGTCGAGTGCCGCCGCGCCCATCCTGCGGCGCATGTCAGCCGCATCCGCAGCGGAGGCGATGATCGCGTTGATCCGCTGCAGGTGGTCCGCCACCGGCCGGACGGGACCACGTACTCGGTCAGGACCGACCGGAGCGGTCCGTTGCTGGGGGGCAGCCGCCAGGGTGGCGGCGAGCAGCTCGGGCGGGGTCGAGCCGGCCAGCTGTGCCGCGGCCGTCGAGCCGGCTGACGTGCCGATGGTCAGGTCGGCCGAGGTCACGTCCAGCCCGGCGTCGAAGAGGCCGGCGATGACGCCGATCAGCCATGCGTTGCCCGTCGATCCGCCGCCACCGAGGACCAGGGCTCGCCCGCCCGCGGTGGGTGACGAAGGTGTTGTGCTCATGGGGAGTCGCCTTTCGCGAATGCGTGGGGCGCTCCCGGCGGCGACTAGCTCAGTCGCGCGATCGTGGACCGCGGGGGAGCACCCACTGTGGACACTGCGTTCATGGGTCTCACCTCCTAGCGACGGGTCACGATCAGCGAGACGCTAGCGCGCTGGCCGGCCGTAAGCAACGGATACCCTCCGGTTCCCGTGGGGCTCACGCCGGTGCCGTGTGGCTGTCGGTTGTCAGGGATCAGCCCCATCGACACGGCCACCGGGGACGCGCACCATTGCGGGCATGGACGTGCGCACGAACGTCGGCGGTGGTCGCGTTGTGCTGGCGGGGGTCACCACCGGCGCCTTGGTGTCCGTCGCGCTCGGCGTCTACGGCAGGGTCCACACCCCGAGCGCCGGGGCCGTCCCCCTCTTCGGCTTCGACACCGTGATCCACATGAAGGTCTGGCTGGCGCTCGCGACCGGTGTGCTGGTGCTGGGCCAGCTGGTCACGGCGCTGTGGATGTACGGCCGACTCGGTCGTCCGGCGCCCCCGCGGCTCGGGCTGGTGCACCGGACGCTCGGCCTGGTCGCTCTGGTCGTGAGCCTGCCGGTCGCCTACTACTGCCTCTGGTCGATCGGCTTCGGGTCGTACAGCGCTCGCGTCCTGGCGCACTCGTTGGCCGGCTGCCTCGTGTACGGCGCTTTCGTCGTGAAGGTCGTGGGGCTCCACGCACCAGCAGCACCGCGCTGGTTGGTGCCCGTCGCGGGCGGCACGCTGTTCACGCTGCTCGTCGTGACCGTGCTCACCTCGGCCGGCTGGTACCTCACGAGCCAGGGCTTGCCCGGCGGCAGCGGCTACTGACGCGAGCGTGTTGGTGGTGTTCTCGCCGAGGCCGTCCCAGATGACCCGCCGCAGCTGGCCTCAACTCATGTAACTTCACCCCGTGCCGATGGTCCGATCATGAGCCTGACCAGCCCGGACGACCTGCCTCGGTCGCCCACGGGTCGCGCTCCGCAGTGGGTCGTCGACCAGGCTGCGGGGGTCGCCACGGGGCTGCCCGAGTGGCCCGCCCTGCCGACCCCGGCGCCGGTCGTCCGTCGACGCACCTGGCCCGGCGTCGCGGCCCTGGTGCTGGTCATCGGTGGCGGGCTGTGGTGGGCCGACGGCGTGGCCGACCTGCCCGGCAACGCGACCTCGGGACTGCCCGGGACCGGCATCGGCGGCCTCGCTCCCGCGCAAGCCCCGGCACCGGCCATCGTCGCGCTCGCCGACGCTGCTCACATGTCGACCAAGGGCCGCGAGCTGTTCTACGACACCCAGCCCGTGGTGCTCGACGCGGCAGACTTCGCCGGCCGCTGCGACCGCGCTGCTCACGCAACCGGGCCCGGAGACATCGTCACCGTCGGCTGCTACGACGAAGCGGCCAACTCGATCATCCTGTACGGCCCGCCCGACCCGCGGCTGTACCCGTCGACGGTGGAGACCGCGGCTCACGAGATGCTGCATGCAGCGTGGGCCGGGCTCACCGACATCGAACGAGGCATCCTGACCCCGCTGATGGAAGCCGAGGTCGCGGCGCTGCCCGCAGACGACCCGATCCACGCGCAGATCACCAGCTCGGTCGGTGACGACCCGCAGAGCCGGCCGTCCGAGCTGTTCGCCTACGTCGGCACCCAGGTGTGGCACGACCCCGGCCTGACCCCGACGCTCGAGGTGGCCTACTCACGCGTCATCGATGACAGGGAAGCTCTCGTTGCCCTGCACACCGGTCTGGACGCGATGTTCGAGACGATGAACGCTCAGATCCAGGCAGCCGGAGAGGCCCTGGCCGCGGCCGAGACGGCCTATGCCACTGACCGCGCCCATTACAACGCTGACGCCGCAGCAGTCGAGACCTACCGCAAGGCTCTGGACGACAAGGTCGCCGAGGTCGCAGCCATGCCCGCTGACAAGGTCGCCGGCCTGCAGCTCGCCTGGGTGTGGTGGGACGGCACAGACCTGCCCATGGCACCGGCGAGCACGACTCTGGCGGCCGCCCAGTCGCTCCTGGACCGCGACGACGCCGCGCTGCCCGCCAGGGAGGCTGACCTGGCCGCCCGTGCGGCCGCCGCCGGCACCGAGGGCGCCCGCCTCAACGCTCTCATCGCCGACCTCACCGTCCTGCAGAGCCAGATCACCCCGGGCGCGTAGCCCCAGGCGGTCCCGGCTGCTGGCAGTCAGGCCGGAGCCGTCGCGCCGGTCGGCCCGTTCCGGGGTGGGCGGTGGTGCTCGAGCCAGACCACCCTCGACGCGCTGCCTCTGGCCGTGTCGCGGCGCGGTGTAACTCGTGGGTCGAGCGGCGGCGCGCTCAGGCTCGCTCGTCGGGACCGCTCGGGAAGCGTGCCGTGAGCGGCTCCCGGCCGAAGAGCCTGCGGCCCACCTCGAGCATGGCGACGATGTAGGCGAGGCCGGCGAGGGACCCCACGACGGCAACCAGGGCGACGCTCGCACCGGACGCGTCGGCGATCAGCGCTCCGAGAGTGCCCGCGACGATCGCATTGACGACGTTGATGAACATCGTCGTGCTGGCGAGCACGTGACTGAGCGTGCTGCGGCGTAGCCCCATCGTGTACGTGGCCATCAAGCCTGCCTGGTCGTCGCGCGTGGAGGTGACCAGGTAGCGGGTGACTCCCGGGTCGATCTCGGCGTAGGCGGCGCGCAGCCGGTTCATGCCCAGGACCATGGCGGCGTCATCCTGACTGGCGTTCGACACGCGCATCCCGGTCAGGGTGCCGAGGAGGAGGACGGCGGACGAGAGCCCGATGGACAGCAACGCGAAGGGTCCGCCGAACTCGGTCGCCTGCCCGACGAGCGCGAGCACGACGAGCGCGGCCGACGTCACCGTCAGGTGGATGGTGATGCGGCTCATCACCTCGGACCACGTGGTGCTCCGCGTGGCCAGGAGGCTCCAGTGCTCGGTGGCTAGGATCTGCGCGCGCACCGCAGCGGGGACGGGAGGCGTGGACAGCGGTGTCTCGCCGGTGGACGACATGGCTGCTCTCCCTCGTCGGGACGACCGCCCCACGCTAGGCCCTGCCGCGCCACCGCGGCCAGGCGGGGATCTCCCGTCAGGCCGGAGCCGTCGCGCCGGTCGGCCCGTTCCTGGGCGGGCGATGGTGCTCGAGCGCGACCACCCTCGACGCGCTGCCTCTGCCCGTGACGTGCGCGACGAGCGACTCGCCCGTGCGCAGGTAGGGGTCGGTGTGCGGCAGGTTGCCCAGGGTCCAGCCCCGGCTCTCGGCGGCCAGCGCTCGCAGCACGGCGGGCAGGACGGGGCGGTGCGTCGAGATGGCGACGTGCTCGCCCCCGCGCAGCCGGGCGGTCACGAGTTCCGTGACGGCCTTGGGGTTGTCGCGGTGGGCCGTCTCCGTCAGGGCCTCGACGACGTCGACGGGTGCTGCCGACGCGAGCGCGTAGGGCTCGACCGTGCGCAGGCACCGCTCCCACGGGCTGCTGACCACGTGCCGCACGCCGAACGCGGCGAGCACGGGCACCAGCGCGGTCGCCTGCCGCACCCCCGCGGGCGTGAGCGGACGGGTGCGCTCGCCGCCGGGGTGCGAGGACCGCCGCTTCGCCTGGCCGTGCCGCACCACCGCGACAGTGTGCGTGTCCAGCCGGTCCTTGGCCCACAGCTCCTCGACCACGGCCAGCGGGGCGCGGTCGGTGACCCTGGTGAGCATCTCCTGCGCGGTGGCGGCGCTCACCCAGACCACCTCGTCGACCTCGGTGCGCGGGGCGGGGGTGACGGGCGCCCTGGCTGTCAGCGCCGGGGCGTCCTCGTCCGTCGTCGGGCGGGCCGCCCAGTAGCGCACGTGCTTGCCGCGGCCGTCGGGCGTCCGGTACCGCAGGGACGGCAGGGGCACGCCGAGGACCACGGCCGTGCCGGTCTCCTCGGCGACC
>DASXVR010000313.1:0-6945 GCA_036504175.1 Actinotalea sp. | reverse complement strand
CGTCATGGGCTCCAAGCAGCTCGGCGCGGACATCAACCTGGCCTGGCCCACGGCGCAGATCGCGGTGATGGGCTCCGGCGGCGCCGTCAACATCCTGCAGCGGGGGGCCCTGAAGACCGTGGCCGAGGCCGGCGGGGACGTGGAGGCCGAGCGCTCGCGCCTCGTGGCGGAGTACGAGGACGCCCTGGTCAACCCGTACGAGGCCGCCGACAGGGGCTACGTGGACGCCGTGATCGCACCGTCGGCCACGCGGGTGCAGGTGGTGCGCGCGCTACGGGCGTTGCGCTCCAAGCGCGCGGGGCTTCCCACCAAGAAGCACGGGAACATCCCCCTGTGAACGCCGACGTGCGCGGCGTCCGCGGAGAGCCGGACGACACCGCGCTCGCCGCCCTCGTCGCCGGCCTCGCCGCCGGTGCCGCGCGCGGGCAGGCCGACGCCCACGGCGACGACCTGCCCCGTCGCCGGGAGGCCGCCGCCCATCACCGCTGGCGCGACGCCGTCCACCGGCTGACCGACGAGCTCGCCCCCGGCCCGGACGCGTGGCGCTGGAGCCGTCGGCCCTGAGCCCCAGGTGGTGGGCGGGCCGAGACCCCGCCCCCGGTCGCCCGCGCCCCGTTAGGGTCGTCGTCATGAGTGAACGACCCACCCGTGTGCCCACCGCCGTCGACGTGATCGCCGACGACTACGTCCTCGAGCTCGCCCGGCTCAACCCCTTCGCCGCGACGGCGTGGGGTCTGCCCGGCTACGACCACCTGGTGCCGGACCTGTCGCCGGCCGGGCACGAGGCGCAGGCCGCTGCTGCCCGCTCGGCGCTCGCCCTGCTCGACGCGGCGGAGCCGACCGACGACGTGGACCGGGTCACGATCGCCGCGATGCGCGAGCGGCTGGGCCTCGAGCTGGACCTGCACGCCGCCGCCGAGCTCATGGGCGAGCTGAACAACATCTCCTCACCCGTTCAGATGCTGCGGGACATCTTCGACCTCATGCCGACGTCGACGCCCGAGCACTGGGAGAACATCGCGGCGCGTCTGCTCGCCCTCCCGGCGGCGATCGCCGGCGTCGTCGAGTCCCTGCGCCTGGCGGCCTCCCGTGGCCGGGTGGCTGCGGTTCGCCAGGTGCAGGAGTGCGTCACGCAGGCCGAGGAGCTGGCCGGACCGGCCTCGTTCTTCACGACCTTCGTCAGCGGCCCGGCCGTCGACGCAGCCCTCGACGACTCCGCCGCCTGCCAGGCCGTGCGACGCGACCTCGAGGAGGGTGCAGCGGCCGCCCGCCAGGCCTACGCCGACCTCGCCGCCTTCCTGCGCGACGAGCTCGCCCCGCAGGCACCGCAGGAGGACGCCGCCGGCCGCGAGCGCTACGCCCTGTGGTCGCGGTACTTCCTGGGCGCTGCCGTGGACCTGGACGAGACCTACCGGTGGGGGCTGGAGGAGCTCGCCCGGGTGGTCGCCGAGCAGGAGGCGGTGGCCGCCCAGATCGCCGGGCCGGGCGCCACGGTCCAGCAGGCCATCGAGGTCCTCGACGCCGACTCCTCCCGCCTGCTCAACAGCACGGACGAGCTCAAGGCCTGGATGCAGACGACCTCCGACGCGGCCATCGCCGCCCTGGACGGGGTCCACTTCGACATCCCCGAGCCGATGCTGCGCCTCGAGTGCCTCATCGCGCCGACGCAGAACGGCGGGATCTACTACACCGGCCCGTCGGACGACTTCTCCCGGCCCGGTCGCATGTGGTGGTCGGTGCCGCCGACCGTCACGTCCTTCACCACGTGGCGCGAGAAGACGACGGTCTACCACGAGGGCGTCCCGGGCCATCACCTGCAGGTCGGGCAGGCCGTCTACGAGCGCGCCACGCTGAACAGCTGGCGTCGCCTGGCCTGCTGGGTGAGCGGCCACGGCGAGGGCTGGGCGCTCTACGCCGAGCGCCTCATGGCGGACCTCGGCTTCATGGACGACCCGGGCGACAGGCTCGGCATGCTCGACGGTCAGCGCATGCGAGCCGCCCGCGTGGTGCTGGACCTCGGCGTGCACCTCGGCCTGCCGTGCCCCGAGCAGTGGGGCGGCGGCACCTGGGACGCGGACAAGGCCTGGGAGCTGCTGCGGACCAACGTCAACATGCCGGAGGACTTCCTGCGGTTCGAGCTCAACCGTTACCTCGGCTGGCCCGGGCAGGCGCCCGCCTACAAGATCGGCCAGCGCCTGTGGGAGACGGTGCGCGACGAGGCGGCCGCCACGGCACGCGCCCGCGGCGAGGAGCCGGACCTGCGCGCGTTCCACGCCCGGGCCCTCGCCCTGGGCTCGGTCGGCCTGGACGTGCTGCGCGAGGCCCTGGCTTGATCCTGGTCCTGGCATCAGCCTCCCCCGCGCGACTGGCAACCCTGCGGTCCGCCGGCCTGCAGCCGCAGGTCGAGGTGTCGGGGGTGGACGAGGACGCCGTGCTCGCCGGCGCCGCCGAACGCTTCGGCTCGCTCGACCCTGCCGACGCCGTCCTGCTGCTCGCGCAGGCCAAGGCCCAGGAGGTCGCCGAGCGGCTGGAGTCGCGCGAGGACGGAACCGCACGGCCCGATCTCGTGCTGGGCTGCGACTCCCTGCTCGAGCTCGACGGCATGGCGCTGGGCAAGCCGGCCGACGCGGCCGACGCCGTCGCACGCTGGAAGGCGATGCGCGGCAGGTCCGGCGTGCTGCACACCGGGCACTGGCTGGTGGACCTGCGTCCCGGCGCAGGTGGCACCCTCGGCGCCACCTCGTCGACGACAGTCCACTTCGCCGACCTGTCCGATGCCGAGATCGACGCCTACGTGGCGACGGGGGAACCGCTCGCCGTGGCGGGGGCCTTCACCGTCGACGGGCTCGGCGGCGCGTTCGTGGAGGGCATCGAGGGCGACCACCACACGGTCGTCGGCATCAGCCTGCCGCTCCTGCGCCACCTGCTCGCCGACGTCGGCGTGCCGCTGACCGACCTGTGGCAGCCGTCCGCCGCGGGTTCCGGGGCTGAGGCCGGCCCCGGCACGGGCCTGGGCGACGCGTCCTTCACCGAGCTGCGCACCGCTCGCCTCGTGCTGCGGCGTTTCCAGGAGCAGGACGCCGCGACGCTCGCCGCCTACCGGTCCGAGCCCGACGTCGCCCGCTACCAGGGGTGGGACACCCCGTTCACCCAGGAGCAGGCGGCCACCTTCATCGCCGCCCTGCACGACGCCCATCCGGGCACGCCCGGCGAGTGGTTCCAGATCGCCGTGTGCTCGGCCGAGGACGGCCGCCACCTCGGCGACGTCGCCGTCCACACCGACGCGACGGACCCCGGTCTGGCGCGCGTCGGCGTGACGTTCGCCCCCGAGGCGCAGGGTCACGGGTACGCGACCGAGGCCCTGACTGCGCTGCTGGACCACCTGTTCGGGGTGCGGGGCGTGCGGCGCGTCGTCGCCGACTGCGACGTGCGGAACACGGCGTCGGCAGCCCTCCTCGAGCGGGTCGGCTTCCGTCACGAGGCCCTGCACCGCGCTGCCTCCTGGTGGAAGGGCGAGTGGACCGACGAGCACGTCTACGCGCTGCTCGCGCACGAGTGGCCCGAGAGACGCCGGGCGGACCGAGCAGACCTGTCCGAGTCGGGCTGAGCCCGACGGAGTCAGCCTGGGCGAGCCGGCCGGAGTGGGTCCGAGCGGCACAGTTCGCGGATCACGACAAGGGCCCACCAGGCCCTTTGTGCGATCCGGACAGTCTTGGGTGGCGCGTCGGGCGCCGGCTGAACCCTGGGCACGGGTGACGTTACGGTGAGCCGTGCCCGCCATCCACAAGGTCCTCATCGCCAACCGCGGTGAGATCGCCGTCCGCATCGCCCGGGCCTGTGCCGACGCCGGCATCGGCAGCGTCGCCGTCTACGCCGACCCCGATCGCGAGTCCTTGCACGTCAGGCTTGCCGACGAGGCGTTCGCCCTGGGTGGTGCGCGAGCCGCCGAGACCTACCTCGACGCGGGCAAGCTGCTCGAGATCGCGCGCCGGTCCGGCGCGGACGCCGTCCACCCGGGCTACGGCTTCCTGGCCGAGAACGCCGCCTTCGCGCAGGCGGTGCTGGACGAGGGCCTGACCTGGATCGGCCCGCCCCCGTCGGCCATCGAGGCGCTCGGCGACAAGGTCAGCGCCCGGCACATCGCCCAGCGCGCCGGCGCGCCGCTCGTGGCGGGCACCTCCGACCCCGTGAGCGGTGCCGCCGAGGTCGAGGCGTTCGCCGAGGTGCACGGGCTGCCGATCGCCATCAAGGCAGCGTTCGGCGGCGGCGGCCGTGGGCTGAAGGTGGCCCGCGAGGCCGACGAGATCACCGAGATGTACGACTCGGCGGTACGCGAGGCCATCGCGGCCTTCGGCCGAGGCGAGTGCTTCGTCGAGCGCTACCTCGACTCCCCGCGGCACGTGGAGACGCAGTGCCTGGCCGACGCCTTCGGCACCGTCGTGGTCGTGTCCACCCGGGACTGCTCGCTCCAGCGCCGCCACCAGAAGCTCGTCGAGGAGGCGCCGGCACCGTTCCTGACGGCCGACCAGGAGCGCGTGCTGCGCGAGTCCTCGGTGGCCATCCTGCGCGAGGCCGGCTACGTGGGGGCAGGCACGTGCGAGTTCCTCGTCGCGCAGGACGGCACCGTCTCCTTCCTCGAGGTCAACACCCGGCTCCAGGTCGAGCACCCGGTCACCGAGGAGGTCACCGGCATCGACCTGGTGCGCGAGCAGCTCCGGATCGCCGCCGGCGAGCCCCTGGGCTACACCGAGGTGGCGGCCCGCGGGCACTCGCTCGAGTTCCGGATCAACGGCGAGGACCCGTCCGCGGGCTTTCTGCCCTCCCCCGGCCGGATCACGCGCCTGCGCCTGCCCGGCGGTCCCGGCGTCCGCGTCGACAGCGGCGTGGTCGAGGGCGACGCGGTCTCGGGTGCCTTCGACTCGATGATCGCCAAGCTGATCGTGACCGGCGCGACGCGCACCCAGGCGGTCCAGCGGGCCCGCCGGGCGCTGGCCGAGCTCGAGATCACAGGCATCCCCACGGTCGTGCCGTTCCACCGCGCGGTGCTCGACGAGCCCGACTTCGTGCCGCTGGACCCGCAGCAGCCGTTCGCCGTGCACACCCGCTGGATCGAGACCACGTTCGCCCACCGGCTGCCAGGGCTCCGGCCCGACGGACCGGCGAGCGACGCGCCCGAGCCCGAGGGTCCGGTCGAGGAGCAGCTCACCGAGCGCGTCGTCGTCGAGGTAGGTGGCAAGCGGATCGAGGTCGTGCTGCCGGCCGGGATGGGTCTGGCGTCGGGCCGCACCCGCAGCGGCCTGGCCGCACGCCCGCACCGCGCCCGCCGCGCACCTGCACGCGCCATGGCGTCGGCGGGCACCACGCTGGCCTCCCCGATGCAGGGCACCATCGTCAAGGTCGCGGTCAGCGACGGGGCGCTGGTGGCCGAGGGCGACCTCGTCGTGGTCCTGGAGGCGATGAAGATGGAGCAGCCGCTCGTCGCCCACCGGGCTGGGACCGTGCAGCGGCTCAGCGCCGGGGTCGGAGCCAGCGTGAGCGCCGGCACGGCCATCTGCGAGATCGTCGACTGAGATGGACGGGGGGCGCAGGCCGGAGGGTCTGCACCGCCAGCCGGGCGACGGGTGGGTCGACTGCCTGTGCGGGCGTCGCCACTGGGGGCTGTTCGGCGCAGCGGGGCTCCTGCTGTTCCGGACCCGTGCGGGCGGCGCCGACGTCGTGCTGCAGCACCGGGCCACGTGGAGCGACGCCGGTGGGACGTGGGGCGTGCCGGGTGGGGCGCTGGCGCCCGCGGAGTCAGCTGTCGACGGCGCGCTGCGTGAGGCCGCCGAGGAGGCGGGCATCGAGCCGCTCGCTGTCGAGGTGCTGACCACGACGGTCCTCGACCACGGACCGTGGAGCTACACGACGGTCGTGGCGCGCAGCACCGGCGCCCAGCGGCCCCGGCCCACGGACCCGGAGAGCCTGGAGATCGCCTGGGTCCACCTCGACGCCGTCACCGAACGGCCGCTGCACCCGGCGTTCGCCGATGCCTGGCCCGCCCTGCGCCGGCTGGTGGAGTCCTCGACCGGCACCGCCCACTCACCGGGCCGGACGTGAGGTACGCCATAGTTAGGTAAACCTATGTTCGGCCAGGGGTGTGCTGTAGCCTGCTTAGGCAAGCCTCACCTACCTCGGGAGTCACACGAGCATGCTGGGCAACTTCCTCATCGGTCTTCGCGAAGGCCTCGAAGCGTCGCTCGTGGTCGGCATCCTCGTCGCCTACCTCGTCCGCACCGGCCGGCGGCAGCTGCTCCCCCAGGTCTGGCTGGGAGCCGGTGCCGCCATCCTCATCTCGCTGGCGTTCGGTGCGCTGCTGACGTTCGGCCCCTCGGGCCTGTCGTTCGAGGCGCAGGAGGCGATCGGCGGCGGGCTGTCGATCCTCGCCGTCGCCGTGGTGACGTACATGATCTTCTGGATGGGTCGCACGGCCCGTCACATGAAGTCCGACCTGCATGCCCGCATGGACCAGGCCTTCGCCGCCGGCAGCCTCGCGGTCCTGGTGACCACCCTGCTCGCCGTCGGGCGCGAGGGTCTGGAGACGGCACTCTTCCTGTGGGCCGCGGGGAGCACGGCCTCGTCCGCCCAGCCGCTGCTCGGCGCGCTCCTCGGACTGGCCCTGGCCACGGTCCTGGGCTGGGCGATCTACCGCGGGGCGGTCCGCCTGAACCTGCGGGTCTTCTTCGCCTGGACCGGCCTCTTCCTCATCGTCGTGGCAGCCGGCGTTCTCGCCTACGGGGTGCACGACCTCCAGGAGGCCCGCATCCTGCCCGGCCTGACGTCGCTCGCGTTCGACGTCTCGGCGTCCGTCCCGCCCACCAGCTGGTACGGCACGCTCCTCAAGGGCGTCCTGAACTTCTCCCCGGCGACGACCTGGCTCGAGGCGATCGCCTGGGTCGGCTACGTCGT
>DASXVR010000312.1:0-3847 GCA_036504175.1 Actinotalea sp. | reverse complement strand
GTTGCCCATCGTGGGCGCCGTGACCGTCCAGGTCGCTGTGCCGCCGGCGACGGCGACGGTGCCGAGGGTCGTTCCACCCTCCTTGAAGGTGACCTGGCCGGCAGCTCCGGCGGGCGTGACCCCGGCGGAGAGGGCGAGGTCGGCGCCTGCACCGGCCGCGCTCAGGGTCGTGGTCGTGGCGACCTGCTGGGGCGTGCCACCGGTCACGGCCGGGGAGTCGATCGACCACGCGAGGGTGGCCGATGTGGAGCCCGTGATGGTCAGCAGGTTGCGGAAGTAGCCCAGCGAGATGGCGTCGGCGTCACGGCAGACGGTGATGTAGGGGTACTGGTTCGCACCCGGGTGGGCCACCTGGTAGGCCAGGATGTCGACCTTGTCGAGCCGGTCGACCTGCCCGTTCATGTCGTTGTCGGTGTAGAACCGGCCGGCGGCGTCCTGCAGCACCGTCGAGCTGGTGACCGGGATCTGGATCCACTGGTCCTCCGGCACACCCGCCTGCGGCACCCGCACAGCGGAGTCCATCTGCAGCGTTCCCGCGGGGCACGCCACGTCGGTGGTCTGACCGACGAACGGACGGTTCACCGCGTTCGAGCCCGAGGTGACCTGCGTCGCCGCGGACTGCGCGGAGAGCGGACCCACGGTGGAGAACCAGAGGCTGTTGCCGGGGATCTTCGCGCCCTCGTCAGCCGCGGAGGCCGGGCCGGCCACGGCGACGAGGGCCGTGGCTGCCAGCACGGCACCCGCGGCCAGCGTGGCGATCGACTTGGTGCTTCTCATGGAACGGTTCCCTTCACGGAACAGGTGTGTGCCGACGACGGCGGAGGTGCGCCGCGCCCAGACTCGTGGGGTGAGGTGAACGCCTAGCGCCGCGCGGGCGTCCGCGGGATGGCCAGTGGGGCGTCGTGGGGCTCGCGGTCCTCGAGGACCTCGCGGACGTCGGCCGTGCTGGACGTGTCCGGGGGCCCTGCGCGTCGGGCGGCGCGAAGAGCGGCGCGCGCCTTGCGCCGGGCGATCCGGCGTCGACGGCGGACGACCAGCCCTCCCAGCGCGGCGAGCAGCGCGAGAACGATGCTGATCCAGACCAGCGGCACGGCCCACAAGGAGACCGAGGCCCTGACGGTCCCGACGCCGGGGTCGGCTCCGTTCGCTGCGGCCACGGCCGTGGCCGAGACCGTGACCGTCTCCCGCAGCAGCGGCCAGACCCCGGAGACAGTCGTCGTCTGCTCGACCACACCTCCGGGCATCAGCTCGTCGACCCGCTCCCCCGTCGCATGGCGCGCCATCACGCCGAAGGGGCCGGCGACCCCGACAGACGGCTCGACGGCCATCCGCACGTTGCCGGTGTTCCGCAGCGTGTACCGGACGGTGACGGCGCCGGTCGACCAGGGCGAGCCCGCCTTCCAGCTCGCCCGCACGTCCGTGACCTGGAGCTGCGGGTCGAGCGCCCCGGCCACCCGGATGTAGACGCGTGCCACGACGCGCTGCTCGAAGTCGATCCCCGGCGCGTTCGCGCCGCCCTGACCGGAGCTGACCAGGGACGCCACCAGGCCCGCGACGTGGTCGCCGGGCTCGGCATCCGCCGGGATCGAGACGGTGAACGGGACCACAGTGAAGCCGAAGCCCGTCGCGGCGGTCTGGGCGGGGACGTCGACGGAGGCCACGTCCAGCCCGATCCAGGAACCGGCGTCGGTGCTCGTGTCAGCGCGGGTCCGGGCGGTGATCCCGCCACCCTCGGCCATGACGACGTCGGTCCCGTAGACGTCGAGGTGGATGGGCTGGTCGTCCTGGTTGAGGAGCGCGGCATGCTCGTAGACGACGGCGCCCGCGGGGGCCTCCATGCTCAGGTACGGCCGGTCGTCAGGACGGTCCGCACCGGCCGGGCTGATGCCGAAGGAGACGAGGTCCTGTGCCGGGGCGTCGGCACCGGGAGGGTCGCCGGCCGCGCCCAGGACGCCGGTGGACCCGCTCGCACCGGCCGGTGCGGCCAGCAGCGTGGCCGCCAGCACGGCGCCGACGGCGAGGACTCTGCTGCGGACACGCATCGTGCGGTGCTCCCTGGTCGACGAGGTACGGGCGGGACGGCCCGCGACGAGGATCGCGGGGCCGGATGAACGCAGGACGCCCGCACAGCGACCGCAGGACGACGTCGGCACAGCGACCGCAGGACGACGTCGGGGAGGTGGGGCGTCGGACGCCCCACCTCCCCTTGTCAGCCTCTCCGCCTCACCGGCGGAGCGGGACGACCCGTCGTCAGACGGCGGTGAACGTCACCGTCGCGGTGTACAGGCCAGGCTTGACCGAGGTCGGGACCTGGTCGATGCCGAACGTGCCCTGCAGGTGCGCCGTGCCGACGGGCTTGCCGGCCGGGTAGGTCGCGAACACCTTCGGGACGTCCAGACCGTCCACGAACGGCACGTGGTTGGTCCGCACGACGTCCGTGGCGAGGAGGGCGTTGCCGGCCACCTGCGTCGCGGTGAGGTCGGTCAGACCGGCGTAGACGCCACCGAAGGTCTCGCTGGCGGCGTTGGTGAAGGCACCCGAGACGACCGAGGCGGTGAAGCCCAGGTTCCCGGCGCGGGTGTCGGTGATGACGATGTTCTCGAACGCAGCCGAGGCCGAGTAGGTCGAGTCGGCCGCGTCGAGGACCGCCGTGCCCAGGTGCAGCGGGGCTTCAGGCGTGTAGGGCGTGGTGATGGAGATGGCACCCACCGGGATGGTGACGTCCACCGTCTGCTCGTCGGACACGCCCTGCGAGGCGTAGGCCGCCGCGACCGGGGCCGAGGCGGAGCTGCCGTACGGAGCGGCACCGACGAACTCGGCGACGAACGAGTGGCTGCCCGCACCGAGGACGTTCGTCGTGAACGGAGCCACGACACCGCTTGCGACCGGGAGGGTGGTCAGGACGAGCGCGCCGTCCTTGAGGGTGACCGAACCGTTGGCGGCACCCGTGGAGGCGGCGACAGCGGTGGTGAAGGTCACCTGCTGGTAGGGCGCCCCGTCGAGCTTGTCGACCGCGAGCGTCGTCGTGGTGGAGCGAGCCGCGACCGGGCTGACGACGACCGAGGCCGGCGACGAGGTCGACGTGGCGAACCCGGAGGTCTCGCCGTAGACGGCCGTGATCGCATCGGTTCCGACGGGCAGGACGGAGGTCGTCAGCGTTGCGACGCCCCCGCTCAGCACCGAGGAGCCGAGCGACGTAGCGCCGTTGAAGAACTCCACCGAACCGGTCGCAGCCGCCGGGGTGACGGTGGCGGTCAGGGTGACCGGGCTGCCGACCTCGACCGCCGTCGGGGCAGCGACCAGGGCCGTGCTGGTGACCGTCTTGGCCAGCGCCGGGGAGTCGATCGACCAGGCGAGGGTGGCCGAGGTGGTGCCGGTGATGGTCAGCAGGTTGCGGAAGTAGCCCAGGGAGATGGCGTCGGCGTCACGGCAGACGGTGATGTAGGGGTACTGGTTCGCACCCGGGTGGGCCACCTGGTAGGCGAGGATGTCGACCTTGTCGAGCCGGTCCACCTGCCCGTTGAGGTTGTTGTCGGTGTAGAACCGGCCGTCAGCGTCCTGCAGCACGGTCGAGCTGGTGACCGGGATCTGGATCCACTGGTCCTCCGGCACGCCCGCCTGCGGCACCCGCACCGCGGAGTCCATCTGCAGCGTGCCGGCGGGGCAGGCCACGTCGGTGGTCTGACCCACGAACGGACGGTTGACCGCGTTCGAGCCGGAGAGGACCTGGGTGGCGGCCGACTGGCTCGCCAGCGGACCCACGGTGGAGAACCAGAGGCTGTTGCCGGGGATCTGCGAGCCCTCGTCGGCCGCAGCGGCCGGGCCGGCCACGGCGATCATCGCCAGG
>DASXVR010000311.1:0-2979 GCA_036504175.1 Actinotalea sp. | reverse complement strand
GGGTCGACGATCTCGCTGATCCGCGCCACACCGAGCGACGGGTGGACGCTCACGACCGACCACGCCGGCCCGACCGAGGTCGAGGTCACGCTGCGTCGCGGCGAGGACGAGACTCAGGTGAAGGCGGTCTGCGTGGGCGGCGTCCCGCAGCAGGACATCAGCGGTGGCGGCCACGGCGGAGGCGACGGGTGAGCGGACGAGCGCGACGAGTGGTCCGGCCAACCAGAGGTGTGCTGACGTGCGGGTAGCCGTCGTCGGGCTGGGCTCGATCGCCAGGAAGGCCTACCTCCCGGTCCTGGCCACGGCCGGCGTGACCCCCGTGCTGGTGACCCGCAACCGCACGACGCTCGACACCGTCGGCGACGCCTACCGGGTGCCCGACCGCTTCACCTCCGTCGAGGAGGCCATCGCCTCAGGGCTCGACGCGGCGACGGTGCACACGCCGTCCGACACCCATCCCCGGGTGGTCCGTGCGCTCCTCGACGCCGGCGTCCCGACGCTGGTGGACAAGCCGATCGCGACCTCGGCCGATGCGGCGCGGGTCGTCGTCGAGCAGGCGCGGGAGCGCGGCGTCTCGCTCATGGTCGGCTTCAACCGGCGCTGGGCACCGACGTACTGCGAGCTCGCCGGCTGGGCCGACAGGGACGTGGTCCAGCTGCAGAAGCACCGCTCCGAGCCGCTCGGTGCGGCCCGCGCGATGGTCTTCGACGACTTCATCCACGTGCTCGACACCCTGCGCTTCCTGGTGCCGTCGCCCCTCGACGACGTGGTGGTGAGCACGAACGTGGACGACGCCGGCCGTTGCCGCCGGGTCGCCGTGCACTTCACCGGCGACGGCGCGCGGCTGGCCCTGGGCTCGATGAGCTGGACCGCGGGCATGGCGCACGAGACGCTCGACGTGATCGGCGACGGCCGGCGACGTCAGGTCGTGGACCTGTCCGACGTCATCGACCTCGATGGCGGCGAGCGCGTGGTGCGCCGCGACGGCTGGTCACCCGCGACGGAGCTGCGCGGCTTCCGGGCCATGTGCGACGCGTTCCTCGAGGCCGTCCGCGAGGGACGCCTCCTCGACGCCGGCGACGCGCTCGTCACCCACGAGCTGTGCGAGAAGGTCGTCGCCGCAGCGGGCTGAGGCGAGCCTCACCCAGGCAGCGACGCCTCGATGAGCTCGACGATCCGCGGGTCGTCGGGGAGCACGGTCGGGCGGAACCGGTGGATCTGCCCGTCGGGGGTGACCAGGAACTTCTCGAAGTTCCAGGCGACCTTGCCGGCCTTGCCCTCGGTGTCGGGCGTCTTGGTCAGCTCGGCGTAGAGCGGGTGCTGCGACCGGCCGTTGACCTTGACCTTCTCGAACATCGGGAAGGTGACGCCGTAGGTCGTCGAGCAGAACGTCTGGATCGCGTCAGTGGAGCCGAGCTCCTGGAAGAACTGGTTGCTCGGGAAGCCGAGGACGGTGAAGCCGCGGTCCTCGTAGCGCTTCTGCAGCTCCTCGAGGGTGGCGTACTGAGGGGTCAGCCCGCAGCGTGAGGCGACGTTGACGATGAGCTTGACCTTCCCGGCGTAGGCCGCCAGGGACGTGGTCCCACCGTCGATCGTGGTCAGCGGGATGTCGTCGAGGCTGGTCTGCGCGAGGGGTTCTGTGCTCATGCAGGTGGCAACACCCCGATGGCCGCGGATACTCCCGTGCATCGGGAGCATCCGCGGGCCGTCGACCAGGCCGGTGGTCAGATCCGCCTGCGCAGCGCCCTCAGGGCGAGGACCACCGAGGCGACGCACCAGAGGGTCAGCAGCAGCCACGACCGTCCGGGGACGCTGAAGGTGTCGTGCGCCAGGCCGGACCGCATCACCTGGGCCATCGGCTCGATGGGCAGGTAGTGATGGGCCGACTGCAGCCACTCCGGCATCCGGTCCGACGGGTAGCTCACCGGCGAGAACAGCAGCACGACGAAGACCAGCACCTGCGTCATGAGCATGGCCAGGGTGGGCGGCAGGACGCTCGCCATCGCATAGCCGACCGACGCCGCGGTCAGCGAGATGACCAGCGCACCGAGCACCACCCACGGCGCGAGCGACAGGGTGATGTGGAAGCGCAGCACCCCCGCGACCACGCCGAGCACCATGCCCGGCAGGGCCAGCAGCGTCCACACGACGAGGTCGCTGAGCAGGAACATCGACCGGGGCACGGGCAGCGTGCGCATCCAGTCCAGGCTGCCTTCGGTCTTGGCCTGCGCCACCAGCTGCGGCGTCATCACCAGACCGACGGTGATGAGCGTGACCGTCGGGGCGCCCGTGGCCAGGAACAGCGCGACCTCGGGCGTCGGGTCGCCGACGAGCAGGCCGTAGCCCACCACCGTCGCGACCGACAGGATGATCTGCACCACGACGAGCAGCGGCATGGCCTGCGACTGGCGCCGGAGCTGCCACTGGGCGAGCAGGACGCCCTGCCGGACGGCGGTCATGCCAGCACCTCCGTCGCGACGAGCTCCTCGTCCTGAACCTGCTCGGCGCCCACGAGGCGCACGTAGACCTCCTCGAGGGAGGCCGGTGCGAGCGCGTACCGCTCGACCCTGCCCACGTCGACCTGGGCCTGCGCCCACGACACGACGTCCGACGCCCGGTCGGCCGGCACCGTTCCTGCCGCGCGCAGCCGACCCCGCGACGTCTCGACCACCCCCGGCGGCCAGGCGACGCCGACGCCCGGAGGCAGGTCCAGCTCCACCGTGAGCGAACCGCGGCTCGATGCAGTGAGGCCCGCGGGTGTGTCGGCGGCGAGCACCCGGCCCTGGTCGAGGATCACCAGGTTGTCCACGACGCGCTCGGCCTCACGCACGTTGTGGGTGACCAGGAGCACGCCTGCGCCGTCGTCGGCGAGCGTGCGGATGGCGTCCCAGAGCAGGCGGCGACGGACCGGGTCGACGTCGTTGGTCGGCTCGTCCAGCACCACCAGCCGGCCGGGGACGACGGCGGTCATGCAGAAGG
>DASXVR010000310.1:0-3797 GCA_036504175.1 Actinotalea sp. | reverse complement strand
CGCGCTGACCACCGTGGGCGTCCTCGTCGGGCACGGCGGCCTCGGCCAGCTGATCCTCGGTGGCTTCCGCAACAACTTCTACCGCGCCGAGATCCTCACCGGGACGGTGCTGTGCATGGTCCTGGCCGCCGTGCTCGACCTGACGATCGCCGGCGCCGGTCGCCTGCTGACGCCGTGGCTCCGGGGCAGGAGGGCTGCATGAACCCGGTGCAGCAGGCCGTCGCCTGGCTCAACGACCCGCTCAACTGGACGAACCCGGGCGGGGTCGTCGACCGGCTCGAGGAGCACCTGGTGATCTCGGCCGCGGCCGTGCTGATCGGCTGCCTCGTCGCCTGGCCGATCGGGCTCTGGCTCGGCCACGTGCGGCGTGGGGGAGCGGTCGTGCTCGTGGTCTCGAACACCACCTCGGCGATCCCCGTCATCGCGCTGCTGACGATCCTGCCGCTGACCTTCCTGGGCTTCGGCAGGACGCCGGTGATCATCGCGCTGGCCGTCTTCGCCGTCCCCCCGCTGCTCGCCACCGCGCACACGGGGGTGCGGCAGGCCGACCCGGAGGCACGTGATGCGGCGCGGGGCATGGGCCTGTCCGGGGGCCAGGTGCTGCGCCAGGTCGAGCTGCCCCTGGCCGTCCCCTACCTGGCCGCCGGCTTCCGCACCGCAGCGGTGCAGGTGGTGGCCACGGCGGCGCTGGCGTCCTTCGTGAACGGGGGCGGCCTCGGGCAGATCGTGAGCGCCGGGTTCGGCCTGGGCATGGCTGTCGGGGGAGGTCAGATCCTCGCCGGAGGCCTGCTCGTCGCGGTCCTGGCCCTGCTCGTCGAGGGGCTGCTGGGCGTGCTCGAGCGCGTCGTCACGCCGCCTCCACTGCGCACCGGCCGTGGGGCACGGCGATCTTCCACGGTGGGCAGCGGCGAGGTAACGTCGCCTCAAGGTCACAATCGGATCACGACCGTCTGAGACCGAAATGCCCGGCTCGTCCGGGTGGTTGGGCTTCGCAGCGGGCCGTCACGCGCCCGCCGGACACGCGGCTCGGTCGACCGACCGAGCCGGGACACGGAAGGCGGCACCCGTGCGTACACACACACGTCTTGCACCGGCAGCGATCTCCCTGGTTGCTCTGGCGCTCCTGCTCAGCGGCTGTGGTCAGGCCGGCTCGTCCGGGGCCGCGGCCCCGGAGACCACGTCCAGCGCCGCGGGCTGCGCCCCGGTCGCGGGGGACAAGCTCGTGGTCCTCACCGACGACCAGAAGCTCCAGAACACCGACAACGTGATCGCGGCGGTGAACGCGAAGGCATCCAACCCGGACCTGCTCGCCGCCGTGGACGCGGTCGCCGCGGCCCTCGACACCGAGGCGCTGATCGCCCTCAACCGGGCCGTCGACGTGGACCGGAAGACCCCGCTCGTGGCCGCGCAGGAGTTCGCCGCCGAGAAGAAGCTCACCGACGGGATCACGGACACGCAGAGCGGCGCCATCACGATCGGAGCGGCGAACTTCAGCGAGAACCAGACGCTGGGCGAGCTGTACAAGATCGTCCTGGCGGCCGCGGGCTACGACGCCACCGTGCAGACCATCGGCAACCGCGAGCTCTACGAGCCGTCCCTCGAGGCGGGCGACATCCAGGTCGTTCCCGAGTACGCCGCGACGATGGCCGACTTCCTCAACGGCAAGGTGAACGGTGCGACCGCCGCGCCGGTCTCGTCACCGGACCTGGACACGACCACCGCCGCCCTGAAGACGCTCGGCGACAAGGTCGGCATCGTCTTCGGCAAGGCGTCGACCGCGCAGGACCAGAACGCCTTCGCGGTCACCACCGCGTTCGCGGAGAAGTACGGCATCAAGACGCTGACCGACCTCGCCACCAAGTGCTCGGGCGCCGCGACGATCCTCGGCGGCCCCGCCGAGTGCCCGCAGCGGCCGAAGTGCCAGGCCGGTCTGGTCGACGTCTACGACTTCAAGGCGGGCTCGTTCAGCTCGCTCGACGCGGGCGGCCCGCAGACCAAGACCGCCCTCACCACGGGCACGATCAGCGTCGGCCTCGTGTTCTCCTCCGACGCGGCACTGGCCGGCTGAGAGGCTCCTGCCGCGCGGTCGTCAGATCGCGCGGCAGGACGACCGGACGACGAGCGTCGTCGGCAGGCGCACGTGGTCGTCGGGCTGGGCACCGCTGAGCAGGCCGAGCAGCAGGTTGAGGGCCTGGGCGCCCATCTCCTGGATCGGCTGCCGGATGGTGGTCAGCGGCGGTGTCGCGAGAGCCGACTCCGGCACGTTGTCGAACCCGATGACCGACACGTCCTCGGGCACGCGCAGGCCGAGCTCCCGGGCGACCTCCATCGTGCGGATGGCCGAGAGGTCGTTGGCGGCGAAGATCGCCGTCGGCGGCTGCGGGTGGGTGAGCAGCTCGCGCGCCGGACCGCCTGCGGTCTCGGGGCGGTAGCCGCCGACGCGTACCAGGGACTCGTCGACCCGGACGCCTGCTGCGGCCATCGCGTCGCGGAACCCGCGTTCACGCAGCCGCGCACTCTCCAGGTCGGCGCGGCCGCCGAGCAGGCCGATGCGTCGGTGGCCGAGCGAGAGCAGGTACTGGGTCGCCTGCACCGCACCGCCGAGGTTGTCCGAGTCCACGGTCGGCAGGCCGGGCGGGCCGGCGTGCGGGTCGACGGCCACGACCGGGATGCCGGCGTTCGTGCTGACCACCGTCGGGGTGACGATGACCGCCCCGTCGATCGAGGAGCCGGCCAGCCGGGTGAGGAGCTTGCGCTCCCACTGGACCGACTCCGAGCGCTCGGCGCCCGAGAAGGCCATCAGCTCGTAGCCGGTGCCGCGGATGGCTGTCGAGGCGCCCTTGAGGAGCTCGAGGCTGAACGGCTCGAACTCGGCCACCAGGATCCCGAGCACGTTGGTGCGGTGGCTGCGCAGGCTGCGGGCACCGAGGCTCGCCTCGTAGCCCAGCGTGTCGATCACGGCCTGGACGCGGTCGATGGTGGCCCGGGCCACGCCGTAGCGACCGTTGACGACCTTCGACACGGTCGCCACGGAGACGCCCGCCTCGCGGGCGACGTCCTCCATCTTGACCCGGGCATAAAGGTCCACGCGCGAACTGTAGCGCGTGGATAACGTTATGGATAACGATTGAGACGGACGAGCTCCGACACGACTTCCGACGGTGTCCGTCGCCCTCGCGAGGCTGTGAGCCCAGGAACGACAAGAGTGGTATTCCCGCCGGAGCAGGTCGTGGGACCAATGGCACACGAGCGGCCGCAAGCCCCGACTTATGGTGCGAGAGTCCCCAGTGGACGTGAGGACCTCGGCAATGCAGCCGTGATGCGGCCTCGCACGGCGAACGACGACGACGCCGGTGAGCCGCCCCGCGGACGGCAGCGCCGGCCCCCGCGATCGTCCACGTCCTCCGTCACGTCGGACAGGCATCATGACCACACAGCAGGTCCAGTTCCCCGGCATCCCGGCCGTCATCAACGGCAATGGCGCTGTCGCCCACGTCATGAAGAACGTCTGCGGGGGCGTGATCGGCTATCCGATCACGCCGTCCACAGAGATCTCGGAGCTCTTCGAGGCTGCTCGCGCCGATGGCGGCGTGAACGTCTGGGGCGAGCACCCGTTCTTCTTCGAGACCGAGGGCGAGCACTCCGCCCAGAGCGGCGCGCTCGGCGCAGCCCTCACCGGTGGCCAGTTCATCTCCAACGCGTCCTCGAGCCAGGGGATCCTCTACGCGATGGAGTCCCACTTCGTGACGGTGGGCAAGAAGATCGGCGGCTTCGTGCTGCAGGTCGCAGCCCGGGTC
>DASXVR010000309.1:0-10183 GCA_036504175.1 Actinotalea sp. | reverse complement strand
CCATGCGGGCGGCAGCCGGGTCCGTCAGCAGGACGGGGAGCAGGCCGGTGAGGTTCATGGATCCCTTCGGGCACAGCACGAGAGCCCCGGATCCGTGGGGAGCCGGGGTGGTCCGAGCAGTCTACGAGGCGCCGTCCAGCGGGGTGAGAGCTGGTCCTGGGTCGGCCCGGCCCGGCCCGGCCCCGAGGCCGCACACGGTGTCAGGGGTCGAGCAAGGCGTCAGGGGTCGAGGACGCCGCCAGGACCAGACGTCAGAACGCGCCCTCCGCGCTGAGCAGCTCGTCCTCGAAGGGCTCGTCGTCGGCCGGGTTGCGGTGCTCGAGGCGGGCCAGGGCCTGACGCAGCAGGCTGCTGGAGGTGTGGATCGTGTACGGGAAGTAGATGACCCGTACGCCGACCTCGGCGAAGTCCTTCTCCAGCTTGTTGCCCTTGGGGGTGCCGCGCCAGTCGTCGCCCTTGAAGATGACGTCGAACGGCAGGGTGCGCCAGGTGTCGATCTTGTTCGGGAGCACCTCGGCGACCGCCTCGTCGACGATGCTCAGCGACCTGACGATCTCCAGCCGCTCAGCCAGGGGGATCACGGGGCGGCGGCCCTTGGCGAGCTCAGCCATCTCGTCGGACACGACGCCCGCGATGAGGTGGTCGCAGTGCTCGCGGGCATGCCGGAGGATGTTCAGGTGGCCGATGTGGAACAGGTCGTACACACCGGGTGCATAGCCGACGGTCATGGCGCTGCCTCTCTGGGCGTGGTGGTCCGGTACGGCGGACGTGCTGCGGCAGAAGAGCACGTCGTCGTGCGGATCAACACCCACCGCGGTCCTGATCGTAGGGCAGACGATCCAGGACAGGACAGGGCACAACGGGTGAAATGGGACACCGGCAGCCAGATTCTCAACCGGGTGATATCCGGACAAACATCCCCGACGCCGCCGACGGGTCCCTAAGATCTACCCATGACTGCACCGACCGCCCCCGCCTCGGTGGCATCCCGCCCGTCGAGGCTCCCGGTGGTCCGTCGCTACGCCGGCGAGCTCGCCCGCTTCGGCTCGGTCGGCGCGGTGGCCTACGTGGTGGACGTCGGGCTGTTCAACCTGCTGCGCTACGGACCCGGCGAGGTCCTCGGCGCCAAGCCCCTGACGGCCAAGGTGATCGCCGCGGCCGTGGCCACCCTCGTCGCGTGGGTGGGCAACCGCTACTGGACGTTCCGGCACCAGAAGACGAGCACGCCCGTCCGCGAGCTCATCGGCTTCTTCGTGGTCAACGGGCTCGGCATGCTCGCCGCGGTGGGCTGCCTGGCGTTCTCGCACTACGTGCTCGGCCTGACGTCCGCGCTGGCCGACAACGTCGCCGGCAACATCGTGGGCACGGGCGTGGGGACGATCATCCGCTACGTCGCCTACCGGAACTTCGTGTTCACCGGGCACAAGCGCGCCGACGTCGAGCCGCTGCCCACGGGCGCGCAGGACTGAGCCCCTGAACGGCTGAGCCGGCCGACGGCTGAGCCTGCGCTCAGCGCCGGGTGCCTGCCGGTGACGCGACCCGCGACCGGCCGGTGACGCGGCCGACCAGACGCTCCAGGCCCCAGCGGGTCACCCGCACGACTGCCTCCTGCACGATGCCCCGGTGCATCTTGGACTCCCCCAGCTCCCGCTCCACGAAGGTGATGGGGATCTCGACCACCCGGTGGCCGCCGAGCACGGCCCGGCGGACGAGGTCGATCTGGAAGCAGTAGCCCTGGCTCTCGACCCCGTCGGCGACGAGCTCGCGCAGCACAGGGGCGCGATACACGCGGTACCCACCGGTCACGTCCAGGACGTGCAGGCCCAGGGCGACACGCGCGTACAGGCTGCCGGCCCGCGAGAGCAGGACCCGGTGCCACGGCCAGTTGACGATCCGGCCGCCGGCCACCCAGCGGGAGCCGAGCACGACGTCCACCGAGGGGTCGTCGAGGGCCGCGAGGAGGTCCGGCAGCTGCTCGGGCTGGTGCGAGCCGTCCGCGTCCATCTCGACCACGGCGTCGTACCCCTGCGCGAACGCCCAGGCGAAGCCCGCGAGGTAGGCGGCGCCGAGCCCCTGCTTGGCCGTCCGGTGCATCACGTGCACGCGGTCGTCGGACGCTGCGAGCTCCTCTGCGATGAGGCCCGTCCCGTCAGGCGAGCCGTCGTCCACGACCAGCAGGTGCGCGTCGGGTACGGCCTTCCGCAGGCGGGCGCTCACCGGCCCCAGGTTGTCGCACTCGTTGTACGTGGGCACGACGACGAGCACGCGGAGCGCCGAGGCGTCCACCTGCTCACCCTGGTCGGACGTCATGAGGGAGTTCCTTCCTGCGGCTGCGCGGGGCTCGTCGACCCACCTGGTGCGACGGACAGTCTGGCGGGTGCGGCCGGCTCCCGTGGGGACGCCGGGGCGGGGGTGTCCGTGAGCCGCGCCGCCCAGGCCGGCGGGAGCGCGAACAGCCAACCGAGCCGTACCCGTTCGGCCAACCGCCGGGCAGGCAGGCTCACGGCGATGACGGCGGCGGTCGCCACCAACGGGTAGGCGACAGCGGCAAGCGGGTTCGTCAGCATCGCCGCGAACGCGTCGTGACCGGGCCCGCGAACGAGCGCGACCACGAGCAGCGCGATCCACAGCGGGTGCAGCACGTACACGCCGAGCGTCTGACGACCGAGCGCCACCCCCAGGCGCTCGATGGGTGACCAGCGGGTCAGCACCGCGACCGACAGGACCGCCAGGACCGCGAACGCCAGCCCGCGCGCCACGAAGACCCCCGACGAGAGGGCGTCGGGCACGAACCGGCCGAGGCCGGTGACGGCAACCGCCACCACTGCGGCTAGAACGGCGCGCGGGACGGTGCTGTGCTCGGCGAGGCGTCGCAGGGGTGCCGCGGCGTACACACCCGCCGCGTAGAAGATGAACAGCTCAGGGACCTTGTACCAGAGCTGGTCCGGGTAGGTCCCCGCGTGGACGACCGTCGCCAGGACGGTCAGGACGACGAGGACCAGCACGGCCGGCAGCCGGCGCACGGCGGTCAGGACGACGCTGTAGACCGCGATGGCGAAGAGGTACCAGAGCGTGGTCCCTGGCACGACGAGCTGGCGCACGACGTCCAGCGGGCTCTGGACGCGGTGGGCCAGCGTCGGCTCGCGCACGACGAGGTAGAAGACCGCGTACATGACGAGCCAGACCACGTAGAGGTAGTAGTTGCCGGCCGCTCGCGCCAGGACGCCGTCGCGCAGGTGTGTCGTCCTGATGCGTCGGGCCAGGACGAGTCCGGAGACAGCGAGCAGGACCGGCATGCGCACGCTGCCGAGGACCGAGTTGATCGGGCTCCAGACTGCGTCGCCCACGTGCGCGACGCGCATGCCTGCCACGCCGTAGGTCCAGAGCACGACGTGGAACAGGACGACCGCCGCCACGCTGAAGCCGCGCGTCGCGTCGATCCAGGCCAGGCGGGCGGGCGGGCGCACCGGCGGACCGACCGGCACGGCGACGGGCTCACGAGGGTGCGGGGGCGCGTCGGCACCGGCCTCCACACGCTCGTCGGAGCTCATCAGCTGTTCGCCCTTCCGACGGCGTACGGGGAGTAGCCCTGGAGCCAGGGACCTGGCTCGACCACCGGACACAGTCTTTCGTCGCGAACCGCCCAAATCAACCGTGGGCGACGACTGGCCCACAGCCCTCACCTCCACCGCGTGGCTGAGCGATCTCGACCGTAGACTGTCCCGACCGGGTGTCGGGCATGCCCCAGGTCGCCGATCCATGGAGCGCAGATGCAGGAAGCGGCAGGCCTGACTCAGGCGCAGGTGCCGCGCCCGCGCCTGAGGGACCGCAAGGTCGATCTCGCAGCACTGGTCGCCGCGCTCTGCGTCGTGATCACGGCGATGCGGTTCTCCATCCACCTGAGCATCACGGCGGGGACGCTGGTCGGCGTCGCGCTCGCGCCGGTCTGGTTCTCCAACCTTGGTCGGTTCCGGGGGGCGCGCGCGCTGATCCTCCTCGTCGGAGCGGCAGCCCTCGCGGGGCTCTGGCTGACCGATCTCGCGTCCGCGGACCATCAGACGTCGTCGACGCTGAGCCTCACGGTCACCGTCAACCTGCTCAACTTCGCGCTCCTGATCGGACTCGTCCTCTGGGCGCGAACGCTGCTGTCGCGGCCGGTCGTCGGGATGCTGGCGGGCGCGGGGATGCTGCTGGGGATCTCGACGGACGGCAGGTTCGCGGAGAACCCGTGGCGCTTCGGCTTCGCGGGCCCGGTGACGGTGCTCCTGCTTGCTGCCGCCTGGTACAGCGGGCGGCGCTCGCTGGAGGTGCTCGCCGCCGTCGTGCTGGCCGCGGCCTGCGCGCTCTCCGGAGCACGATCGATGTTCGCGATGCTGCTCCTGGCGGCGATCATGGTCACCTGGGTGGCGATACCGCGGCCTCACACACGCGCCGGCTCCCGGTTCCGGATCGTGCTCTTCGCGGCGCTCCTCGGGTTCGGCATCTACCAGGTCGGCCAAGGCCTCATCCTCGACGGCTACCTCGGCGAGCAGACCCAGCTGCGGACCGAGCAGCAGGTGGAGCAGAGCGGCTCCCTGATCCTGGGCGCTCGACCCGAGGCGGCTGCCACGGCAGCCCTGATGGTCAGGCGACCGTGGGGGTACGGCGCGGGGACCCAGGCCGACGGGAGCGATGTCGTGGCGGCCAAGAGCGGCATGGCGGAGCTCAACTACGACCCGCAGAACGGGTACGTCGAGGACTACATGTTCGGCCGAGGCATCGAGCTGCACTCGACGGTCGGCGACATGTGGGCGGCGTTCGGGCCCGTCGGGGTGCTCCTCGCGGGCACGGTCGTCGTCTTCGTGGTACGCGGCCTCACGGGCGAGCTCGCCCACCGAACAGCCAGCGCCCTCATGGTCTACCTCGCGGTCCGATCGCTCTGGGAGACCTTCTTCGGGCCCTTCTACTCGGCGATGATCCTCCTGGGCGTCACCGTCGCACTCCTCATCCCGCTCTCCACGGCTCTGCCCGGTAGGCCGGCCCCGGCGCAGGGCGCTCGGGCGTCACGTACGGGACCGCGACCGCAGCCGAGGGCAACCGTTCAGGCAGGGGTGCCCGGCGGTGCGGTGGAGACGGCCGACGGCCGACGGCTGTACTCGGAGTAGACGTAGCCGAAGGCGCCGAGGACCATCCCGCCTCCGCGCGCGAGCGTCCTGGCCCCGTGGGCCTGACGGCCGACGTCGCGCGTGACGGCTCCCACAGCCAGGCGCGCCAGCCCGCCTGCGACTCGCACCGTCCCACGGGCGGCCATCCGAGCACGGACCGGCCCCCGCCCCGACCTCAGGACGTGGAGGGCCGCCCGGCTCCCGCTGTTGCCTGACCGGAAGGCGCGGCGCAGGACCCATCGGCGGGTCAGCCGCGAGGGGGGGACCACGTCGACCACGGCGGCCTCGTCGCACCAGACGAACGTGCCCCCGCGCCGGACCACCTCGAGGGCGAACACCGTGTCCGACCCGCCGGACAGCCCGAACTCCTCGTCGAACCGCAGGCCCCAGTCCTGGACGCTGCGCACGTCGAGCAGGAGGTTGTTCGTGGCGACGACGGGGACCACCGTGCCCGTCTCGTGGCGCAGACGCTCGAAGAACCGGCCCGCGACGATCCAGGGGTCCACGGGCCCGTCGAACGCCGAGACGACACGTCCGGCGACCCCTGTCGGCCGGTACCGCTCGTAGGTCGCGAGCAGGGCCGGCAGCCAGCCGTCGGAGGGTCGCTCGTCGTCGTCGATGAAGACCACCACGTCCGACCCGGCGGTCTCGTCGAGCCCACGGTTGCGGGCGGCCGCGATCCCCGGCCTCGGCTCATGGACGTACCGCACCGGATGATCCGCAGACCACTCCTGGACGACGGCCTGAGCCGAGGGCTCGGTGTCGTTGTCCACGACGACCAGCTCCGCGCCCGCCACTGCCTCGACGTGCTCGAGGAGGACGGGAAGGGCCTGGGCGAGGTCGAGGGGCCGCCGGTAGGTCAAGGTGATGACGCTGACCTTCATGCCGGCGGCCCCTCTCAGACCTTCGCTGTCACGGGATCGGGTTGACCACGAGGTCGTCGTAGCGGAACGCGACCGGGCCGTTGGTGACCGTACCGAAGAGGTACGTCTGGATGCCCACACCGCCCGCGACCTGGAGGCCCGCCGTGGAGTCGGTGATGGTCGACCAGGTGGTCGGCTCCGTGGTGCCGACCTTCCAGACCCGCGCCCGGAGGGTCGTCGGCGACGCCCCTTGGACCTGCAGGCGGACCTGCAGCTTGTCGCCCGCTGCGTAGGTCAGTCCGGCCACGGTCCCGCCGACGATCGGCGTTCCGTTCCCGCGCGTGATGTGCATCAGGACCGACCCGTCAGCCTGCAGCCGCAACCGCACCGCGTAGGCGTTCGTGGCGGTGATCTGACGTCCCTGGACGACGGCGAACGCGCCGCCGCCGTTGGGCACCTTGTTCACGCTCACGGTGGCGGTGGTGTCCGTCGCCGTGCTCGCGAGCGTGCCGAGCGAGGAGGTCAGCGTGTTGCCCGCGGACGCGGTGTGCACACCGGCCGTCCCGTCGACCGAGAACTTGCTCGCGGTCCCGGTCGACGTCCAGGGGCCACCGACCTCGGCCGAGCCCCAGCCACCCGCGACCGCACGGGTGAAGAGGTCCTTGACCAGCTCGGTGCCCGTGGGTGCCGTCACGGTGACCGGGTGGCTGACCGCGTTGGTCGCACCCTGGTTGTCCGTCACGGTCAAGGTCACCGTGTACGTCCCGCCCGCCGCGTACAGGTGCGACGTCGTCGCCCCCGTACCCGTCTGCGAGTCACCGAAGTCCCACGCGTACGACGCGATCGTCCCGTCCGGGTCCGCCGAGGTCGACCCGTCCACCGACGCCGTCAGGTTCGACACCGACGAGGTGAACGCCGCCACCGGCGCCTGGTTGACCGGCGGCGCGTTGGTGCCGAGGGCGTAGTGCTGGGCGATCTGCTGGGCGGTGAGGGCTGTCGAGTAGACGGCGACCTCGTCGATGGTGCCGGCGAACCACGGCTGGGGGCCCCAGGTGGTGTCCCCGCCGACCCGCCAGTAGCCGGTGTAGTCCTGCGCCGACGTCTGCCCGTTCGTCCCGACGAGCGCGCCGTCGACGAAGAGCTTCATGCCGTCGGTGCTGGACTGCGTCGCCACCATCTGGTGCCACGCACCGTCGTTGTAGGCCAGCGGCGAGGTGATGGTGTTCGTGAACCCGGTCCACACCCCGAAGGTGAGCTGACCCGAGTTCTCCATGTAGACGTGCCGGTCGTAGTTGTCCGACGTCCCGGTGTTGTGGTTGCCGAAGCCGATCAGCTTGCCGCCGTTGGTGGTCGTGGTCTTGAACCACAGCTCCTGGCTGTAGGTCGTCGGGTTCGTGAACTGCTTGGAGCTGACCACGAGTCCGTCGACGCCGTCGAACGTCGCCGCGGTGTTGCTCAGGCCCTGGATGGCGCCTGCCGCACCCTTGGTGACGCCGCCGCTGTAGCCGCCCGGGGTCTCGGACGTGCTCGCGTCGGCAGCGACCGAGCCGGACGACTCACCGAGGCGCCAGAACAGGTCGGGGCCCAGGTCGTAGACGGCCTTGCCGTAGGCGTCGGCCGGTGCCGGCTGGATCGTCGTCGTACGTCCGGAGGCGACCCAGTGGTTGTTGACGGCCGTGCCGGACAGCGCGGTGTCGTAGATCGCGACGTCGTCGATGTCGCCGTGGAAGTACGCGTCGCCGCTCCACGGTGAGTCGCCACCGATGCGCCAGTAGCCGGAGTACGGCTGCGCCGACGTCGTGTCGGAGCGCTGGGCGACCCGCTTGCCGTCGACGTACAGCTTCATGCCGTCACCGCTGAGCGAGGCGACCGCCTGGTGCCACTGGCCGTCGTTGTAGGCCGCGCCCGAGGTCACGGTGCGAACGCCACCCGGGTACACGCCGAACGTCACCTGGCCGGACGGCTCCATGTAGATGTGACGGTCGTAGTTGCTCGAGTTGCCCGTGGCGGCGTTGCCGAAGCCGACGATCTTGCCGCCGGTCGTGGTTGTGGTGCGGAACCAGGTCTCGATCGTGAACAGCTGCGGACCCTGCTGGAGGGACCTGGTCGAGACGAGACCGTTGCCGGTGCCGTCGAACCCGGACGCGGTGTTCGTGTCGCTGCCGATGGCGCCGGTGACCCCGCGGGTCACGCCCGTCCCGGCCGTGGCGTCGTTGAAGCCCGCCCAGTCGTAGACCGTGGTGCCGCTGGGCTCACCGAGCCGCCAGAAGGAGGCAGGGTCGTCGGCGAGGACGGCGTTGGCGTAGTCCGACATCGTGCCGGAGGCGCTCACCGTGACGGTGACCCAGTCGCTCATCGCGGTGTTGCCGAAGGGGTCGGAGACGATGACGCGATAGCGCTGCGAGGAGCCGGGCGTCAGACCGGTGTCCATGAAGCCCATGGGCTTAAGGTCCCAGAAGGGCGTGGTCATGGTCTCGGTGTAGATGGGCGGGTTCGCCGTGCTGGCGCGGTAGAGCCGGTACGTGAGCGTCTCGTTGTCGCGGTCCCAGTTGGCCTTCCAGGCCACCCTGACGGTGCCCGTGGCGAACGATGCCGCCGAGACGACGTAGTTGGCGCCGGAGGTGCGCGGACCCTGCAGGTTAGGGGCGAGCGCGCTGCGGGCGAACCGGACCAGGCCCTGCTGACCGACGCCGTTGACGGTGGTGAACTCGCCGCCCATGAGGACGTAGTCGGCGTTGCCGTTGACGGTCCACGGGCCCTGGGACTTGCCGGTGTAGGTGCCGTAGTTCAGGTCCGGGTACCAGCCGAGGAAGGTCGGGGACGGCTGGCCGGCGTGGTCCGGGTAGCCGTAGATGTCAGGGGTGTTGATGCGCGTGGCCGCGTTCCCCACAGCGGTGGCCCGGTGGTACGTCCACGGGTCCGTCTGCGGGAAGCCGCCGCTGTTGCCGCAGTAGTGCTTGTGGCTCGCCTCGTAGACGGCGCCACCGGCCGGGTAGGCCGAGTACGTGTCGCCGTGGCAGTCCTCGATCCACTGGAGGGTCCCGGTGGCCCAGTCGGCCGCGAAGGCGCCCTCGACGTTGCCGCCGCTGCCGAAGTGGAAGCCCGTGCCGTAGAACTGCGTGGAGTCCGACTCGAGCTGCAGCATGCTGGCCTGCGGCCCGCCGTTGCGGACCTGCTCGTTGACCGGCAGCGGCTGGTTGGCCCCCGTGCTGGTGTCGACGCGCGCCAGGCCGTAGCCCGGGTTGGAGGAGCCGTTGACGCTCGTGAAGCTGCCGGAGATGACCAGCGAGCCACCGTCCGGCGACACGGCGAGGCCCTGCACGGTCCCGTCGGTGATCGACGTCGTCATCGGCAACGTCGCGCCGTTGGACGCGGCGAGGGCAGCGACCTTGGTGCGGGCCGATCCGTTGACACTGGTCAGCGAACCGGCGATGAAGACCGCGCTGTTGGTGGCCTGCACCGCGTTGACCACGGAGTTCACCGTCGGCCTGAACGCCGTGGAGAGGGCGCCCGTCGCCACGTCGAAGGCGGCGATGCGATAGCGGTTCTGGCCGTTGACCGTGGTGAAGTTGCCCGCGACGTACAGGGTCTTCTGGTCCGGCGAGACCGTGATGTCGTTGACCTGTGCGTTGAACGTCGGGGCGAAGGTCGTGATCAGAGCGCCGGTGGTGAGGTTGTAGGCGAGGAAGTTCGCCCGCGGCGTCTCGTTCGACCCCGCCGGCGACCCCGCCGGCCGGGCCGAGCTGAAGCTCCCGCCCACGTACACGGTGTTGCCGACGATCTGCTGGTTCCACACGACGCCGTTGATCTGCACCGTCGGCAGGCCGTCGGCCGAGACGGTGGTCGGCAGGCTCGGGTCGGCCGGAGCCGTGTCGGCCTGGGCGGGTAGCGCCACGAGGCCGCCGGCGAGCAGCGCAGCCGCTCCCAGGGTCGACACCAGCCGGCGGACGATCGTGGCTGCCTGCATCTCGGGCTCCTCGTCATTGAGCCGGCGCCCGCGAGAGGGGACATGGGGCCGGTCAGATCGTCACTTTAGGGCCAAAACGGACATATCCTCACCCGCCTTTCGGGTGAAAAGAGTCGATCAAGACATCCGGCGGCGGGTCTCCCCAGCGGGACCCGACGACCGCCAGGCACAACGGAGCCGCCGAACCGGCCATTGCCGGTTCGGCGGCT